>CAYFOH010000016.1:0-19791 GCA_964344755.1 uncultured Methanosarcinales archaeon
ACTCGAAACAATATCATGCCAGTATACAAATTTATTCCATTTGGGACAGCACTATTTTTCCGTAACCTTTAAAAACCACGGCCTAATTTAAGCTTAAAATGGCAAGATCACAAGAAAAAGCTCGTAGAAAACCTTCCGGTGGAAGACTAAGTTCTAACCGTTCAAAGAGAAAAAACGAATTAGCAGGATATCAAGCTAATACGAAATTAAGCGAAGAAAAAAGAGTTAGAATTAATAGAGTAATTGGTGGTAATACTAAACAATCTTTACTTACAGTAAAAACTATCAATGTCTCAGATAAGAAAGGTAAAGTTACCAAATCAGACATTTTAAACGTTCTAGAAAATTCTGCAAACCCACATTTAGTTAGACGAAATATAATTACTAAAGGAGCAGTTGTAGAAACCAAACTTGGAAAGGTTAGAATCACAAGCAGACCAGGACAAGCAGGAAGTCTTAGCGGTGTTTTGGTTTAATTTTAATCAACTGGTCCGCTTCCCCACAATAAAAAAAGGTATTTCTCACTTTTGAAGACACAGATAAAATATCTCTTATTCTATTCAACTGTTTGCGAGCTTTAGCAATACGATAACTGCATTTCACCTCATAAATGTCATAATAATCTTTCCCAATAGCTAAAATATCCACTTCTGCTACACATCTTTTCTTTTCAGAATAAATTCTAACATTCTTAAGAATCTTGTCGTAATTTGACTCTAAGGTCTTACTCAACCCAAATACATAAGTATCATGTTTGTTTTTACGACCTATCTCTAAAAGCAATCATCTAAACTATATAAAAATTGTCTGTAACTTTGGAGTACTCTTAGTGTTTGTCCTGTGAAGAGAAGACCTAAAAAGCCATTTTTTTTAGCTTAGACAATTTGTTATTTAAACCCACTGGTCACTGGACAAGTGCAGGAATTCTATATAAAGGGCCCACCAAATTAAAGATTCATAAAAAAGAGGTGGTAAAAAAATGGTTGATTTGACAAACAGAACGATTAAAAGATTGTTTGAAAAACAAGTTAGAGCCTTGACACAACGCACAAAAGTTCCTAAAGAAGATCTTTTTGATTTTCAATTAAGTGGAGGTTGGTTACAATGAACATTACAGAAAGAATATCCTATTTACTAGACAAATATGAAACACCTAAAAGGAGATTTACCAAAAATGATGATTACCTCATAGCCTTTACCTAAAACACCTCTGTGGGGCAGAAAAATTATAAACTGCCCCACTTATTTTTAATTTTATGGACGTTTTTTTTAAGAATGATCTTGAAATAAAATCAAAAGAGATCATAACCAAAATAAGAGAAGGATCTATTTTCATATATCCTACTGACACTATTTATGGAATTGGTTGTAACGCTTTAAATGAACAAGCCGTTAGCAAAATAAGAAAAATCAAATCTAGACCAAATAAACCTCTTTCTATTATTGCACCATCAAAACAATGGATTAGAGAAAATTGCCTTCTAGAAAAAAAAGCTGAAAACTGGATCAAAAAACTTCCGGGACCTTATACCATTATCCTTCCTTTAAAAAACAAGCAAGCTGTAGCTAAAACAGTTACTCAAAACAGTGAAAATTTAGGTGTCAGAATCCCCAGACACTGGATAAGTAATTTGGTAAAAGAACTTAACTTGCCAATTGTAACGACATCTGTTAATAGATCAGGGGAAAAATTCATGTTTTCTCTTAAAGACATTGACCCTGAAATTAAAGAAAACGTTGACTTTGTTATCGACGAAGGAGAAAAACAAGGAAAACCATCTAAAATAATTAACACATTAAACAATTCAATAATAGAAAGATAAACTAAAGATCCATCTTCTTACCATCAACGTAAAAAGTTGGTTTCTTAAACACTTGATCACCATGATAGATAGTTCTGATATCACCACCAAACCAGTAGTTGCTACCAATAGCTACATGAGCTGTACCCAAAACTTTCTCATCCATTATCATCGACCCAATTATAACTGATCCTGGATTAATACCTACACCTAATTCACCTATGTGTCTAACCCTTTCTGGATACTTGGCCCTAGCTTCAAACTTTTCAAAAGTATTAATTAACAAATTAGCATTTTCGCCAACCACACCCACCACTTTTCCTTGTTCAATAACAATTTTAACTGGCGAGTTCAAAAGGACTGCTCCTTCATCTGTCTTCATACTTCCATCAATCACAACAACCCCTTTTACACCTTGATAGCCTTTAGGTGGAATATAAACTTCTCCTGCAGGCATGTTTCCACCTTTACCTGAGTCATAATAGTCACCAACATTAGCAATAGCTTCCATTCCATCAACATTAAAAGTTACGTCTGTTCCTGCTTCTGTCGTTACCCTAATCTCTTTAGCCTTATCCCATTTTTTTTTAATGGACATACCTTTTCTTTTCATACGAGAATAATTGACACTCATAGCCTCCATAAACATTTCAAAATATTGTGTATTAACATCCCCTAACCCAGTTGCTGAAATAAAACGATGACCTTTTTCTCTACAAAAATTACGAAAACTTTTTTTATCTCCTATTCTTCCCAATTTATTAGAAACAGACAAAATAATTACATTGTTTTTCTGTAAATTATTTATTGCTTTAACCACGTGGCTGTCAGTAAACATAAAGCCTTTCTTAACATCTTGGAAAAGCAGATTAACATTTAATCCCTTTTTTTTTGCCGCTAAGTAATAACCATAACCTAACATACTAGCTAAAGTGTTTTGTCCCTTTCCATAATCAGTAATAATAACCACTTCTTCTTTTTTCAATTTAAGAGAACTTTTAAGAATTTTTGAGAAATTTGAGCTATATTTAGCCACTTTCTCTGTCACATTTTTTTCTAACCCAAACATTTACCAAGGTTAGAATATAAGAGTATTAAAATATTTTGCAGAATCATTAGCTATGTTTTTTTATTTTAGCCACAAAAAAACCCTCAGTGTCGTTGTCTTGGGGCCAAATTCTGATTGTCCTTTTAACCTGAGAATGATACTTTTCACCTTTAAATTCAGTTACTGGCTTGGCCATTTTCAAACCAGGAAGAATTACTTTAACGACTTCAGCTTCTGGAAATGTTTCTAACAAATAACTGACCACTCCTTCATTTTCCTCTGGTTCTACCGAACAAGTAGAATAAACCATCTCTCCACCCACCTTAAGATTCTTAAAGGCATTCACTATTAGTTCTTTTTGTTGTTTTGCCAATTTAGTTATCATTCCAGGATTCCAAATCCTAATCGTTTTCAAGCTTTTTCTAATCGTACCAGTTCCTGAACAAGGTGCATCTACTAGAATTTTATCAAAATTGAAACCATGAAATCTTCTTCCGTCCATTATTGTTAAGATTATACTTGTTAAAGCACTTCTTTGGATATTGATTCCTAAAGACTGTAATCTTTTTCCCTTGTAATCATTAGCAACAATTAGGCCCCTACCTCCCATCATAACAGCCATCTGTGTAGTTTTACTCCCTGGAGCAGCACACATATCCAAAACAATTTCTCCTGGTTTAGGTTGAAGAACCAAAGGAGGGATCATGGAAGCTGCTTCTTGGACATAAATCTTGCCTAAATGATGTTCTAATAAATTACCTACATCTCTCCTATCGGGATGAGATATCCAAAAACCCTCCTTGCACCAGGGAATTGGTTTTAACTTCCATCCTTTTTTTTCAATTGATTGTTTAACTTCTTTAACAGACCCTTGTAAAGTGTTTATCCTTATCGAACGTCTTAAGAAAGATAAACAATATTTCTTAAATTCGTCCCAATCTGTAAGTTTAGAATATCTTTCTACAAACTTATCTTTAAACTTATGTTGTTGAGCTGAGGGAATTGCTTCAGGCATATTATACAATTTAGTTAATGTTTTTTTAAAGGTTGCTCTTTTATTCATAATGATCCAACAAATTTATATATTCTCAAATCCGTTCTCTTAACTATATGACAGAAAAACTCAAAGAAGTAATTTATGTAAATTGGGAAGAATATGAAAGCGGCTGGGGCGTTAGACCAGATGGTTGTTCATTGCATCTAACTAAAACAGATTGCCAAAACTACCTCAAAGAACAAAAACTAAAAGAAACATCAAATGAATACTCAAGACCTGCTGGGAAACCAGTTATAGCATATGTTACGCCGTTAATTTACAAAAAAATTAAAGAAAACCATGGAACTTTAAGGATTTGGAAAACTGAAGAAAGAAAATTAGTTAAGGAAAAAGAACTGGTTTACGGAAAAGAAAGAAGTGGTTGGGTATCCATTAAAAAGAATTAGAAACCTATATATACTTCTTAAAATCTCAAAAAAAAGAGAAGTGGTAATATGATAAACGTAGCAATAAACGGTTTTGGAAGGATTGGTCGCATGGTTTTTAGGGCCGGTTATAAGGACCGCAAAATTAACTTTGTAGCAATTAATGATTTAACTGACAACAAAACTTTGGCTCATCTTCTTAAATATGATTCTGTACAAGGAACTTTACCTGATAACATTGGTTATACTGATAATATGTTAGTGGTAGGCAAAAACAAAATAAGAACTTTTATGGAGAAGGACCCCCTTAATCTACCATGGAAAAAATTGAAAGTGGATGTAGTTATTGAAAGTACCGGCCATTTTAGGGATCCCTTAAAGGCAGCTACACATCTTAAAGCAGGAGCTAAACAAGTCTTAATTTCTGCTCCCTGTAAATGTGAAGAAAACCAAACTTGTCCCACAAATACCACTAACATTGTTCTCGGAGTTAACGACGATAGTTATGATAGTAAAAAGCACCGCATTATTTCTAATGCTTCATGTACAACCAATTGTGTAGCTCCAGTCCTTAAAGTAGTTCAGGACCATATAGGAATAAAAAGATGTTATTTTACCACAGTACATGCCTATACATCAACACAACATCTGGTTGATGGGCCAGCTAAAGACCTAAGAAGAACAAGAGCTGCTGCTGTTAACATCATTCCGACTTCAACTGGAGCAGATGTTGCAGCAGTCCAAGCCATACCAGAATTACGAGGAAAAGTTAGAGGACTGGCTTTTAGAGTTCCAGTACCTGCCGGCAGTGTAACAGACTTCACCATAGAAACAGAAAGAGAAGTTACGATATCTGATGTTAATAATCTTTTTAACAAACAAGCCAAAGGCAAATTTAAAGGCATTATTGAATATTCTGATCGAGACTTGGTCTCTACTGACATTATTCACAACCCACATTCTGCTATTTTAGACAGTAAATTAACTGAGGTTGTTGACAAAAAAATATTAAAACTTGTAGCCTGGTACGATAATGAATGGGGTTATAGTAATAGGATGATCGATCTTCTAAAATTAATCAGTTAAAGTGAAGCCATTTTATTCCTTTAACTTTCTTTACTCTCTTAATTAACTTTTTTAGTTCTTGAAGGTCCCTTGGAATAACTACAAAAGAACATTCTGCAGCATCATTACCTAAAAGTTTGGCTTTAGCCTCTTTAACTTCAAAACCAGTACTAGCAATCGTGTTTAATAAATCTGCTAACAAACCACTTCTTTCATCAGCATGTACAGTAAACTTTATGCGCTGGTTAAAAGTGTCTTTCCAATTTACAGGAATCCATCTTTTTTCTTCTTGTTGAGCTAACCTACATACTTCCTTATGAACGGAAATTATCCTTCTCTTTGTAATAATTCCAACTATTTTATCTCCTGGAATAGCCTGGCAACATTTAGCTAGAATACAAGTTGCTCTTGGAAAATCTTTAGCTTCTGTTAAAACTCCAAGTTCTTCTTTTTGAAGAGGCTTAAGTTTATGATAATGTAAGGCAGGCAGTTTCTCATGTTCCCTTAAAGATTTTCTTATTTTTTGCTTAGCCCGACTTGATTTTATGAATTTTAACCAGGTACGACGTGGTCTTTGGTTTTTGTTAGTAAGAATCTCAACAATATCCCCTAATTTTAGCTTGTGTCTTAATGGTACAAAAACACCATTAACTCTTCCACCCACTGATTTGTTACCTATTTCTTCATGAACACTATAAGCAAAATCTAAAATTGTTGCTCCTGAAGGAAGCTCCTTAACATCTCCTTGAGGTGTATAACAAAATATCTTATCACCAAAAATGTCTACTTTAACAGCTTCTAAAAAATCCTTATTTTTACCTTCTTTTTGTAGATCCAAAACCCCCTTCAACCAGGCCGTTCTTTTCTCAAAAAGAACATCTGACTTAATTCCCTTATAATCCCAGTGTGCAGCCGGTCCCTCTTCAGCAAACTCGTCCATTTCTTTTGTTCTAATTTGTATTTCTATTATTTTTTTATTAGGAAGAATAAGTGCTGTGTGAATAGAGCGATATAAGTTAGGTTTAGGATTAGCAATGTAATCCTTTAATTTTCCAGGAATCGGATCAAACTTCTCGTGTAACAAACCAAGAAGAGTATAACAGCTTTTTACGTCTTTAACAATTGCCCTTATACCTAAAAGATCATATTGATCATCTAATTTAACCCCCCTCTTAACAATCTTAAGATAAATACTGTAAATATGTTTAGGTCTACCTTTTATCTTAATTAAATCAACTTTGTGTTTTGCTAAATCTTTAATCATACTTATCGCTAGGTTAACATCCGATTCTCTTTCCTCACTAGACTCTTTAAGATAAGTAACTATATCTCGATAAATTTTAGGTTTAAGAATTCTTAAAGAAAGATCCTCTAATTGTGTTTTAAGCTTCTCCAAACCCAGTCTAGAAGCTAGAGGACTATAAATTTCTAAAACTTCTTCAGCAATCCTTTTCTGTTCCTCTTTGCTTAGTGGTTTAATAGTTCTAAGATTGTCTAATTTGTTAGCTAATTTAATGAAGATCACTCTTACATCTTTAAGTGTAGTCAAAATTATTTTTCTTAAAGCTTCAGCAGCTACATTAGTATTTTTAATTTTAAGTGACCTTAAGTCAGCTACCCCTTTAACCAACATAGTTACCTCTTTTCCAAAACCTACTATTTTTTCCTCATCTAATCCATGCAACAGCCCAGCCAAAACAACGTTTGGTTCAAACTTATTCTCTAAAAGAATATAACCTACTCTTAGGTTATGATCAAAAAAAGTGTCATCAGCTAACCTTTTTTTAGAAGAAAAAGAAGTTTCTATAAGTTCAACAGCTCTCAAGAAACGCTGGCAATCGTTCTGATCATAATTTTTGCCACAATAATCAAAAAATTCTTTTTTGTTCATATCCTTCTAAAAATAAGCAAACTATTAAAAAGGTTTGTTAAGAATTTCTTCTATTCTTATCAATCGATTATACTTGGCAGTTCTTTCACCTCTGCAAGGCGCACCAGCTTTAAGCTGTGAACCTAAAGACACTGCCAAATCTGCAATAAAAGTGTCTTCTGTTTCACCACTTCTATGCGAAACCATTATTTGCCAATTGTTGTTTAAAGCTAAACTTGCTGCCTTTAAAGCTTCTGTTAAGGTTCCAATCTGGTTAACTTTTAGAAGTAAACAACTACAACTTTTATTTCCAATTGCTTTTCTTATTCTTAGTTGGTTAGTTACAGTTAAATCATCTCCTACTATTTGTATTTTTGACAATTTTTTTAGTTCTGCAAATGATTTAAAATCTTCCTGCTGAAAAGGATCTTCGATAGAAATAATGGGAAACTGTTTGATTAAATTAAGATAATAATTAATTAATTTATCTTTGGTAAGTTGTTTGTTATCTACTGTGTATTTACCCTTTTTATAAAATTCGGAAGCTGCTGCATCTAAAGCTAGATCACACTTGTTTTTGTAGCCAGCTTTGTTGATGGCTTGTGTTAAAAGAGTTAAAGCTTCTTTGGTTGTTCTGATATTAGGAGCAAACCCGCCTTCATCGCCAACATTCGTGGAAAGTTTCTTTTTTTTTAATGTTTTTTTTAGTTGATGATATATTTCACTAGCAGCTCTAATATTTTTTTTTGAAGATCTAAATCTAGGAGAGATCATAAACTCTTGTATTGCTAAAGAATTATCAGCATGCTTCCCCCCATTAAGAATGTTGAAGAACAACCTTGGAAGGCTTGGTTTTCTTTTGGTAAGTTTAGAAAGGTATTCGTAAAGGTAAAGGTTTGACTCTACAGCGGCCGCTTTAGCTGAAGCTAAAGATACAGCCAAAATTGCGTTTGCACCAAACTTTGACTTGTTGGAAGTGTTGTCTTCTTTTAATATTAGTTCATCAATTAATTTTTGTTTTTTACAGTCAATGTTTTTTATTATTGGAAATATTTTCTTTTGAACATTGTTAATAGCTTTTTGTACACCTTTACCATGATATCTTTTGCTTTTGTCTCTTACTTCTACAGCTTCGTGTTTACCTGTTGAAGCTCCACTTGGTACTGAAGCTATCTGGTGTGTTCTTTCTGTGAAAAGTTCCACCTCTACTGTAGGATTACCTCTACTGTCAAGAATTTCTCTAGCTTTTATTTTGGTTATGTTGGTCATCTGTAAAGTCTTAGTGAACAATCTTTGGATGAAACATCATTTCCAGAAAACGTAGCTGGACAACTCCGACCAGGATCACCTTGGATTGTCAAAGGGTTCGGTCTATTTCTAGCTCTATGATTAGGAGAAAGTGCACATAAATGGGCAAAAAGTGTCCTCCCACCTATCTCAGAACCACCTTCACTCTCTACCCCAACACATGAAAGAAACTTTAAAGCTGAGATTGTACATCCCCTTTTGTTGATATCCTCAATTCCTGTTATAACTGGGATTTTTTCAGCAAAGCCAGCATTCCATGTGTTAGAAGCTACAACGTCTTTTATTGTATTGGGAAAGCTTTGAGAATTCACCCTATTTATCGCAACCTGAGCAATCCCACCCCTTTCCTTAGCCCAATAATCAGAACAGCTTCTTTCCTTGAAAAGAATTTTCGTCAAATATTCTACATCCTCAATGTATTGTTCACCTAATTTTTCTCTAATAAAATTCTTAATATCTTCTGCAGAAGAATCCTTTAATGCGTTTATTTCTTGCTCTGTCACAGAAACAACTCTTCCTGGTGTAGTAGGTTGAGGTGTTATAGCCCCAGAAGCACTACCACCCTCCTTTACCCAACCAATTGACTTCACCCATATTTCTCCTACACGTCTTTTAATGATTTCACTAACAATTTTCCAAACACTATCAATTTCTTCTTCTCTTTTAGTTTGTGAAAAAGTTGTGATACTTGGTTGACTAGGCGTTGCAGTCCCAGTAGAAGTCGTTGGTCGAACGCCAGAAGAGACAATATTAAACACTGCTTGTACCCATGGTTTAGCTTTATCAGCACTTAAATGTACATTTCCTCTTCGATCATTAGTATAAGGTCTGGAGTCAATTAACTGACATTTTCCTTTCAAAACATCGTCTAAAATCTTATAAAAATCATCTAATTTAGGTCTCTGATCCTTACCACTATTATTTACAAAAGCTACAGGCCCGACCCAATAACAAGGAATGTTATCTGGCACTTCGTTAGATAAAGCAATTACTGCATCTTTAATTACTCGAGGATTATTATTTATTTGAGCATAATTGTTTCCTCCTAAACTAATTATAACAATGTTTGGTCTGTGTTTATTAACCAATGTATTAAGACCTTCTAATCTAAAATCACCACCTAAAACATAATCACCGTTTGCACTTGTTTTTTTTGAACCAATTATTGTCCCATCAAATTTTTTTGCAACACAATTCCTACCACCACCAATGTATTGTCCAATAGCAGCTCCTGAACACCCATAACTAAAAACATTTTTTTTACCTACTTTTTTTTTCAATAAACGATCTAATTCTCTCCCATAGAAACCGGCTGTTTGCGAATCTCCTATATGCAAAATTTTTTGATTATTTAACACTTGGCCAACCACTTGCGGCGTTCCCGGAACAATGCCGCCGGCACCAAAGAACTTTTTCAAACCTGCTTTAAAAGCTTCGTCCGCTGTCCCCCCATGTCCGTATTTTTTTCCATCAATTTGAATGGAAGCAAGCTTATTAGCCCCCACAGAATTTATGTATTCATTAAAACTTACATCATTCCCATTGTTAATACCCCGCCATACAAAAAGTAACTCATTGAATTTATTAGTATTAGAAGAAATCTGTGGTTTTAAATAATCGTCATTACAAGTACTCTCTGCCACAATTATCTTGTCATAATTAACATCCACGCTAAACATGTTTTCCATGACTTTAGATACATCACAGCCTGAACCACTAAAAGTAAAGAAATTATAATAAGAGGGAGTAATACCTCTCTCACTTAATTTATCTGTCACAAAACTTAAGATCATATTAGAATACTGTTCTCGCGTTATTCTGCTGTAAGTATAAGGATTACTTTGATCCGCATCAATTAACTCAACTAAGACGACTGGTTTCCCACCTCCAGAAATATGTTTATCTAAAAAAGTATCAAATCTTGTTTTTGCACCATCTTTAAGATAAACTCTGGGACTATTAGCAGCTGTATTAAAAGTAGTACTTCTGTGCCCATGAAACAAAAACATTACTGGAGCATTTGCAGTAGCACCTTCAGGAATATAAATACCCCCACCATCAAATCCTGGATCATTGCCCAATTCACTTTCTAAATCAGAAAAATCAAAGTCGATGTAAGTTCCTTGAGCTACTACCAAAAACGACAATAAGAAAAAAATAAAAAACCACAGGAAAGTTTTCTTCATCCTACCACAAACCTCTTAACTTCCTTTTCCTCTAAGTTCAATAAACTATTCTTAACAACTAATTCCAGAGTGTATTCTCCCCTTTCCAAATCAGAACCTAACAAAAAATTGTCTACAAGAAAAATATTCTCGTCAGACGCTGTGTTAAAATAAAAATCGTCCCTGGCATCAAAATCTAAAACCAAATCACCATCAGGCCCCAAAATTCTATACATTTCAAAGATAGCCACTTCACCTTGATAAGGTGTTGTTTCCACCTCAAATTCAAAGAAGACCCTATCCCCCTTCCTAAAAACATCTCCGTACTCTAAGCATTTCAAACTTACATCAACTTCTTGACAAAAGGCAAAGTTGTTAATTGACAATTTTCCTTCCCTAGCTAAAGGAATAAATTCCGAATTTAAAATTTCTAAGTCAGAACTTTTTGTTTTAATAATTCCTGAACTCATCAAAAACAAAAGAATGGAACTAGTCAGAACTACAACTACTAAAATTATTAATAACTGAATTATTGCTGAACCTTTTCTGTTCATGGTTCCACCTTATCTTTAGTTGCAAAAGCTTGTGCGCCATTATTATTTCTACAAGACAAGTCATCTTTTGGACACTTGATCCTAATATGGTAGTGGTTATGGTGTCCAGAGGCTCCTGTCAAAAACACGCTTCCATATTGGCCCCATTCTCCCGGATGAGTCTTTTCAACATGTTCTTTTAATACGTCTACCAAAACCTTATCTAATATAATTAAATCAATATCGTAAAGTTGCTGTAAAACTTTAACAAAGTCCCAATTAGCTTCTAATGCTTTAGGCTTATTAAATCTGGAATTCACAAAATAATTTGCGTTCCCTTTAGCATAACAATTAGTGTTAGATCTAGGCCTATTGCACATGGCATTATTACCACTTGTATACTCATTCTGGTAGGTGGCACCATCAAAACCATAAATTCCAAAGTCAACGTCTCTCCCACTACGATGCGATTTATGACCTATATTTCCCCCTTTTTCTGCACTTAAATCATGGGTTATTAATTCCGGTCCATATTTGTTTTTCATATAACAAGAAGCATATTCCAACAAATTAACTAATTCTAAAGTACCGTAATTCTTTTTCGGTCTTCGAGGATCTAAAGAATTAGTGTTTGGTAAATTAATACCGTTCTTCAAAGTTCCTGATTGCGGACTACCAACAGATTCAGAATTACCGGAAGAAGTTATTTGACAACTACTAAAATCACCAGTACTTGTTGTAGGAACTGTTCTTGGTGTTGTTGTAGGAACCACACTAGTAGTGGAAGAAACGCTAGGGCACTCACTACTATGCTCTCCACCCAACCCAGCATCTACTTCACATAAATAAGCTTGAACTTTTTCAAACTCTCCTTCATTTTTTAACGAAGGAGAATAATCGCCAACATTTTCGTTAACAAATTTACCTTCAAAAAAGAGATCCAACAAACTTTCAATTTGCCCTCTAACTCTAGACCCAGCAGCATCCCAACCATTACCTTCCTCAGCTATCAAACTAGATATCCAGTAATAGATAGCCCTTGCATCGTCTAAATCTCTAACGCGACGATTAACAATTTCTCTAGCTTGATCAACAACCCTTTGGTACCTTCCTGCCGTAAAATCTTTATGAATATCACTAGCTGCTGCCACCTCGTCAAAAGTAGCTTGTACCTTAATCACTTGTGTATGTACTGGTAACCCTAACGCACTTCTAGGAAGAAGATCTTTAGCATTATAACAGCTGTTGCCTTCTCTCTTCAATAACTCTGTCTTTAATCTTAAAACACCGTCGGCTCTACCAGCAAAAGCAGAAGGTCTACTTACCCTAAATTCACAGGTTGTTGTTTCTTCTCTTAATCCAGTCTCTTCAATAATTTCTTTAAAACTAAATCCTTGGTTATTAAAAACAGCATTTCTTATTTCTTCAACAGTTAAATCTTCATCACCGTTTAAAGTCAATAAATTACCGCTTTTACCGTAACCTTTAGTCAACTCCAAATCTGCTCCGCTGAATTCTAACTTATATTTACCATTAGTTTGCGGATGATAAGTAAACTTAATCGTTTTAGAGCTTACATCCTTGCCTGCATCTGGCCTTTCCAAGAATTCCACAGAATCTAAATTGCCACCACAACTGGCATGGTTATCTTCACCTGAGATAAAAGTTGCTGTCCCGCTTCCTCCTAACATTTCTTCAGTTACTGGACCAAGATTAATTTTCTGCTGAATCAAGCCGTTATAGCCTTCTGGTAAAGGTACATTAATAGGGCTAATTAATTTTCTGTCATCTGTAATTCTTAAACAGGCTTTTTCACTTGATCCCACAAAGATATAGGGTTTGATCACGATATCGTCTCCTCTATCTTTAACAAATAAATTAGGAGAATTACAACTAATAAACGAATTCCCATTAGGATCAGTGTTATCAACACACTGCACAAAAGGATGTTCAAAATAAGTTTGGCCGCCTTCAAAAATTCCCGAAATGTCAGGACAAATATATTTGCCAGTTTCAGCGTTAACATAACAAGTAACTAGTCCAGGAGATTCAATGTGAGATATAGGGAAATAAAATATTCCACCGTTATTTGTTTTATAACCTTCATCAAAACACGCGTTAGGGTCTTCACCTGTATCCAAAGTTAATTCTAGTACAACATGATCATAACGGAAATTGCTACTGACTCTTTGTGGAGATTGGATAGGAAGATCAAACACTTCTAATTTTCTGATACCACTAAAACCGCTGCCACCATCAACTAAATGAGTTTTTTCGTTTTCAAAAACAGAATTTTCGCTACTAGCCTCCAAACAATCACAACCTTGTTGGCTACAATCAATACCTGGTCTTCCTGTATCTTCAAAACTAATACATTTAAGTTGGGTCTTGTAAGATCTAACTTTACAACCAGGAACAACAATCCCTCCCAAATTATAATCAAAAGAAGCTGTTCCTTTAATCGGATCATAACTTCTAAGTTCTCTGTTAGCTACAGGAAAGTAAGCGTCTGTTTTGAAAGGAACAGAATAAGCTGCATCGCGAATAAAGTCCATATCTAAATTAAAATCGTAACCGATAGCTGCTAAACAAATAGATTGGGTGATCCCTTGTAAACCAGTAGAAAAGTACTGCTCGGCAGAAGCACCATAATCAGCTTTTAATTCATTGCTTGAAGATTCTAAAGCCTGTGGAACAGCCTGTCTAAAAGACTGGTAAGCCGCTTCTACACCTTCTAACTGGCCCTCTTCATGAACATCATCTAAATCAAGAGGAGAACATTGGTTAAACAAAGAAGAGATTCCTTTGTAAACTAAACCACAGAATTGTTCAGTGAACAAAGCTTTACAGGTTCCTGCATCTTGCAAGCCAGTAAATTTGGCTTCAACCAAACAGTTTCTAAACGCCAACAACATACTTTGGAAAACTGTTAACTGGCCATGAATTACAGGCAAACACATACTTTGCCATGCACCTAGATACTGGCTATGCGGATTAATCTGTGCAGTTTTTTTAGGTTCTAAAAAGTTGTCTAAACCATAATTTAAACCAAATGCCCCGCTAAAATCTCTAGCATCATAATATTTATTTTTGGGATATAATGTACCAGCTCTGCCCCTCGTTTCTTGAAACATAAGGGCTTGCCGATATTGCCATTCTTCAATTACACTCTCTTGGTTTACTGCTTTTCTTACTCCTGCTTGTGCAGGAGTGGCTTCTTTTGGTTTATCACAAACACATTGGTAAATATCGTTTAGATTATTTTTATCAATAAAACATTCGTTCGTATAGCCCCCCCTAACTTTGTTTCCATCCACTCTAGCGCCGTCGGCCCCTTCTAAGCCATCTACCGTTTCTTTATAACAACCGGGACCAATATTGCTATGCCCATCACTAGCCGCCACATAACCTGATTTTTCCTTACACCTTTGCTCACAAGAAACGTCTCTCCCCACAATAAATTTCTCTGAGTTTTCTGGTTTGTGAGCAAGAAGATCCGTCTTAGGTACAATACCTAAAGGTAAAAGATTTTCTACTGGTTTTAATCGAGATATTTTTTCATTAACAATTTGTTTTCTATCCGGATCGACATAATAAAGCGTTTCACCGTCACTATAGCAAGTATCTACTCTTTTTTCTCTCAATCTCTGCACTAATTGGCCGTTAGCTGGATTTAACTGGAACTCTTCTTGACAATTTTCGATCTCTTTCAAAGCCACACCAGACGTACTTACAGAACATTGCTGTTGTTCCAAAATAACGCTGTTAATATCTTCTTCTAACTTATCTTCTGTCCACCTGGCCGGAACTTCTCGACAAAAGAATCTGTCACAAGTAAACCGGTACAACTGATCAAGATAACTTTCTGTTTCCCAAGCTTTAGCGGTTGAAGGGCAAACTTCATCAAGTATTTTTTCTTCTGGTACTGCAGGATAAGTCCCAGGAGGCAAATCTTTCCGCCAACTTTCCACTGTTTCCCTAAGATATAAATCATTTTGGTTTAAAGGACATTCGCTAGTCAGCCCTTCATACTTAGACGTAAATATCCGATAAATCTTTGTTACGCCCTTAACAAGATAAGAGCTAAAACAACTTACACCCGCAACAAACACGGCTGTCTCTAAATAGGGTTTAACTTTTTCAATTTGGTCTATAGTAAATTCTATCGCTGGCAACCCTTGTTCAATTAAGACGTCTGGAACAAGATCTTCACTATCAATCAGCCTATCCACAAAGTAACCTAAATCATGACATGCTGCTTGAGTTTTAACCGGACCAAAACCGCCATCCTGTTCTCTCTCCCTATATGATACTAATATCTTCAGAGGAAATTTCAACTGCCTTTTCTGAAAATCTTTCCAAAGACTTTTATCCTTCTCTAAAAATTCGTCCGCCCTAGCTAAATTAGAACTAATAACATAGACTGACTTGTTGCTGTTCGGTTGTACTTGAATATTGTTTAACAATTTACAACCCAAGCCATATTCGGAAGTTTCAGCAGTAGCTTGTGTACAAGCTTTTTCAAATCTAACGTCCCTTACTTCATAACCTGGTTTAACTTCGTTAGTTGCAGGATCTAGAGGTCCAACTGCTGACCCAGTGTAATCTACCGTAAAGACAGCTGTTATCGTTTCTCTCCCCTCCTCAACCAAGTTAGGATCTAAACGTAAAGGTTGTGGCGGAAAACTTTCGTGAGTATTAACATCAAAAGCAAAATTACCAGAAAAACAAGAATTTACATTAACTGTTGTTTGATAATAAGCTGTTTTACCAGTCCTATCCTCAGCAATTACATATACACGGTACGTTTTACGGTCTTGCCCCCCAATAGCTCCTATTGGAGATATCAAAATATCTTCTAAGCCAGGTGGCACCTCCCTTGGAGCCAATTCTTTTAACCCAGAAAAAATAGGTGGTGGGAATGTCACGTCTTTAAAACGAAAGTTACCTTCATCATCAGCCTTAACCTTAGCCACAGCCCTACTAAAAGGCCTACTCTGCTGTACACCTTCTCTAAAAACATAAAGGTAAAGGTTGGCTCCAGGTTCTGTTTCCCCAGTAATATCTGTTTCTGCCCTTCCTTCATAAAATTCTGTTCCAGCTTCTAGTTGAAAAGAAACAGTAGGGGGCAAAGTGTCATAAGTCACCTCTACTTCTTCAGAACTTACCCAACCTGCTTGATCAGTAACTTCAACTTTAACCAGATTAAAACCTTCTGACAAACTAACTGACTGTTCAAAACTATCTCCTATAAATTGACTCAAAGACCGATTGTTAACAAAAATAACCCCGCTTATGTTTTCTGAAACACTACCTCTTAAAACCAAATTTTCAGTAATCAAAGAAGGCACTTCATCTAAAGTGATTCTGGGCTTTAAAGTGTCAGAAACTACTTGTCCAACAAATTCAGCAGCGTTACCAGCGCTATCAGCTGCCATAATTTTAATAACATTTACTTGATCAGAGACTAAGAAGATGTTAGCAAAAGTAAATTTACCTTCAGTAGCTCTAGTGCTTCCAACCAAAGCATCATTAACAAACAATTTAACTTCAGCATTATTTTCAGCAGAACCTTCTAAAGAAAATTTGTTACCTTTAACAAACTCTGGTAGCTCTACAGTCAAACTTGGTGCAGTTTTATCTTCAGCTAAAGTTGTAAAAGAATATAGGTTTCCATTATTATTATCTATCTCGTTATTACTTTCAACTTGAAAGAAGTAAGTTGTCTGCGGTTGCAGACTTTGTAAATTAATATTATGTTGTGTTAACAGGTCAGCATTTCCTTTTTTAATTAAATCGTTTTTTTCTTCCCCATAACTAACAAAACTGTCTGCTACTTGGTCAGTCTCCCAAGTAATTTCAGCAGAGTTTGCAGTTACAGAGCTTTGTACATTAGAGAATTGTAAGGCACTGACTAGAGGTAAATTAATAAAAAGAATAATCACTAGCAAAGAGAACAACGTTTTAGTTTCTATTCTTTTTCTCATCTTATTTCAGGTAAAGGTACCTGTTGACTATACTCGTTTAAGTTTAAGACTAAATCAAATAAATCGTCTTCGTTAGCATTTTCTTTACTAACTACATGAAAAGTTAATTCTTCTGCTTCCTCTAAATTTGACCATGGTACTGTCCAATTACCTCGATATCCACCAACTATTTGGTCTTCATTAAACAATAAGAGTTCCAATTCGTAAGCAAAATTAGCTTTAGCCAAAAAGTCTAGCGTTTGCGAATTTACAACTTCTTCATCAAGCTGTGAAGAAATAATTACATTTTCTTCATGGAACGGTTCTAAAGGTAGCCTTAATCCACCATCTTCCTTGTTAAAAACCAATTTAATGGAAAGAGTTTCATCCCTCCATTCACTTGTTTCTTCCAAATCACCCAACTCATGTTTGATTACTTTTATTCTGTTTAAAGGAAACTGTTTCAAAGGTATAAGATTGACTTCAACTTCTTCTCCAGGGGTAGTTACCACTCTTACCACGCCTTCTTTATATCCTTCTTTTTTACCTCTTACTATGCCACCAACACAGTAAGGTAAATTTAGTTCCTGCCCCGCTTGGTAACCACGATTAGCAAAGTCAAATTCACTTCTCCCTGCATCACACTGATTTTTGATACAGCTAAAAGCCAAATTCACATCATCTAAAGGTTCCCTATTACTCACACCTCGCTTGTTTTCAACTAATTCCCAGGTAGTTATAGTCATGGGAATACGAGCTTGCTTACAATAACTTTCGTCTGCAACAAAATTTAGAGTGTTGGAAGGCCGAGCCGTTAATTGAACTTCTCGGTTAGGGATGTTTCTAATCAAATGCACATCAAAGGCAAAATTAAAATTATAATCGCCTTCCTTCAAACTCACTGCAACAGGATAAACTACATCGTAAGTAAATTTCCAATTTTGCACACAAATAAAAGAGAGAATATCTGTTCCACCCACTTGCCCACTAGTCATTTTACCATTCTTCAAGGGAGTGACTTGAAAAGTAAAAGGGTATGTCGGTTGATAGTTAAAAATAGCACTTATTTTGGGATTAATGAAATCATTTCCAATATCCCAGATATAATGGCTTTTGTAATAAGGCAATTCATCAGGGAATTCCAGAAAATCTGTTCCCTTAAGTCTTAGGTTTCCTATATTTACTCTTAATAATTCTTTTAATTGTTCCTTCACTTCTTCAACTTCCCAGACTTTTCTCGTACAACTCAGTTCTGTCCCAGCTAAAGGAACGTTAGGATGTTCTAAAGCTAACAAGTCTTGGGTTATGTCTTCTAGCTTCATTTGTCTTAACTCAGCTCCAATAATTTCATTAGCTAATTCATGTAGCTGCTTTAGTTTGATAGGAGATTCAGCAACATGATTAATTATTTCGGCAACCCGTTTTCCACCTTTGTCTCTAACTTCTAAATCCCAATTAACATTAAAAATAACTTTGTTATCAACTATTCTGGTGTCCGCCTTCACAGAACTTTTTTCAATAATATCATAAGATTCTTTAAACACTTCAGAAGAAAATAAACAACTAGCTAGATTTTGTTCTAAGTAATTATCAATTTCACTCTTCATTTCCGATAAAGAAGGAACAGTTACTGAATTTCCTTGAGCCCACAAAGGGATAGCAGTGAAAGGAGAAGTCTTAAGGTGTCTTGTCCCATCAGCTAAAATTTCTTCAGGAACTTCAATGTAACCGCCTTGAAGACCTATTAGTTGTAAAGCTTCTTCTCCACTATTTTGGATACAAAAAGAAATAAAGCTAGCTACTTTTCCTTTTTCTGTTGGAATGATTTCTTCTGGTTTAAATGAAATAGCTTCTCTCTGAAAAGTAAGTGCTAAAACCAAAGCAATAAGGATAACCATACCAAGAATTATGAAAACGGTGATTTGACCTTTTTTAGAAGAGGTCGACCTAAAAGTAGATCTAACTACATCTGATCTCCACCTCTTTTTGTACATCGGTTTAATTAGGCTCTGTTTGTTTATAAAAGTTATGCCCGCTCGTACGTATTTAAGAGGGTAAATTTTTTGAGAAAAAATAGTTTTCTTAGTAGGTTACAGAAGAATAAGGGGATCAATTCAGCTTCATTAACTCAGCCAACTCAGAATCGTACAATGGAGTTAATACATAAGCCGTATCTCCATCTTCTTGTTCTAAAAATTCCTCATCAAGAAGTCCTGTACCTCTTGCTTCTAGTTCCATCATTCTAGATCTTAAATCTGCAACAGTTGATTGTGGATCATAATCATCAGAATCAAGTAAATGAATTACACGATAATACCTTCCAGAAAAAAACATTTCCGGTTTATGGACCCTTCCTGTAGCAAGAGGAACTGTAAATGGCAATTTTCTTGACCGATCTATTTCTACACCATCTTCCAAAGCAATTTCTGGTCTTCTATAAACGTCAACACCACAAACAGCATAAGGATAAATTCTTCCTTCCGTTGCAGCACCAACAAGTTCATTAGATACAACTCCCTCAAGCTTTATTTTCATGATTGATAAAATAACAAGAAGATGTGTCAATTGAATTCTAGTGAATTGCTACCACTGGTGACACACCAGTGGCATGA
>CAYFOH010000017.1:0-18271 GCA_964344755.1 uncultured Methanosarcinales archaeon
AAGTAGTTCCAAGCGGCGGAGCCGCACAGAAGTAGTGCTAACTGTAGCAGCGCTTCAGCTTAAGCTGGCGGGATCCAATAGCCCAAGATAAAACCGCCGAAGGCGGACTATAATATTCACAAAAGAATTATAAAAACACTTTCTTTTAAGATATAAAATGACTAAAATTATCCATTACAAAAAGGACTGTATTAGCTGCGGAGCTTGTGCAGCTATAGCTCCAGACAAATGGGTAATGGATGATGAAGGGTTGGCTCAATTGGTTGACGGAAAAGAAGTAGATGACCACTGGGAATTAGAAATTTCTGAGAAAGATAAAGAAGAACACCAAGAAGCTGCTGATGTTTGCCCGGTCCAAATAATTCACGTAAAAAAAGAAGAAGAAAATTAAAGTTTATGTTGACTTTCTAGGGCATGTTCAAAAGCTAACAGGTGGTGATGCAAAGATTGAATTAATTTATTGTGTTTAACAATCTTCTTCTTCATTTCTTTAACCACGCTGTCATGCTTCTTTTTGTGTTTATGTTTCTTATCTTCAGCTGCTTTAGTATGTTTCTTTTTGTGTTCCAAAGCCTTTTCACTTAATTTTTTAAGATCCTTGTTTAAGGCTACCACCTTCTTAGATTGGACATACAAGTAAGCTGCTTCATTAGCAAGACCCATTTTTTAGACACAAGCTCCAGCAACACAAGAACCTGGGCAGCGGTAAGCATGTGTTTTTCTGATGGTGTTACTTGTTGTACAAGCATACTGATGTAAATCGTTTCCCTGACAATGGTCAACGTATCTGATTCTTCCATTTATAGCTTCACCAGCTACGCCATATAAGTTATCAGGGTCGTTATCAACACATCCGTCTTGGTATTCGTCTACAGAAAATTCACCGACAGTTGCTCCCAGAAAGTTCCCATCGTTTGGTGTGAAGGTAAACAAAGCAGCGGCTAAAACTACAACCAAAGCAACGAGTAAATATTTTTTTTCCATTAACTCCACCTCTTTTTGCGTAAAATGAAGTAAAGTTAATATTTAAAATTTTCTGATACTTTTGGGTCAAGAAGAATCGCCTCCTCACATTCAAAACAGGGGATTACTGTCAAACTTACATCCTGTGGCACGTAAACTCTTTCTTCACCATGGTCGTGGAAATAGCCCATTAAAAGGCTTCTATCAAATTTTTCTTCTGATAAAACATAAGGGTATGTATAACCCCATTGTTGAAGGCCTTTAATCGGGAGATGAATTCCTTCGGAGGTAACTTCAAGATTTTCTCTAGTATTAATTTCTTGAGGGATGTTCTGGCCTTCTAAATGTCTTATGTCTTCCAAAGGATTGAATCTACCAACTATTTCTAAATAATCTCTCCACCTTAGTTCATCGAAGGGTTTGATTAAACCTTTACTCCGACAAAAATCTTCTAAAGAAATGTTTGATATCCTATAAATTACCACTTTTACTACTTAAACAAGAACTTTATTAATTTTTCTTAACAATAATCATACAATGACCTTTTTGCAACGGTTCAAGGATTTTGTAATCTATTACTGTAAATATTTTCTCTAGCTGTTTTCTTGTTTCAATAAAAATCTGTTTAGGGTTTCTTTTTATGTCAATACTTCTAGCTTTCACCGCTAATAAACCGTACCCTCCTTTCTTTAAGAAAAGATTACAGTTCTTAACAAAAATGTCTAACTGGTTTCTTTGAGAAATGTCTTGATAAACTACGTCAACCTGACAAATTCTGTGCTGATATTCTTTGGGGTGATTAGCATCAGCTAAAAGTGGCGCAATGTTTTCTCTAGCTTCAGATAAAAAAACTAAATCCCTCATAACTCTAGGGGCGGGATCTAAACCAAAAATAAAACCTTGTTTACCTACCATGTCTGAAACAAAAGAGATAGTATAACCATGTGAAGCGCCTAGGTAAAGAACAACATCCTTTTCTCTAATCCCCAGGTTAGTACACCCTTTAACAGTCATAGCAGCTAATTTGCTTCTACGAGGATCAAACTCCCTATATTCGTTTTTGTTTTCCTTAACTGTTCTTTCATCAAAAAACGTTTTACCTGGATAAATACTTTTAGTATAAATTCTTCTCTTGTCTTGAAATATTTGAAATAGTTTATGAGGTTTCATTTTAATTTCTCCTCAAGTTCTTTTTTGTATTCATTAGCCTTAAATTCTCCCTTAAAATAATCGATTCTAGCACATAAAACAATTTTGTCAGCTAAAACTCTTGCCGCTTTCCCTCTCATATTTCTTTCACTATTTTGGACTAAAGGATGATGGATAAGGATTCCATGTTTAGGTGATTTTGTTTTTAGTCTTAAATGACGAAACAAAGCTTTCTCGGCACCTAAAAGTTGGACTGTGGATGCGGGCAATAGAGCCAGTCTTTTTAGTCCCTTAGCTAAAAGAAGCAATTTGGCCCCTAGCGTGGTACCTGCAATTGTAAGTAAATTAGGGCAATAATCTTTCATAATGTTCTCTAAATATTTTTCATGCTTGTTTCTTAAAGCAAAAAGGTCTTGGGTTTGTTTAGCTAACAGTTTTATTTGGTTTAAATCTTCTTCTTTGAGGTCGGCACCAAAAGAATTTTTAGCCTTTTTCTCGGATAGAATGGAATTAACAAAAATTTCATGTTCAGTTATTTTTCTAGAAAGTTCTGGATAGTAAAGGCTGTACCACTCCCTTAACCTCTTAGAAAGAATATTAGTTATGCGGTCTATATCGTTAACATTGCTAATAGTTTGTACAATTAAATCGTCTTCATTTACTGCTTCTTTAAGATTTCTTTTGGTTATCTGAAGATTTTTTAGCCTAAATTCAGGGAAATATTTCTGGTCCTTTAACTTAGATAGAGGTAAATCAGCAATAATATGTTTCATGGTTTGGGAAGAAGATGTTTTTTTATAAAGGTTCTTGTGACTTTTAGTTCTATTTTGTTTTTAACATAATGCTATCAGTGGTTAGATGATCTTTTTTGTTGTTAAATAGTAGAAACTCTTTGAATGTCTTAACTTTAGCCGATACTTTTATAAATAACCTCTTTCCCTAAACCAAAACAGCCGATAATTACACTGGTTAGACTTACTAACTAAATGATTATTGGTAAGCTGCCTGAGAAGGTGACCATCAGCGAAGTTAAATTCTTTGATGGGATCTGACTAAGAGGCAATTATGGAGAACAAAGGAAATCGTCTGTGTCCATGGCGCTATGCTTACGTAGCAAGGTTATGTAGCAGGGGATGATGGCCTTTTCAAAGGTTACATGGCAAAAAAACACAATCCAGGAAGGGGAAGTATGCAATATTGGCCTAGAAAGAGAGCCAAGTTTTCTTTAGCTAGAATTAGATCCTGGGTAACAAGTAATAAAGCTAAACCTTTGGGGATAATTGGCTACAAAGCTGGCATGACTCATGTTCAAGTTGTTGACAACCGTCCAAAATCTTTAACAAAAGGCGAAAAGATCACCTTGCCTGTGACTGTTATTGATTGTCCCCCTATGCAAGTGGTTGGTGTTTCTTTCTATAAAAAAAGCCTTTTGGGCAATAACAAAGTAACTTCTATTTTTGCAAAAAAATTACCTAAAGATCTTAATCGGAAAATATCTCTACAAAAGAAAGAGGCCAAGAACCTCGATTCTGTCAAAGAATTTGATGATTTGAGGTTGTTGGTGGCATCTAACCTACAAAAAAACACTAAACCAAAAATAATCGAAATGGTCTTGGGTGGTTCCAAAGAAGAAAAACTAGCTTATGCTAAAGAGAATCTTGGCAAGGAATTGCCAGTTAAAGACATTTTAGAAGAAGGCAGTTGTGTGGATGTTCACGGAATAACTAAAGGTAAAGGCTTCCAAGGTACTGTTAAAAGATATGGTGTACCAATTAGACAACACAAATCAGAGAAAGTAAAACGTGGAATAGGGAACTTGGGTGCTTGGACCCCAAAAAGAGTTTTATTTAATGTACCTCAACCAGGTAAGATGGGGTATCACTTAAGAACAGAATACAATAAACAGATTATCAAAATAGGTGAAACCGGTGAAGATGTAAATCCTAAGGGTGGGTTTACTAAATATGGCTTAGTGAAACACAACTATCTTTTAGTTAAAGGGTCTGTTGTGGGGCCAAGAAAAAGAGCAGTGGTTTTAACCGAAGCAACAAGAAAAAATAAAAAATATTCCAAAGACTCTTATGAGGTTAATTATATTTCAAAATGAAACTACCTGTATACAATCAGCAAAACAGTAAATCTGGAGAAAAAGAGTTACCTAGACAGTTTAACGAATCTTATCGTCCCGATTTAATTTCAAGGGCTGTTCAATCTTTACAGAGTGCTGCTCGTCAAGCCTATGGGGCCGACCCTAAGGCTGGTTTAAGGCATTCTTCTAATTTGAGTAAAAGAAGACGAAAATATCGTGGTTCTTATGGGTTTGGGATAAGTCGAGTTAATAGAAAGATCCATTCAAGAAGAGGGACACGAATGTTTTGGGTAGGGACATTCTCTCCTCAAACAAGAGGGGGTAGGAGATCTCATGCACCAAAAGCTGAAAAGATCTTAATCAAAGATATCAATAAAAAAGAGAATAAAAAAGCAATTCGCTCAGCGATGGGTGCAGTGCTAGACAAAGAATTAGTATCTGACAGAGGGCACCGGGCTCCAGAAAATTATCCTTTTATTTTAGATTCTTCTTTTGAAGGACTTAAGAAAGCTAAGGAAGTGCAAGACATTTTATTTAAACTTGGTTTTAAAGAAGAATTAGAACGTTCTTTGGTTAAGAAAATAAGAGCAGGAATTGGCAAATTAAGAGGAAGAAAGTATCAACGAAAGAAAGGATTGCTTATTGTAGTTGGTGGAGACTGTCCTCTAATAAAAAGTGCTAGCAATTTTCCTGGGGTCGACGTAGTCAAAGTTAGTGCGTTAAATGCTGAATTTTTAGCTCCTGGTGCTATGCCTGGAAGAGTAACTTTGTGGACAGAACAAGCTTTAGATGTCTTAGAGAAAGAAAATTTGTTTATGTAAAATGGCTGAAGAAAAACAAAAAATGGTAAAGGAACAAAATGTTAAAATTGCAGAAGAGCAGTTTGACCCTTATCAAATAATTGTTAGGCCATTATCTACGGAAAAAAGTATTCGTCAAATTGAATTTGATAACAAACTGGCTTTTGTGGTCCATCCAAGAGCTACTAAAAAAGATATTAAAAAAGCAGTCGAAGACATGTTCAAAGTAAAAGTGACCAAAGTAAATGTTCAAAATTCCTTTGTGGGAGAAAAAAGAGCTTATGTTAAAATAGGTCCAGAACATTTGGCTTCAGACATAAGTGCAGATTTGGGTTTAATATAGGTTAAAATGGGTAAAAGAATCATTTCACAACGCCGTGGACGCGGTACACACACTTACAAATCACCTAGCTTTCGCTTTAAAGGACAAGTAAAACATCCTCTTTTTGAAACAGAAGGGACTGTTACTGACTTAATTCATTGTCAAGGACACAGTGCTCCTTTGATGGAAATTTCATACTTAACTGGTGTAAAAGGTTTGGCTTTTGCTCCTCGTGGTATAAAGGTAGGGGACACAATTGCAGTAGGGGAATCAGCTGAAGTATCAAATGGGAATGTTTTAACTTTGGGTCAAATACCTGAAGGTACGTTGGTACATAATATTGAATTGAGACCCGGGGACGGCGGAAAAATAGTTAGGTCTTCTGGGGCTTCTGCTAGGGTTGTGGCTAAATCAGAAAAAGGTGTAAAGGTAGTTTTACCATCAAAAAAAGAAAAATTATTATTATCAAACTGTAGGGCTGCTATTGGTGTTTTGGCTGGCGGGGGAAGACCAGAGAAACCGTTTTTAAAGGCCGGTAACAGATTAAAAAGAATGAAGGCAAGGAACAAATTATATCCGAAAGTGTGTGGTATTTCCATGAATGCAGTAGACCATCCTTTCGGTGGAAAATGTTCCCACATTAAAGGGCGACCTACGCTTTCTCCAAGAAGTGCACCTCCTGGAAGAAAGGTTGGTAAAATTGCGCCTAGAAGGACAGGTAAGAAAAGGTAAATTCACAAATGGCAAGAGAAATTAAATGGAGAGGCAGAACAGAAGAAGAGATTAAGGGTCTTGACTTAAGAGAGTTCATGGATCTAGCTCCAGCGAGAATAAGAAGATCTTTAAAACGTGGTTTTACAGAATCTCAGAAAAAATTGCTAAAGAGGATTGAATCAAATCCTAAAAATGTTAAAACACATTGTAGGAACATGGTTGTCATTCCTAGTTTTATTGGTTTAACCTTACATGTTTACGATGGTCAAAAATTCCAACCAGTAGAAATAACCATGGAAATGTTGGGGCATTACTTAGGTGAATTTGCTAATCCCCGTAAGATGGTTAAACACAGTTCTGCAGGTGTGGGTGCTACGAGATCAAGTAAAGCGATTTCGGCGAGATAAGAACAATGGTAAAAGAAGCAATAACAAAAAAGGACTATGCTTTTGCTAGTTCTAAAAACCTTCCAATCTCTACAAAACACAGTGTGGAAATTAGCAAGTTTTTGCGTTATAAGAGAACAACTTTAGCGAAATCTTTTTTAGAAGATGTTATTGCTTTGAAAAAACCAGTGCCTTTCAGAAAATTCAAACGTGATATAGGTCACAAAAAAGGTATGGCTGCAGGAAGGTTCCCTCAAAAGGCAGCTAAAGAATTTTTGCATCTGATCAAATCTGCCGAAGCAAATGCTTTGTTTAAGGGATTGGACAGTTCAAATCTGAAAATCACTACTCTCATTGCCAACAAGGCATCTGTTCCTTTCAGTGGAGGAAGGAAAAGACAAGGCACTAAAAGGACACATTTAGAGATAGCCTTAGAAGGTGCCATTGATAATAAAAAGAAGGACAAGAAAGAAGCCAAGCCTAAAAGTGAAGCAACAAAGGTTAAATCGGTAGTTGCAGAAACTAAAAAAGAAAAACCAACCGAAAAGGTAACTGAAGAAGTAAATGTCCCTGTTTCTCCAGAACATGAAGAAACAAAAGTAGAAGATTTGTCTTCGGAACAGTTACTAGAAAAGGCACAAGAAAAAGCGGATAAAATCAACAAACAAGAAGCTAAGAAAGAAAATGTCGAAGAAATTGAAGGCTTGTACGACGAGTTGAAAAAGAAAGGTACCCTTAGGGATACTAAAACAGGTGCAAAGAAATGATTGAAAGACAATTTGTGGCTCAAAAAACGAAAGAGTACTACATCAAGCGTTATATAGAAAATAAACTCAACCGTGCGGGCATATCTGGGATTAAACTCCAAAAAATTCCTTTGGGTGAGAAAATCATTTTGACTACAAGTCGACCAAGTTTAGTAATTGGTTCAAAGGGTGCTAACATTAAGGAATTAACTCAAACTTTAAAGAAAGATTTTAAGCTGGAAAACCCCCAGATTGAAATAAATGAAGTAAAAGATGTATTTTTAGATGCCAATGTCGTGGCTGAAAGGATCGCTTCATCTTTGGAAAGATTTGGTTCTGCCAGATTTAAAGGTGTTGGCCATAAAACAATGTCTAATGTTATTGCTGCAGGGGCCTTGGGTATTGAACTAATAATCTCTGGGAAGATACCTGGTGCGCGGGCACGCAGTTGGAGATTTTACCAAGGTTATTTGAAAAAATGTGGTGATGTGGCGGTTTCAGGTGTAAGAAGTGCACAGACAACCGCTTTATTAAAAACAGGTATCATTGGTATCAAAGTGTCCATTATGCCGCCGGATTTAATATTACCTGATTATGTAGAGATTTTGGATGAACCAATTCAAGTAACAGAATCTATTAAAGAGGAAAAAACAAAGGCTGCCAAAAAAACAAAAACTCCTCGCAAGAAGAAAGGGGATGCTAAACCAGCCAAGGAATCTCCTAAAAAAACATCCAAGCCGGAAAGTGACAATAAAACGGAAGGCATTGAGCAAAAATGAAAGTAACAAAAGAGTTTAGAGACGCTTCAGAAGCAGATTTGCAAGAAAAATTGAAAGAATTTAAAAAGGAACTGTTAAAACTGAATGTGGAAGCGGCCTCGGGGGTTAATCCTTCAAGTCCGGGAAAACTTAGACAAACGAAAAAAAATATTGCCAGGATTTTAACAATACTCAAGGAGAAGGAGGTTAAATCCAAATAAAACTATGGCTGTATGTAATCAATGCGGCTTACCGCAAGATCTTTGTGTTTGTGAGACAATCGCTAGGGAACAACAAAAAATTACAGTTAAGCTCGAGAAAAGAAAATTTGGTAAAAAATATACGATCATAATGGGTATCCAGAAGGAGGCTAACTTTGGAGACATACTCAAAAAATTAAAATCAAAATTTGCTTGCGGGGGGACTGCTAAAGGCGGTCAAATTGAATTGCAAGGTGATCACAAAAGTCGGATTCGGGAAGTCTTAGTTGACCTTGGGTTCCCGGATGAAACAATAGAGGTGATGTGAACCATCAAAAGGCAGCTTTTGGTGGAGGTAGAATGAGTAAACTGGCTGTTTATCCTTTTGCTTTGATAGGAAAAGTAGTTGAAGTGGTTGACTCAAATAATAAATCCCTGGTTGGAATAAAAGGGGAAGTTATTGATGAAACCAAAAACACTTTGCATGTCAGGTGTAAAGACGAGGTAAAGGTTTTGCTCAAAAGTACAATCAAAATCAAACTTTCAAGTGGGGAAGTAATTGAAGGAAACAAAATTACTAAAAGACCACAAGAGAGAATCAAAGGAAACTAAAATGAATAAAGTATTCGGAATAAAAGTAGAAAACAAGGAATGTGACGATAAGAAATGTCCTTTTCATGGAGAAGTTGCTGTAAAAAAAGAATTTTTCCAAGGAAAAGTGGTAAAAAAAGATATCAATAGATCTGCGACCATTGAATGGTCTTTGTCTCGTCACGTACCCAAATATGAAAGGTATGAAGTAAATAGAGCACGTTTACGTGTGCACAATCCAAAGTGCTTAAATGCTCAGGTCGGCCAAAAAGTCTTAGTGGCCAGGACTCGGCCTTTAAGTAAAATGAAAAGTCATGTGATTATAAAAATAGAAAATGAAAGCGATAAAGAGTAAGACAACTAGGGCATTGCCGGTGCAGGCTTATGTAAATACTTGTGATAATTCAGGTGCTAAAGTGCTTAAAATAATCTCAGTTAAAGGTCATAACACTGTTAAAGGCAGGTTACCTGCAGCCGGTGTCGGTGATTTAGTTGTAGCTTCAGTAAAAAAAGGAAAACTGGAAATGAGAAAAAAAGTAGTCCAGGCAGTTATTGTAAGGCAGAAAAAAGAATATAGGCGGCCCGATGGGCTAAGGATCAAGTTTGAAGATAACGCTGCAGTTGTACTTAAAGACGACAAAGGGAATCCGAAGGGAACTATCTTTAAGGGACCTATTGCTAAAGAGGTAGCTGAACGTTGGCCAGCAGTAGCTAAAGTAGCCAACATGGTGGTTTAGAATGGTTAAAAACAGTTTCGCAACAAGTTGGAAGGAAAGTACCCAAAGACGTAAACAACGTAAATATAGGTACAATGCACCTCTTCACATCAAACAAAAAATGCTGCATGTCCATTTGTCGCCTGAATTGAGAAAAAAATACGGCTTTAGAAATGTCCAAGTTAAAAAAGGAGACAAGGTCAAAGTATTAAGGGGCCAGTTTGCTAAAAAAGAAGGAAAAGTAGAGAGAGTTAGTCTAAAAAGAGAACATGTTTTTGTTACTGGATTAGAGGTCGTAAGAAAAGAGGGAGCAAAAATGGCAACCCCCTTAAATCCCTCTAATATGATGATTTTAGAATTAAATTTAAATGATAAGAAAAGAAAATCAAAATTGGAAAATAAACAAACTAAACAAACTTTAGAAGTCAAGAAGGAACCTAAGAAAAAATGAAAAATCACTTAAAAACATTAGCTGCACCAAGAACTTGGTCCTTGCGTAGGAAAGAGAAAAAGTATATAGTTAGGCCTAAGCCTGGTTCACACCCTATGAGTTTAGGTTTGTCTTTAACTATGGTTTTAAGAGACGTTTTAAAAGTGGCTTCTACTGTGGGAGAAGTCAAAAAGTTGTTAAACAACAATGAAGTTCTTGTAGACGGCAAGCGGAGAAAAAGTTATCGTTACATTGCTGGTCTGTTTGACGTTGTTAGTTATGGTGAAAAAGCTTATCGTGTAAGCTTAGACAAGAAAGGAAAATTATGTTTAGTAGAACTAAGTGGAGATGAAAGTAAACTAAAACCTTGTAAAGTTATTGGAAAAACTATGCTTAAGGGCGGAAAAATTCAACTTAATCTGCATGATGGAAAAAATGTTTTAACTGATAAAAAGGTCTTTGTTGGCGACACTGTAGTTTTACAGTTACCTAGTTTAGAAATAAAATCTGTGTTGTCACCTCAAAAAGGGTCCAAGATATTTTTATTTAAGGGCAAACACAGTGGAGAACTTGGTTCTTTAAAGGAAATAAAAGACGGCCGTGTAGTTTATGAAGGCGATGGCCAAGAAGTAGCGACTGCAAAAGACTATCTGTTTGTGGTTGGTGAAGGTAAACAGGAGATTAAAGTAAACTGAGAAAATGGCGGAAGAGAAACAACAAAACCAGCAGGAAAAAAAGAATCTTATGTTAGGCATTAAAATAAGTAAACTTACTCTTAACATCGGGGCAGGAAAGAATGAAGACATGCTAAAAAAAGGTCTCAAGCTCTTGCAAAAATTATCTCCTGTAAAACCTGTTAAAACAGTGACCAAGAGAAGAATTCCAGGGTGGGGTTTACGTCCAGGATTAGCAATTGGCTGTAAAGTAACTGTAAGAAAACAAGCTCAAGAATTACTAAGAAAATTATTGGTAGCTAAAGGAAACAAATTACAAGCCAAAAATTTTGATAAACAGGGAAATTTCTCTTTTGGGATTCCTGAATATATTGATATAGAGGGGTTAGACTATGATCCTGATCTTAAGATTATGGGATTGGAAGTAGCAGTAACTTTGGAGCGTCCAGGGTATAGGATAAGTAAACGAAAAATAAGATCAGAAAAGATTGGCAAAGATCATAGGATCACTGGTGACGAAGCCATTTCTTTTGTTGAAAATTTAGGTGTTGAGGTTAATTAAATGACAACGAGCGACCACAAAAAAATGTTCACGCAGCTGAATGCGAAACCAATTAAGAAAGCTAAATTCATCAAGTTTAATGCTCCCAAAAAGAGATCTTGTGGTATCGCTTTGAGAAAATGTAGGAACTGTGGTAGGATGCGTGGCCATATCAATAAGTATGGTTTGCATCTATGTAGGCAGTGTTTTAGGGAAATGGCTCCTGGGTTGGGCTTTAAAAAATTTAGTTAATGAGGATAATCAAGAGAATCATAAAAATGGCAAATAACGTTAAAATCGGAGGCAAAGTAAAATGTTAAACGATCCCCTAGCTGCAGCTTTGGCTAAGATAATGAATGCAGAAAGAGTTGGAAAGAAAGAAGTGTTATTGAAGTATGCTTCCAAGATGATCAAAAGAATCTTAACTTTAATGAACGAACAAAATTATATTGGATCTTTTGAAGAAGTTGAAGGTAATCTTTTGAAAGTGAATTTAATAGGGAATGTTAATAAATGTGGTGTTATCAAACCACGTTTTTCAACCAAAAACAAAGGTTACGAAAAATGGGAGAAAAGATATTTGCCTGCTAAAGATTTTGGTGTTATTTTGGTATCTACACCTAAAGGTATCATGACCCACAATAAAGCCAAAGAAGAGCATATAGGGGGCAAATTATTAGCTTATTGTTACTAAAATGAAAGAAGACCTACGAAAAGAAGTTGTACTTAGTGAAGGCGTAAGCGCTGAGCTAAGTGGAACTATCCTTAAAATTAAAGGTCCTAAAGGGGAAGTAACTAGAAATCTTAATCATCCAAGATTTGAAATTAAAATTGAGAATAATACAATAGCTTTAACAGCTACCAAGGCAACAAAAAGAGAAAGAAGGCTTGTTGGATCTTTTATTGCTCATATAAATAATATGGTTTCTGGAGTGCAAGAACCGCATGTTTACAAGTTGAAAATATGTTCGGGCCATTTTCCGATGAGTGTCTCAGTAGCAAACCAGGAAATAACTGTTAAAAACTTTTTAGGAGAGAGCGTACCTAGAAAGGCTAAAATCTTGGCTGGCGCTGAAGTTAAAATAAATGATAAGGAAATAGTCGTAAGCAGTCCGGATAAAGAATTGGCAGGACAAACAGCAGCTAGAATTGAGAAATTATGTAGGATAACTAACAAAGATATTAGGATTTTCCAAGATGGTTGTTACATCATAGAAAAAGCAGGTAAAATTCTATAAAAATGGCAGACAAAAAGAAATTATTAGAAATCAGGAAAAAGATTAAGGATGCTAAGCCTACTTTTGTAGTCAAAGAATCAAATTTTTCAGCTCGTGTTAAAAGAAGGTGGAGATTCCCTCGTGGTAAACATTCCAAAGTAAGACAGATGCACAAAGGAAGACCAAGCTTGGTAAGTCCAGGATATGGTTCTCCACGTGCTGTAAGAGGCTTACATGCTTCAGGTAAAGAAATAGTAGTTGTTAATAATCAAAAAGAGTTATTGTCACTAAACAAGGAGACTCAGGGGGCAGTTATTGCATCAAATGTAGGTAACAAAAAGAAATTAAGTCTATTGGAGTTAGCATCTAAAGAAAAAATTTCTTTGTTGAATGTTAAGAATATTGATGAACTTAAAAAAGAAATCATGGACAAATTTTCCTTAAGGAAAAAACAAAAAGCAGAAGAAACTAAGAAAAGATCTTCTAAAAAAGCAGAAATAAAGAAAAAAGCGGAAGAAAAAGAGAAGGAAGAAGAAACAAAAGAGAAGACTACTGATCAAAAAGAACAAAAAAAGCAAGAGAAAGAAGCCTTAGATAAAGTGATAACTAAAAGGCAATAGTTAAAATGAGACATAAAAAGAAATTAGCAGCAAGGATCTTAAAAACTTCAATTAATAAAGTAAAGTTTGCTGTTGATGCATTGGAAGATATTAAAAAAGCTATCACTAGGTCTGACTTAAGAGGGCTAATTGCAGTTAACAAAATAAGCAAAGATGGAAAGAATGAACAATCTAGAGTTAGAGCAAGAAAGATAGCTGCTCAAAAAAAGAAAGGTAGAAGGAAAGGAAAAGGAAGTAAGAAAGGAAGTAAACACTCTATTGTTTCACGTAAGGAAAAATGGATGGCTAAAATCCGTGTTCAAAGAAAGTTCCTTAAAGAGTTGAAAGACAAAGGAATGTTAGAAAGTAAAGATTACCGGTCTTTATATTCAAAAAGTAAAGGTGGTTACTTTAGAAATAAAAGACACATCAAATTGTACTTAAATGAGCGTCAATTGATAAAGAAAAAATAATTATATAGAAAAATGGCAAACAGAAAACCTAAAGCAGTACAGTTCCGGAGAAGAAGAGAAGGCAAAACTAGTTATAAAAAGAGAAAGCAGCTCTTAATATCTAGAAAATTAAGGCTTGTTGTTAGGTTTACTAATCAAAAAATAATTGCTCAGTTAATTAAATTTGAATCTCAAGGTGACAAAGTTATTTTAGGTTTGGATTCTTATGCTCTTAAAAAACTAGGTTGGAATTACTCTTGTAAGAATATACCTGCAGCTTACTTGACTGGGTTGTTGTTAGCTAAAGAAGGTCTTAAAAAAGGACAAAAGGAAGCTGTATTAGATATCGGGTTTAGATATCCCTTAAAAGGAAGTAAACTTTATGCTTTTTTGAAAGGTGCTTTGGATGGTGGACTAAATGTTCCAAGTGGTGAAGGTATTTTCCCAATGGCGGAAAGAATTGAAGGTCAACATATAAAAGGTTATGCAGAAAACATGAAGGAGAAAGAACTTGTTGCTAAAAGATTTAGCAAATATTTAAAAAACAATGCTCTTCCTGACAAAATCACAGAAAAGTTTTCAGAAATCAAAACAAAAATAATTGGTTAAAAAAATGGCTCAGCAAAATTCAGATAGAAATAGACAAAATAATGTTCCCGAAGTAGAATGGAAGCCATTGACGGCTTTAGGTAAGAAAGTTAAAGCTGGTGAAATAACAGACATTGATCAAATTTTTGATTCTGGAGAGATTATTCTCGAAGCTGAAATAGTTGATAAATTATTGCCTGGTTTGGAAGAAGATTTATTACTAATAGGACAAGCCAAAGGTAAGTTTGGCGGCGGTCAAAGAAGAATCTTTAGACAAACACAGAAAAAGACAAGAGAAGGTAACAAAATTAGTTTTACTTGTTGTGCTGTTGTTGGTAATAAAAATGGTTATGTTGGCGTGGCAACTGGGAAAAGTAAAGAAACAGTTCCTGCGAGAGATAAGTCTAAAAGAAAAGCACGATTAAATCTAATCAGAATCAGAAGAGGAAGTGGAAGCTGGGAATCTGCTGAAAAAGAACCGACATCTATCCCTTTTGCCGTGGAAGGAAAATGTGGTTCTGTGAAAATCAAACTTATGCCTGCTCCTAAAGGTAAGGGATTATGTATTGAAAAAGAGTGTGCTAAAATTTTAGCTATGGCCGGTATAAAAGACATTTGGAGCAAAACGGAAGGCCAAACTAAGACAAAACTAAATTTAGTATATGCTTTAATGGACGCTTTGAAAAATTTATCAGAAGTAAAAATCAAAGCAGGTGATGTTGAACAATTAGGAATAGTTGAAGGTAGAGTAAAAGAAGCTCAAGCAGCCGTAGGAGAACAATGACTGAAACAAAACAAGAAGAAGGAGCAAGAATAGCAGTTGTTTTAGTTCGTGGTTTAGTTGATGTTAAAGGAGAAGTAAAAGATACTTTACGGATGTTGGGTCTCACAAGAAAAAACCAGTGTGTGGTTATAGACGGCACCAACATTAATTTAGGAATGTTAAGAAAAGTTAAAGACTATGTAACTTGGGGTAGTTTAGACCAGGGCACTTTTGATGAATTGTTACAAAAGAGGGGAAGGGAACTATTAAGACAAACAGATACTAAGAAAAAGTATGATTATAGATCTTTAAATGTTGCTGGAAAAAATTACCACGCAACTTTTTCATTAAGTCCACCACGTAAAGGATTTGGAAGAAAAGGAATTAAATTGGCTTTTAAAGTGGGTGGCGCTTTGGGAGATAGAAAAGAAAAAATGAATGATTTGATTAAAAGGATGCTCTAAATGGTAGTTAACAAAAGGAAAAAAGTTGGAAAGTACCGTGCTCATACCACCCATGGTGGCGGACACCGTAAGAAAAGGCGAGGTGCAGGAAGTAGAGGCGGTCGCGGTAACGCAGGTACAGGTAAAAGGGCTGGTCATAAAAAAGCTGGTCTTTCTGACAAATTAGGAAGTAAAAAAGGATTTATTAGAAGAAGAACTACCAAAAGTGTTAAAAGTGTAAATGTAGGTTATTTTACTGTTAATAAATTAGAGAAATTATTAAAACTTAATAAGGTCACTAAAGACGGAGATTCTTTTTCAATTGATTTACCTAAATTAGGTTATCAAAAATTACTTGGTTCTGGTCAAGTAAGTTCTAAATTGATTTTTAAAGTAGATGTTTTTACGGAGAAAGCTGTAGCCAAAATCAAGGCTAAAGGAGGAGAGGTGCTTCCTATAATTGAGAAGAAAAAGGAAGCTAAAAGTTAAAAATGTCTCTTCTAGATAAAGTTCTAGCTTTTTTTCCAGAAGTAAAAAAACCTAAGCAAAAGAGGCTACCTTTTAAAGAAAAATTAAAGTGGACTTTGGTTACGTTAGTATTGTTCTTTGTTTTAGGGTTTGTTCCGTTATATGGTTTGGGAGAAAATGCCCTTCAACAGTTTGAATTTTTATCTATTATTTTAGGTGCTTCCTTTGGTAGTATTATATCCCTAGGAATCGGTCCAATTGTAACAGCTTCTATTGTCCTGCAACTTTTATCAGGGACAGGGATCCTAAAGATGGATCTTACAACAACAGACGGACGTAAAAAGTTTCAAGGGTTGCAGAAACTGTTAGCTATTTTCTTTGTAGTTTTTGAAGGCGCAGTTTATGTTTTAATGGGTGGTTTAGCTCCATCGGCGTCTTTAGCAGGAACTCCTCTTTATGTTCAATTTGAAATTTTATTGATTGTTCAGTTGATACTCGGTGGAATTTTAATTATGTTTATGGACGAAGTAATTAGTAAATGGGGCTTTGGTTCTGGAATCAGTCTTTTTATTGCAGCAGGTGTGAGTCAACAAATTTTTATAAGAGCACTTAACTTTTTGCCGTCTCCAACAAACCCGGACATTGCAGCTGGTGCTCTTCCAGCACTAATTCAATCATTGACTTTGGGTGATGTAACAACAGCTGGTTTACAGTTGGCAGGAATCATTTCAACTATTGTAGTTTTTGCTATTTGTGTTTACTGTCAGGCTATGAAAGCAGAAATACCTTTATCTTTTGGTAGGGTAAGAGGTTATGGGATTAGATGGCCTTTAAATTTCTTTTATACATCTAATATTCCAGTAATTTTAGTAGCCGCTTTAATGGCTAATGTCAGTTTATTTGCCACATTGTTTGAGAGGTGGGGATTCCCCTTGTTAGGTACTTTTTCTGGTAATACTCCTATTAGTGGGTTGGTATTTTGGTTAAGTCCACCTAACGTACTACAAAGCATTATAAGGGGCAGCTTTACTTTGACTATGGTGGGACAGGCTGCTGTTTATGCGACAGTTTTCATGATTGGATCCATTATTTTTAGTGTATTTTGGATGCAAACAGCTAATATGGACGCAAAAAGCCAAGCTAAACAAATAATGTCTTCTGGGTTACAAATCCCTGGTTTTAGAAGAGATGAACGTGTTTTAGAGAGGATATTGGGTAGGTATATTTGGCCGTTAACTATTGTTGGAGGGGCAGCTGTGGGCTTGTTAGCAGCTTTAGCTGATTTAACAGGTGCTTTAAGTAATGGTACCGGTATTTTGTTGGCAGTTATGATTGTCTATAAATTGTATGAAGAGATTGCTAAAGAACATTTAATGGATATGCATCCGGCAATGAGAAAATTTATGGAGTAATTAAAATGGGATTATTATATGCTGTAATTAATGAAAAAAAAGAGGGAAAAGTCTTTTTGGACGATGGTTCTTCACAGCAGGTATTTGATTATGGTGATAGATTAGAAGGTAGGATAGGTTCTTTGGTTGAATATGTGTTAGAAAATAGTACATTTGTAGAAGATCGTAAGCAGTGGAGAAAGGTAAAAGAACTTTTTGGTGCAGATTTTTATGAATCAGTAAAAGATCAGAAATATTTTGTTTTGAAATCAAAGATTGAAATAAGTAAAGGGGCTGATTTTGTAGGAGATAGGAAGATTAAATGGGCTGCAATGACTTCCTATTTAGGTGATGGAAACAGTTGGAGAAATCCTGTTTATTACGATGAATAACTAACTAAAAAGATTTTTATAACAACAATTTTATAAACAATAAAGAAAAAAACTAAACAATGGCGTTTTTAGATCCTGTATTAAACCCGATTTTACAACCTTTAATTAACTTCAGTCCTTTTTGGGCAATTGTTATACTTTCTTTCTTAGTTTCTGCTATTATTACAGTTGTTTACAAATTTGCTACTAACCAGTCTGAAATGAAGAGATTGAAGGAAGAGCAAAAAGAGTATCAGAAGAGGATGAAAGCCTTACGTGATAACCCTTCTGAGATGATGAAAGTTCAGAAAGAAGCCATGTCCAAGAACATGCAGTACATGAAGCACTCGTTTAAAGCTACTTTAATTACAATCTTACCTATCCTCTTAATATTTGGTTGGATGTCTGCTAACTTAGCTTTCGAACCGATTTATCCTGGTGAAACTTATAGTATTACTGCTAATTTTGCAGAGGGCTTTGAAGGCCAAACAGCAGAGGTTGTGGTTGATAGTCAGACACAGCTGTTAGGGGAATCGACACAGAGTATAAATGGTGCTGCCACTTGGGACTTAAAGAGTGAGTCTGGCAATCACGTTGTGAAGGTCAAGTTAGGTGAACAAGAACAATCTAAAAAGGTTTTAATAACTAAAGATTTAGATTATGAAGAGCCGTTAACGGCTTATGAACATTCAGATATTGAGAGTATTTCTATAAATTACAATAAGTTGAGACCTTTAGGTGAAGTGTCTTTGTTTGGTTGGCAACCAGGATGGCTGGGTTTATACATTATTTTTTCTATAATCTTTAGTATGATTCTAAGGAAGGCTTTGAAGGTTTATTGAAGTAAGTTTTTTAAAAAAGGTTGTTTCTGAGTTAAATATGCATGCTTATATGGAAAGA
>CAYFOH010000018.1:0-5722 GCA_964344755.1 uncultured Methanosarcinales archaeon
TTAAGAATTTGCCAGCACCACTGGTGAAACACCAGTGGAAATTACATCTTATAAATCTTTCTTCACTCCTTAGTAGTTTTTAGTTGAATTAATCATGGAAACAGAGTTTTCTTCAAAGAATTTTTAAAGTAAGTTCCTATCCGTTTAAAAATGAATGTCCTAGGCATAGAATCGACAGCGCATACCTTTGGAGTGGGAATCGTTGATAATAACGGTAAGGTTTTAGCTAACAGTTATGATAGTTATACTTCTAAAGGAAAGGGTATGATTCCCCATGAAGTAGCTGAACATCACGAAAAAGTAGCGGAAAAAGTTCTAGCCAAAGCTTTTAAGGAAGCAGGTTTAAACTGGAAAGACATTTCCTTTATTGCTTACTCAGCTGGACCAGGACTTGACCCTTGTTTGTGGGCCGGTTATCACAAAGCTAAGGAGTGGGGTGAAAAGTATAATAAAAAACTAAGAGGTGTAAACCATTGTGCTGCCCATCTTAGTATTGGAAAAATTCTACATAAGCTAAAAGATCCAGTTTACCTTTATGTTTCTGGCGTGAATACACAAATAATTGTAGAAAAAAAAGGTAAATACTATGTTCTTGGAGAAACTCTAGACACAGCCCTAGGAAATATGCTTGATAAATTAGGGAGACACTGGGATCTTGGATTTCCAGCAGGTCCCAAGATTGAAGAATTAGCGAAAAAAGGGAAATATGTTAAACTTCCTTACGTTGTTAAAGGGATGGATGTCTCTTTTTCAGGGATTTTAACTAGATGTCAACAACTTAATGAAAAAAGGGAAGATCTTTGTTTCTCTGTTCAAGAAACAGCATTTGCTATGTTAACTGAAGTAACAGAAAGAGCTATGGCCCATACAGGAAAAAAAGAGTTGTTGTTAGTTGGTGGAGTTGGAGCAAACAAAAGGTTTTGTGAAATGCTAGACAAAATGTGTAAATCTCGAGGAGCTAAATTTTACAATGTTCCTCTAGCACTTGTTAAAGATAATGGTGCCATGATCGCCTGGGAAGGTTACTTTAGAAAAAAAAGTGGAGATTTAAGTGTTAAACCGCACTGGAGGGCTGACGAGGTTTAATGGCAACAGTAATTGTAAACGAAAAAGAAAAAGAAGTTCCAGACAATAGTGCTATCCAATCAGCTTGTGAGGAACTAGGCATCCCTTTCTGTTGTCAAAGTGGTTTCTGTAGAACTTGTGAGGTTGTTGTACTTGAAGGTATGGACAACTTATCAGAAAGGAATGAAAACGAAGAGGATTTAGAAAAAGGACACAGGTTAGCATGCCAATGTCTGATTAAAAAAGGTAAAGTTAAGATGAAGTCTGTTTTTGAGGAGTAATTCTGTTAATCTTAAGGGGGCACTGTCTCTAGCGAAATATTTATATATTACTGGTTCATATTTGGTACATATGGTTCAAAATAGGGACAATAAGGAAATGGACATTATAGGGTTATTACTTAGAGGAGATAATCACGTTAGAGGGATCGCCAAAAAGCTAAATGAATCTCACTCTACTGTTTCAAGGAAACTAAATAGTCTCAAGAAGGAAAATGTTATTGATTCTAGAATAGAGGGTAAAAATAAAATCTTCTATCTAAAAGATAATCTTGTTTCAACAACGTATATTCAACAAGCAGAACTATATAAGCTTACTAAGCTGTTAAGAAACAACCACGAATTAGCTGTTATTTTTGAAGAGATTTTAGAAAAGACAAATGAAGAATTAATTGTGTTGTTCGGTTCATATGCAAAGGGGTTGGCAAAAAAAGATAGCGACATTGATATTTACATTAACACAAAAAACCGAACTGTTAAAAAATCAGTTGAAGAGATTAATTCAAAGATTAATGTCAAGATAGGAACATTTGATATTAAGTCTCCATTAATCAAAGAAATTATAAAAAATCATGTAATTCTAAGAGGAATTGAGGTGTTTTATGACATGCTCAAAAATTCCAGGTGATTTTAAGTGAACAAGTTCCTAAATAAGCTGAAAAAGGAAAAGAAGTTGGGATTAGGAATTTGAATAATGATTCTATTGGAGAATTGAGAGAAAGGTTTGAGACTATCTAGTAGCTTTTTTCCATTTTTGCAGAAAGAATCTTTCATATGATATTGCAACTGCATCGCTTTGAATGACAAACGCTGTTGGTACATCATCCCAATCAAGCGTTATTACTTTATTTTTGTAAATTACTACCCCACTCGGAGTAAATTCTTTCAAGTATTTTATGTTTGTATTAGGAATATCTTTGAAAATCTCTTTAACTTTCTTTTTTGCACTATGAACAGCAAGACCTCTTACTTTGATTCTCTTTTCTGATCTTTTTAGATGATAATTCCTAAAAAATAGTGTCACTTGTTCATTAAAGAGATTTTCCTTTGGCACTTGAAAGAAATAATATTCATCACCAGCATCAAGAGAAGTAAGTATATCATTAAAGGCGGTTTTTAGACCGTTTAATCCATCATACACTTTGGCATTTTGTTTATGCTTACTGATTTTTTCTTTTTCTTTCAACTCAGGAAGAAGTTCATTTAGTTTTCTTAGTTTTTCATCTAGGAATAGTTTTAATGAATCAGGACTTTCAGCTTGATAAAATTTTATTTTTCCTCGTAGAATATAACTAACAAGCCCTTTTTCCACGAGAGAGCCAAGAACATGATAGACTGTACTGCTTTGTAGTTTAGTTCTATCTATTATTTTCCCTGTTTTTGAGGATCCTGTTTCTAATAACGCCACATAAATTTTTGCCTCGGCTGTGGATAATCCAAGTTCCTCTAATACTCTTAAATCCATATTCTATAGATTATTTTGTTAAATATTTAAATCTTTCCAATATTGGAGAGCAATTCTTTTTAAGTAATCGTCAACCACGGTTATCTATGACAATACTAAAGGAATCCATGGAATTTCAAGACACAATATTGCGTTCAGTAGAACAACATCCTGTACCTTATTTGGTAAAATTGAAGGGGCTGGATTATGTTATGTTTCCAGAAACATTTAATCCTAACTATGCAAAAGCAAGCCTATTTTTGCTTGACAATTTAGGAGTTCAAAAAGGAGATGTTGTTCTAGATCCATTTACCGGTTCTGGTGCTGATGCAATATTTGCAGTTAGAGAGGGAGCCTCTCGGGCTGTTGCAATTGATAAATTTACCATGCCCTATTTATGTGCGAAATACAATGCCCACAGACTCGGTTTGGAAGACAGTGTTGATGTAAGACAGGGAGACTTGTTTGATGCATTACATGAAGATGAAAAATTTGATCTTGTAATTGCAAATCCACCATTTAGAGCAATGCAGCCACATTCTGATATTGCAGCTGCATTAAGAGATGATGAATATACGACATTACGTAGATTCTTTTCTGAAGTTGGTGATTATTTGACTACTGATGGAAGAATTAGGTTAGTATTTTCTGATGTTGGAGATATGGATTTGCTCCAAGATTTGGCAAGGGGTAATGGTTTTTCATCTAAGACTGTCAATCAAACAAAATATGCTTCAAGTGTAAGAATTGAAGTCTATGAAATGAGGGGGGAAAAATGATAGAGCAAACTCAACCAGGAATTTTCCACATTCACATTGATGCCCGTTATATTTCTCCTGACTTATCAAAAATAGTAAAAGGAAAACTTGGATTTTATGACCATCATTTTATTGGGCATCCAGATGGCTATGAACATTTTGAACCAAATGCTCACCTAACGAGAAAAATTCAGACAGGGAAAGAGTTTAAACAAGTATGGGGAGAATTAGAAGGGCTTGTTGAAGGAACTGATTTTATAGGATATTTAGAGGGAGAATATATTCCAAGTGATGAACTGATTCCTGAAAGTCCCTATGATGATTCAGTAGGGTTTCCGTTTAGAGTTGAAAGAAGAAGATTACGCGGAACTTCAGAGGAGCAATTTCGTGAAACTGAAATTCATTTAGTAATGGATAAAGATAAGTCTGATGAAAGAGTTATCAGAAAAATTCTTGATGCTGGATTGTATGGAGCGTTCTTGCCAAAGAAGGATCATACTGCTGTTGTATTGACAATACAAGGATTCCGTAGAGATATAGAACCATTAAGTCAATCGCTTACTGAATACTTGCATAGAGCCGGTGGTGTAGTAAGAGGAACAATTAAAGAAGAAAGATCAATTAGATACAAATTAATTGGAGTTCATCCTGTAGAATTACCTGAGATTGCAGACAAAGTTATTTATCATCAGTAAAAAGCGATCCCCATATACTTTTTAGAAATTGTCCTATCCAAAATAAATTTCTTTTTCGTAGAAAAAGTGTAAATGTGCGTCAGCACCACAGACCCCCACGTTTTTTAAGAACTTAACTCTTGACAATATTAAATCATTCTTTCAGGAATGTTCAAAACAAGATAATCACAACCAAACAAACCAACTAACCTATGAAACATTTCTTTATTAATTTCCAAAGAAGCAGTATTAATATTGGGATGAAAATTAACGACATCAGCCTGCCAAACCTCCTGATCTATAATTAACTTAACTTTGCCTTTACTATAAATCATACCTAATGGCGAAACAGAACCTGGCGTCAAATTAAGAAGTTCTTTAAGTTTTTCTGGAGATCCAAAAGTTAATTTTTTAACATCTAACTGTTTCGCTAATTTGTCTAAATCTGTTCTTTTTTCAGCTGGAACAACTACTAAAAAAAATTGATAACCTTTTTTCTCTTTTAAGAAAAGATTTTTACATCTTAAACCGGGTATGTTAAGACAAAGTTTTTGAGAATCAGCAACAGTATGGACAGCTGGATGTTTGTGAAGCTTATATTCAATGTTATTTTCTTTAAGAAAATTAAGAGCTGATTCCATTATAAGCTGTTCAATAAACTATCTTTACTTAAATTTTCTTCAGCATTAAAGGCATCGTTTAGGTTGATTACTCCCTTCCTAAATTTTTCTTGATCATCAAAACCTACCCTAGGACAAGCAGTGTTAACCCAAACGTCAATAAAGTTAAAGTTTTCTAACTGATCAAAAGAAACGTTGTTGTCAATAAAATAATAAAACTTTTTGTTAGGATACTTTTTCTCTAAACCGTAACTCACCCTTAGATGTTCTTGACCTGGTTTGATGGTGACAATAACACCAACATTTTCAGCTGCAAAAAATTTTTTTAAAGAACCGCGATACTTTCTAAGGATAGTTTTAATATGATTATAATCAAGCAAATTAAAGGTATTAGCAATGGGGTCATTACAAATAATCTCTTTCCATTCTTTACAATCTTTTTGGGCATATACCAAAGCTAGAGGATGAAACTTACCATCACCAACATATAAAAAAACGTCAAATTCAGAAAAGTCGACATTAAGTGAATTATGATAATTGTCGCAACCTAGTAATTGAGAAGCAACATTAGTTCGTTTAGCTTTTGACGTAACAATTTCTATACCTAATTCTGTTAGTTGTTCTTTAACTTTTTTTAATTGATTACAAAATTGTACTGATGCATATAAACCAACTTTCTTGTATTTTTTAAGATATTCAAGTGTTTCTTGACACAACTTAACTTCTTTTTCAAAAGGCGCATCCAAAAATAATGTTTTCATTACCAGCCCTCCGCTAATTTGTTAAAACGGTTATGGCCCCAAGAAATTAATAGATCAACGTTTAATCTTTGCAAGCCCAAAGGAATGTCACAAGCACCAAAACAAGTTCCAAACCAAATCAA
>CAYFOH010000018.1:5732-18023 GCA_964344755.1 uncultured Methanosarcinales archaeon
AGTTGCTGCCTAACCAAATTAAAGCTTTTGCACCTGTTTCTTTTTCAATAGTGTCAACTACTTCTTTAGCCCTTGGTTTCATACCGTCAGGTAATTGTATACAAACTACCTTAGCTTGTTCTTCCTTAATTTTAGTTAGCGCTTTTTCTAATTCTAATTTGTAAAGTGTCATCTCTTGGTGACATTTGTACCCCTATTTATAAAAGCTTTGGCCTAAATCTTTCAAAGATTAGTAAATAATTTAAAGGCCTGTAATTTCAAAGGAAAAATGAAGAAATTGTTTTTGTTAATTGTTCTATTAACTCTTGTTGGAACAGTTGTAGCATTAGATCTACCATTAGGTGAAACAAAGACAAACTCCTTTTTAGAAAACGTTCCAGATATCCTTGATTCGCCCAAAATTAGTTCTGTTTTGAAGCAAGAAGCACAAAGGTTAGGTGAAGGAAGCATCCCAATTATTGTTTTATTTAAAGAAAAACTGACAAAACAACAAAAGTCTGATTTACTTGATTACACTGATAATCTAAAATATGAATATAGCCTGATACCTGCAGCTGCTTTTTCCGTTAATATTCTTGAATTAGACAAACTAGCCGAGCTAGCCTTCGTTAAATCAATTGAATTAGACGCTGAAACAAAAATTTCCTTAGCTCAAAGTACAACTCAAATAGGGGCAACTAGAGTTTGGTTAAGCTATAATGTTCAAGGTGAAGGCGTTAAGGTAGCAATTTTAGATACAGGAATAGATAATGAACATCCTGATTTAAAAAATGTTGTCAAGGAACAAGATTTTACAGGAGAAGGTACAGACGACGAGCAAGGGCATGGAACCCATGTTGCTTCTACTGTTGCAGGATCTGGAGCAGCTTCTGGTGGATTAAATAAAGGGGTAGCTTCAAAAGCTGAGTTATTTGATGTAAAAGTTTTAGATAAAACCGGGTCTGGTAAGCTAAGTGATACAATTGCTGGTATTGAATGGTCAGTTTTAAACGAAGCGGACATCATTTCTATGAGTCTTGGTACAGATATTCCATGTAACGGGTTAGATGCAGCTTCCTTAGCTTCAGATGCCGCTGTAAAAAGAGGAGTCCATGTAGTAGTGGCTGCTGGTAACACTGGGCCTTTGCCTGGAACAGTGGGCAGTCCGGGCTGTGCTCGAGATGTTATTACAGTAGGAGCAGTAGACAAACTTGACAATATGGCTGTCTTTAGTTCAAGAGGTCCAACCTTAGATGGTAGAAACAAACCAGACATTGTAGCTCCTGGTGTGCTTATTATTGCAGCCAAAGCTGGCGGCGGTTACACTGCCCTAAGTGGAACATCTATGGCCACCCCACACATTTCTGGTGTCGTAGCTCTTTTGTTAAGTGAAAAACCAGAACTTTTACCTAACCAAGTTAAAGATATTTTAATGAGAACAGCTAAGGATCTAGGTGAAGATGTGAATGCACAAGGAGCCGGCCGAGTTCAAGCTTACGAGGCTTTTGTTGAAGCCACAGGAGTTGAACCTGAAGAGCCAAGCAATGACAATAATAACGAAGAAAGTGATAAAAAAGAGGCCGAGGAAAAAAGTAAAAATGAAGGCCATATTGATGAAGTAAGGCGTGTTGAAGAGAAGAAAAAAGATAACAAAGATTATTATGTTGTTGAGGGTAACAAAAAAGAGGAACCCTATACAATCATTAGAGTTTGGGTCAATAAAGATACTAAAGAGATTGATCTTGTGGAAGAAATTAGTTACTTAAAGAGATTAATGCTTTATATTGTTGAACTTTTAGAAAAGATATGGTTAGCGTTAGTGACTAATTAGTTAGCAGAATTATTTTTCCTCTGCCCTGTTTAATGCGTTTTACCTGACCCTTATTTTCCAGTTCTGTCACCATTAAACTTACTTTAGCTTCTGATAAAGGAAATAATTCTTTGCGTAAATCCTTCTGGGTGATTCTGCCATCATTTTCTTTAAGGATTTCTAAAACCTTATTTAGGGAATTATTCTCTTGGTGAGGTTGAAGTTTACTTTGTTTTTTTACCCTTAAAAATCTAAACACAATAAAAACTAGAATCAAGATAATAATTAAATACAAACCATTTAGGTTAAGTTCTTCACTGACTTCAAGTTGATATTCTAAATCTTGCCACAACTCGTCCTCCTCTAAAAAGTCTGGAAGTAAAAATAGATCTAAAACATGTTTCCCCTCATCTTTAATAGTCACTGATTCTGTTGTTTCTTGATTGTTGCCCTTTACTGTTATTAAATAATTTCCTAGTGCTAATTCAAAGGAGTAAGAACCGTCTTTAGAAAGAAACTTTTGTTGATTTATTTGAATTAAAACATTTTCAGCTAAATCAAGGTTTTCATCATAAACATTCCCCTCTAAAGTAGCAGCAGAAACTAAGGAAGTGAAAAGTATAATCAAGACTAACAGTTTAATCTTCATAGGTAATTAATTACTCTTTAATTTAAATAATTATCTCTTCCACCTAATTAAAGAGAAAAACTGACTCCTTTTTTAATTTGAACTAAAAATAAAGTTTTGTAAAGTTTTAATAGCTTAATTTTCTTTTTTTTGAAAGACAATTAAAAAGTATCTTTAAAAAGTAAAATTTCTTGTTAATGCAAAAGTGGAGGTTATTAACATGAAAAAAATAAGTGGAATGATTGTTTTGTTCATTTTCCTTTTAAGTGTTTTGCCTTTGGCATTAGCTGATGAAGAAAGAGGAGCAAGCGTAAATAAAAGAGAAGTTTTACAAGGTGCTGGAAAGGAAAGAATAGTAAGTGCTTATAAGACACTAAAAGCAAGGCACCTTGAAACTAGAGAAGAGTTTCAAAAGCAAAGAACAAAAGTTGAAGATCTTAGAGAAAAAGTTAAAAATTGTGACTATGATTGTGAAAGACCGAGAGTGGAGTTAAGGCGGGGTATTAACAGACACTTACTTAAATTTGCTGGAGTGATCTCAAGTTCTTTAGAAAAGCTTTCTAACCGAGTCGAAAATGTAGAAGGACTTACTGAAGCTAATAAAGAGGTGATTTTAGCTAAAATAAGTGAACTAGAAGATGAAACAAGTACCTTAGAAGAGAAGATTGCAGAATTTAACCAAGAGACTTCTAAAGAGGAAATTAGAGAAACCATTCAGGAACTGAAGGAAATTGCAAAAAAAGCTAGAAATCTGCAAAAAAGAATTGTCTTGGTTTTAGTTAACGAAAAGTTAGGGCAATTGGTTGAAAAACATGAAACATTTAGAGAAAGGATGGAAGAAAGAATTAGTAATTTGGAAGATGTAGACCAAACTAAACTAAATGAAATCCTAACTGAATTTAATGTTAAACTAGAGGCTCTTAGAGAAACTTACTTAAACTCTGAAACAATTTGGAATGATACAGATAGTGAAGAAAATTTTGGTAGTGTTGTAAGTAGAGTGCGTGAATTGCAGAATAAAGCAAGAAAAGATTTGCAAGAAACTAAACAACTACTAAGAGAGTTTGTATCAACTTACAAGGAGGCTAAGGAAGAATGAAAAAACTTATTTTTGTTTTACTCGTTTTAAGTTTAGTTATCTTTAGTGGTTGTCAGGTTGAACCGGTTTCAGATGATTTAGGTGGAGATTTATCGGAAGATCTTGACGATTTTGATGACCTTTTAACTTTAGAAGACGAGTTGGGAGATGATTTAAACTTAGAGGAACTTGACGATCTTGAGATTAATTAAATTTTTTTTATTATTCTTTTAAAGTACGTATTTAGTTAGATGGCCAAGAAGTTAATTAGAATTCTTCTTTTGCTTGCACAAAGTTGATTTCCAGTTCTTACTTATTATTGGCTAGAATTGGGCTAATTAACGGCCAACTAAATAGGTACTCTCTAAATTTAATTTTTCAGCTGTTTCTTTTATCCCTTCCTCTGTTTCAGAAACAAGTGTGAGGACATATTTAGGAAAGAATCTTGATGAATCTTCAATCTGTTTTAGCTCATTAAAGAAGCCAACAGTTGCATTTAACAAATAAGACGTCGTTGTATATCTTCCCATTAAAGGTTGCCAACGTAATCCGTTCTCACTATTTTCAACTAAAGGTACACCCCTAACTTTTAAAATAGAATAAGCTTTTTCAATATGCTCTTCGGATACTTCTATTGCCTGTGAATCACTAATGTCAGGGCCACAAAACCATGTTTGAGAATAACCTCTTACATTGCTTGGAAATATTTTTCTAGAATAAACTTCTTGCATTATTACTCTAACTCCTTCTGAATATAATCTAAAGCTTCTTGTCCATCATAAAAAAATTTGCCTATAGCTTCACCGCAATAAACTTGGTTACAGGCAGACTGGTTGTTTATTTCACACTCTGCACCTGTTTGGTCTAACCTAAAATATGTAGATTCGTATAAAGAAGGAAAATGGCGAGCTGCCAACTTTGCACTAGATGTACTTGCGGAAATAAAGCCTCCCAATTCTCCTCTAGGATAATTTTTAATAAAGTAGTTTCCTTCTCTATCCTTACCTAATTCTGCAAGATGGCAAGAGAATTTGTAGGGATTACTGTTGCATTGTAAAGCCATTCCTCTTTTATTAATAACTACAGGATGGCTGGCCCACTTTTCCAATCCTTCATAAGTAGGCGATCCTTGAATCTCTGGATAACCAATGACATCTTCTGTTAAATAAAATTCTTTGATGTCTCCCAATTGCCTATCCCATTTTTCCATCATAGATTCAATTAAAGTATTGTCACGACACTCTTCTTCCTGTGAATTACCCCCACCTACACAGGCTGATAAAGTAAGTAAACCACAAAGCAAATATTTTTTCATGTAAGATATTTAATAATTAACTATTAAAAAAAGTTATGCAACTCTTTCAATCATTTCTTCTATGGCCTTAAAACCTTTTTGCCAAAATTCTTCTGAACAAATGTCTACACCAATTTCTGTTGTTATTTCTAACGGAGACTTACTTCCACCGTTGGCTAGAAATTTAATCATCTTGGGAACAAAAATTTTTCCTTCTTCTTTATACATCTCCCATAAAGCCAAAACAAGAAGGTTGCCAAAAGCATAAGCATAACAGTAAAATGGTGTGTGAAAAATGTGAGGTATATAACACCATTCGTAAGCAAATATTTTGTCAACTTCAATCTTTTTGCCTAACTGTTTCTTTAGATCAGCAAGATAAACTTGACTTACTTCTTCTAAGGTTTTCCCTTCAGAAAGCATTTGATGGGCTTTAACTTCAAACTGAACAAAACTTGCCTGTCGAATAATAGAAGCGTAAATCTCGCCTAATTTTGTGAAGATTAAACTTTTAGCTTCTTTAGGGTAATCCTTCATTAATTTTTCTGAAAGCAGCATTTCACCAAAAATGGAAGCTGTTTCGGCTAAAGGTAAGCAAGAGTGAAAAGTAAATTCTCTATGGTCTTTAGATAACATGTGATGAATGCCGTGCCCTAGTTCATGAGCAAGTGTAGATACATCTCTTAAAGTCCCAGTGTAATTTAATAGAACATAAGGTGGTAGTTTGGCACTAACACTACAACAATAAGCTCCAGTATGCTTATTTTTCTGTAACTTGGAATGAACGTGTTTTCTGTCAATTATTTCTTTAGCTGCATTTGAAAATTGCGGAGAAAAATCGTTAAAAGTATTTAAAACAAGCTTTACAGCTTGATCATAACTCATGTTACGCTCTTTCTCATGCTTTAAAGGAGCATAAAGATCAAATCGGGTCAGTTTTTTAAGACCCAAATTTTTTCTTTTAAGTTCAAAGAATTTATGAAAAATGTGTTGGTTCTTTTCACAAACTTTTAACAAAACTTCTACCGCCTTATCTGGTAAGTCGTTACTGACATTTCTTACAGAGATTGGACTTTTATAACCCCTTAACCTAAGACATTCTTCACGCCAATCATTTACAAGATTTTTATAAATTTCACCAATGACATCTTTGTAATGTTTATACTTTCCTAACAAAGTTAGATAAGCTTCTTTCCTTACTTTAGGACTAGGATTTCTAACGGCAACAATTAGTTCATTCTGCGTAACTTCTTTTCCCTTAAAAGTATACTTAAATTGTGAAGTTAAGATATTGTAAACGTTGTTAAGAGCAGAAGGTCCAGTAACATTCTTAATGTTAATTATTTTTTCTTCGTTTTCTTTTAATGTATAATGTTTAACCTTTCTCAAATATTGAAAATAGTAGGAATAATCTCCACACTCTTTAATTAGTTGCTTGGACTTCTTGTCAGGTAATTGTTTAAACCACAAATTAAAGAATAATAACCTGTTGCTAATGTTTGTTAAAGAGGTTTCTACTTTAGACATTTCAGCTACAGCTTTTTGGTTAGCAGAGTTTTCAGAAAATCTTAAACTTGTAGCACAAGAAAGTTTGGCTATTTCTATCCTTAATGTTTCTAATTCTTTAACAAATGTAATGAACTGTTTACTTGAAATGTTATTAGTCAATAATTTTCTCTTTTTTTCCAGACTTTTGGCTTTCTTATCTATCTGTTTAATCTTAAGATTAAGATCATTTGGATAAATTTCTTTCAAATCCCAGGCAGCAGTTTTAAAAACCATAGAAAAAGGAGTTTTTTTGATATTATAAACGTTTTGGATTCATATCTGTATTTAGTTGGCTGTTAATTACGTTCATTTAACCAATAGACTTATAAAAAATTTGTACTTGCCTAACTGAATATGAATTATCGCATAATTACACATGGCGGCTGTACAGACGGTTTCTGTAGTGCATTTATTTTCAAAAAGTTCTTTAATCTATTCTTAGGAACAAATTTAAGCGATGAGGAGATTGCTAACATTGAAGTTTTGGATTTACAACCTTATGACCTGCAGGGAGAAGAGTTAGAATTTCAGGCAAGAGATATTATTTTAGACCTGCCACAACCCCAACAAAGTGTATTGTTTTGGTGCGACCATCATTTAACAGCAAAACCTAAAGAAGCTCTACCTAAAAACTATTTTTGGAAAGAAACCCCTAGTTGTTCTGGTTATCTTATTGACTTGGCTGTAGAAAAAGGTCTTCAGGTTTCCAAGGAACTAAGAGAATTCAAAGAAGCAATTGATAAAATAGATTCAGCTGGATACACCCCGGAAGAGATTAAAGCTTGTTATTACCATCAAGATTTTTCTGAACCTACAACTTTACAAAGATTACATTTCTTAGCTTCTATGTTTCATACCAAAGACAAAAATCTTAATCAAGAAATTTTTAAAACTCTGTTAACTAGTGAACTTGGAGAAACGCCGCTTACAAGTCCACAAATTTGGCAATTAAGGCCGCTTATTTTCCATAGAGCACAAGTTAAAAGTTATCAAGAATGGCGAGAACATATTGACACTTACATTTATTATGATAAGGACTCAAAATGTGTAGTACAAGATAACCGTAAAGTAAAGTTCTCAAAGGGAATTTATGACAGATTTTATTCTTATATCAAATTCCCAGAAGCTTCTTATGGCGTTAGTTTAAGAGTAGTTGACGAAGATACAGCTAGGTTAGGTATTGGTTGTAATATTTTTCATAAAGACAGATGTAAGTTAGACATTGGTAAACTATGTCACACAGTTGGCAAGAAGTTTGGTAGTGGTACAGGAGGGGGACATTACACTGTTGGCGGTTGTCAAATAGACGTTGGAAACTGTGATGCTGCCATTACCTTTATTCTTGAAGAATTTAAGAAAGCTTTTTAAAAATGACTTAAAGTTGTTTCTAAATGACAACTTATGATACTGGTTTAGCGACAAAATTAGGTTTAAATCCAGAGAGCCCACCATTTAATCCAAGCTTTAATCGGTGGAAAGAAGAGATTTTAAAAGGTTGGAATAGGATAAATCATTATGATGCTAATTATAGAAACGATAATGCATATGAATTCTTAGGTTTTTGTGAAGAACATCTTAAAGAACATAATGGTTCAGTGGATCATGATAATGTTCTTGTTTTAGTTCATCCTTTATATCTTCACTTGTCTCATTATGGTTATATACATAATGAATCAATGGAAAACGAAGCCAATAAATATTTGGCAGCTTTACTAAGTCTTTTAGAAGAAAGAGATAGTTTCTCGGTAGTTCTTTTAGAAACCGCACACCATTATGCGACAACTAGTTTTTGGCTTGAAGAAGATTTGGTAGATAAAGCTATTATTTCTCTTTATGACGAAGGAGTACCTTTAAAAAGTAATGCCTTTGAAGCATTAGAGGATAAGAACGTTTTTGTTGCTGGAGGTTATAATGAAAGATGTTTAAGTAGGGCTGTAAATGAAATTAGAATATATAATCCAGACGTAAAAGGTCTTACTGGTTTTTGTTTAAATTTTCCTAAACTGGGACGAACAAAATTAATTTCTGAAGTTATCCTATGTGCAAGAAGAGTACCAATGGTAAGCTTAGAAGAGTTAATGGAGGGAGAATCTTAACTTTTTATTTTGTCAAACTCCTCTTTAAACTTTGAAACAATTCCTCGATCACAAATTACTAAAATATTTTCATCATTTCTTGTGTCTCCTCCATTGGTAGGATTAAAACTTCCAGTTACCACACACTTGTCATCAATAATAAAGACCTTATGATGCATATTTTGTTTATTAACATCCTTAACAACATCAATCCCTTGATATTCTAACTGCTGGAACTTAGAATATTTAGTTACCTGTCTGGCTTCCATAACTCCTTTAATATCCAATCCCTCTTGCTTCTTTAACAAAAGTATATTGGCAATACTCTGATGTGTAAATGAAAAAGTCATAAAATAAATGCTCTCTTCTGCTTTCTCTAACTCTTCTTTGACTTTAGCAGCGCAACCATCCTCAGGACAAAAATAGTTTTTTACTAAAATCCCGCTAAGTTCCACTGCTTGATTTTTAGTAACCTCTCCGCCTTTGAATTGACCGTCCCACATTTCATTAAATTCAGCTAAATAATTATCAGCCAAAACTTTAGAATTGATTAATAATAAATTGTTATTGTTCTTATTTACGCCATTATTAGTTGGGTTCATTGAACCTGTAAACAATTTATTTTTGTCAACAACACAGAACTTGTTATGCATTAAGCCCCATTTATCTTTTTTGACAAAAGGGCGGTTAAACCGATCGATGTAAGTGTCATCTATAACAACTTTAACATCTATTCTCCTAGATTTTTCTACAAGCTTATTCTGAATTGAAGGAAGACTAACTTCAAAAAGAGAACAGTAAATATTTTCTTCAGCTGAGTTTAAAAACTCTAAAACAGCTTCTTCACAATTGTCTGTGGGACAAAAATAAATCTCCATGTCACCAACGTCTTTAATTGGTTTTACTACTAGGGGCTTATCTGTTAAACTATCTAAGTCAACAAATTGAATTGAAAAAAGAAAAAGAATAAGGAAAATTCCACTAAGGAATTTTTTCATCCTTAATACCTTCTGTTGTTAGCTCTTCTACTTGGACGCGCTTTTTCAGCACCTTTACCCTTGTTACCTCTGAGTCCACGTCCTTTTCTTCCAGAAGATGTTTTTCCTCTAAACACTCTTGAACGTTCTTTTCTAGCAACTGTCCAGTTCAAATTTTTGTCTGACTTAATCACTGGATGATTAGGATCAACCAGTATCATTTCAAACCAAAAATATTTACCATCTTCAGCCACATAATAAGAGTTTAATAGGACCAAATTAAGAAACTTCTTCTGTACTCTTTCTTCAGCTATTTGTTGATAATTTTTTCTTAAAGAAAGTCTGGTACCATAACGTTTAGGCCTTCTTCCAGCTTTTAGTTGGGGTCGAGTATGACCTCCCCTAAGAACTCTTTGTCTTACAACAATAATGCCTTGCTTAGCTTTGTAACCTAATGATCTTGCTCTATCAATTCTTGTCGGTCTTTCAATCCTTAACGTTACAGGTTGACGCCTCCAAGCAATTAATCTTTCTTTCCATAGCTCCCCTAAGTTAGCTTTGGGTTTTTTCCAGATGTTTTTTACGTATTTATATAAACTCATTTTATAGCCTCCATTGATGATATTCTTTGTGGATTCAGGTAAGCAACTACCCACATCTCCTACTTTTAGGGCTATTTAGAAGATACTTTAAAAAGGTTTCTTAACTAAACCTGGTTCTTGTAAATCTGGAATGTAACGACGGATTGATATTTTTCCAGATCTTACATCTTCAAACTTGATCTCACTAGCTTTTAAAGATGGTCTTCCTTTATAGTCTATTTTAGAAAAAAGGAGAAATTTATCTATACTTACCTCCCCTAAGAAACCACAAGTATAATATTCAAAAACAGGGTTAGAAACCAAATCCCTAGTGTTTCCATTATTTTTAACCTCATTTTCTGGAGCTATTTCATCGCCAAAAAGTTTAAAACATACTAATGGAACAAAACGTAAAGAATCCAAGCTACTAACTGGACTCCAATTTTTTAATTCTTCAACACTTATCTCATAGTCAAGTGGCTTTAGAACGTAGCAGGGATGATCGTGAACTTTTTCATCAGGATAAGCAGAACCATATCCAACATATCTTACTCTTTCATTAATTCTTACAACTCTTCCTACACTAATGTTCCTACCAGCTTCTTCAATAATAATGTCGCCTACCTTTGTAGGGTAAGGCCGTTTTAGTTTTGGTGTTAAAGCATTATTAACAATATCATACCCTGCACCTAGAGCTAAATAAGCTGCAGCCTTAGGTTTGGTAAATAAACCTTCAAGAAGAATGTTTAGTTTGTCCAAACCACCATGATGTTCATAATTTTCGTCCTGTATTCTTCCTAAAGTAGAAACCGTTTTAGCTAAAACGCTAGGTTCTCTTGGAACAAAACCGTGTGTAGCATAATGTCTAATCCTTTCTCCCTGGGATGCTGCAATGGCTGTCATCAATTCATAACGACTAATACTCCTGTCTTCAACTGTTTCAGCTATCTGAATAAAAATATCTCGTTGATCTTCCTCGCTTAAATTAGTTTCAGGACATGGAATTGTGTCCTGCATTGCCTGAAGATAATCTGTAAGCTCACTTAATCCCCTCTCTGAAGAATAATGTTGAGCTAACAAACTCTTAAAATGATCTCCCATAATTAAAAAAAATTAGCTATTTATTTATAAAACCTTTCCTAGAAAAAATCAAAAACCAAACTGCCCCAAAGAAGCAGGGTAGGATAAGGTTTTCGGTCACGCCTATTACTCAACCACTGCAAGCGGCAGAGTATAGTCATAATTAACTTTCTTCCTTCAACTTCTTTTTTCTGAACTTCTCAGCATTCTCTTCGCTGACAAAACGGTATAATTCACCATCAATTTCAGTTTCTACAACATCTTCCACATCCATTAACGGTTCTCCAGTAAGAGCATCTTTTCCTAACTGGCCACCTTCGCTAGCACCTTCCATGAAGCCTTCTTCCCAAGGTTCAATTTCGTCGTCTTCTTCTAGTTTCTCACGGCCTTCTTTAGTATAAATGTCTTCATCTTTCTCGCCGTGTTCCATGTCTTGCTCAATTTCTTCACTAGTTTGTTCCTTAAGAATACCTTGTTCTTCTGCAGCATAATCTTTTTTCTCTTTTTTCTTGCGATCTTCCATTAGTTGCAGATAAACAAAATTAGTTTAAAAACATTGTTGTGTTAGAAAATATTAAGTAGAAAAAAATAGCTTATTTATCAAAAAGATGTTTAGCGTAACCTGTTGCATAAGCTTTATACGAATTTTGACTAAAACTACGTTTCCATTCTTTATAAGCAACTTCAAATAGAAGGTTTCCCTCATCAGGGGTTAAGTGTAAGTCCCCCATAACATCCAGGTGTGTTTCCAAAAAGTCCAAATCTGTAGCAATATCTCCACTTCTTGTTTTTTCGATTGTTTCAGCAATTTTCAAAACCTCACTTGGTTTATATCCTTCCAAATGATCTAAAATAAAGCCAGCATGGTGTGGCTCCACGCCTGAATAGGAATCTTCTAGAACTTCCTGAACTAAATCAAGGGCTTCCTTTCTCTCGTTTATTTGAATACCATCTGCTTCCAGGACATTTAAGCGAGATATTTCTTCTGTTACAGATACTTCATCATATAATTCTACACCAGAAAAATAAGCCCCAGTAACAAAGGCTATCCCAATTAATCCTTTTCCTAATTTTTTTCCCATAGCAACAAGAGGAGCAGATAATCTTTGTGTTAAAGGAGCAGGCGGTTGGTATTTATCTAATGCTTCTACTGCATCAGCAGTTGATAGGCCATTTTCCTCAAGATAGTGTCAATTGAATTCTAGTGAATTGCTACCACTGGTGACACACCAGTGGCATGA
>CAYFOH010000019.1:0-16845 GCA_964344755.1 uncultured Methanosarcinales archaeon
TTGGTTAAACCCATATTCTGGATTTTATCCAGGTCTCATTTGGGACAGCACTTAAGCTTTTAATACACCTACTTCATCACCGATAGCTTTATATACTGTTAACACCTGATGAATAACGTTGTTTACCGACGATAAAATCTAAATTTTTAATCTTAAAATGGAGCAAAACACAGAACAAAAACCAGCTTACGGGGCAGCCCAAATAACGGTTCTAGAAGGTCTGGAAGCAGTAAAAAAGCGCCCAGGAATGTATATTGGTGACACTGGCGTAAGGGGATTACATCACCTTGTTTGGGAAATAGTTGACAATTCTATTGACGAAGCCTTGGCCGGGCATTGTGACAAGATCAAAGTTGTTGTAAACAAGAACAATTCTATTACTGTAACTGACAATGGAAGAGGTATCCCTGTTGATATTCACCCGAAATTAGGTATTCCTGCTGTTCAGGTGGCTTTAACAAAACTGCATGCTGGAGGAAAATTTGATAAAGACAGTTACAAGGTTTCAGGGGGCCTACACGGAGTGGGTGTAAGTGTTGTTAACGCCCTTTCTTTGAAATTGTCAGTACAAGTCAAAAGAAATGGAAAGATCTATTCTCAAGAATACGCAGAAGGAAAACCTCTTACTAAACTCGTTACCATAGGAGACACTTCAGAAACTGGAACGACCATTCATTTCCTGCCAAACCCTGAAACTTTTAAAGACCCTGTTTTCCATTACGATGTATTAACAAAAAGACTAAGAGAACTAGCTTTTCTTAACAAAGGCATTGAAATCCAACTAGTTGACGAAAGAGAAGAAAATAAACAAGAAACTTTTGTTTACGAAGGAGGAATTAAAGAGTTCGTAGAGTTTGTGGATAAGAACAAACAACCTTTACACAAACCAATCTATTTTGAAAAAGAAAAAGATGATGTAATGGTTGAAGTAGCCTTAAGATATAATTCAAGCTACCAAAGCAATATTTTTTCTTTTGTTAATAACATTAATACAATAGAGGGTGGCACCCATCTCTCTGGTTTTAGAACTGCTCTTACAAGAATAATTAATACTTACGGGAAAGAATTGAATAAAGGCAAGGAAGTTATCAAGCTTAGCGGCGATGATGCAAAAGAAGGATTAACAGCGGTTATTTCTGTTAAAGTACAAGAACCCTTATTTGAAGGACAAACTAAAACAAAGCTTGGTAACAGCGAAGTTTTCGGTCTAGTTAGTTCCATTGCCCATGAGGAATTAAGTACTTTTTTCGGAGAAAACCCCCAGGTTATCAAAGTCATTGTAGGAAAATGTTTGGATGCTGCCAGAGCTAGAGAAGCGGCACGAAAAGCTCGCGATTTGACCAGAAGAAAAAGTGCTTTAGAAGGAGCAGGACTGCCAGGCAAGTTAGCTGATTGTAGTGACCGCGATCCCAAAAAATGTGAAGTTTATCTCGTCGAAGGTGATAGTGCTGGTGGATGCTTCTCTGGTGAAACTAAAGTTGCTCTTGTTGATGGAAGAGATGTTAGTTTTAAAGAACTTGTAAAAGAGCACAACAAAGGCCAAAAAAATTTTTGTTATACTGTAAGAGGAGATGGTTCTATTGGCGTAGAAGAAATAGAATCCCCAAGGGTTACTAAAAAAAATGCCGAAGTTATTCAAATTATTCTTGACAACGAAGAAAAAATAATTTGTACACCAGACCACCAATTTATGCTAAGAGACGGAACTTACAAAGAAGCTAAAGATTTAATTAAAACAGATTCTTTGATGCCACTAAGAAAAAAATATTCTAAGTTAGGTGGGAAAATCACCATTAATGGCTATGAAATGGTTTATAATAATTGTAATAACAGATGGGTCTTCACACATCTTCTTTCTGATCAATGGAATATTAAAAATGGGATATACACAACACAAAAAGGAACGCATCGCCACCATGTTGATTTCAATAAACTAAATAACAATCCCACTAATTTAATGAGGTTAAGCAAAGAACAGTGGAAGGATGAAGAACTTTTAGCTTGGCGTTCTGAAAAAACAAAAAAACAATGGACTAAAGCATTTAGGACAAAAAGAAAGAATGCTCTTAGTAAAACTCACTTTAATAAAACCATGAAGTTACTTAAAGAAATACATGAGAATTTAGGAGAAGCAGACGAACTTACTTATGAGAAAATAAGAATTGAAAAAAAGGATAGTTCTCTGTTACGATTTGGAACATTTGTACATAGATATTTTGATAATGATTATTTTTCTGCACTGGAAGCAGTTGAAAACTATAATCACAAAATAAAATCAATCAAAAAGCTACAGAAAAAGATTGATGTTTATGACATTGAAGTTCCAAACACACATAATTTTGCTTTAGCTAGTGGTGTTTTTGTTCACAACAGTGCCAAGATGGGCCGCAACCGACAATTTCAAGCAATACTTCCCTTAAGAGGTAAGATCCTTAACGTCGAGAAAGCTCGACTACACAAAATCATGCAAAACAAAGAAATCATTGCGATGATTACTGCCCTTGGAACTGGCGTGGGAGACGAATTTGATTTAGAAAAATTGCGTTACCATAAGGTTATTATAATGACTGATGCAGATGTTGACGGCAGTCACATTATGACCCTCTTGTTAACTTTCTTTTACAGATACATGAAAGAACTTATTGAAGCTGGACATGTTTATGTGGCTATGCCTCCATTGTACAAACTGCAACAAGGCAAAAAAATAACTTACGTTTATTCCGATCAAGAAAAAGAAAAAGTTCTTGCTGAATGGGGGAACAATCTTAGTATTCAAAGGTACAAAGGTTTAGGAGAAATGAATCCCAAGCAGCTATGGAAAACAACCATGGACCCAGAAAGAAGGACCCTTAAACAAGTTAATATTGAAGACGCAGTAGCAGCGGACCAGATGTTTACCGTCTTGATGGGAGAAGAAGTTGAACCAAGAAGAGAGTTTATTGAAAAGCATGCAAAAGAAGTTAGTGATTTAGATGTTTAATTTTTAGCTGTGTGGTTTTATGCCGCACTTTTTGGATGATAACCTTTTTAAAAGGTTATTGCAAAAGAAGTTAGTGATTTAGATGTTTGACAGTGGAGGAAAAAAATGGCATCATTTGATAAAAGTTTAGATAAAGAATTGTTTTCAGAATCAGCAGATTTTGATAGAAGCAAAATTATAGTAGCAGTATTTTCTTATAACGAAGGAACACCCAAATTACAGTTGGGAAGACAGAACAAGCGGGCCGATGGAGAATTGTCTTTTGCTAAATTAGGAAGACTAACTAAAGAAGAAATTGAAGCTATCTTACCACTCATTGAAAAAGCTAAAGAATTTTTATAAGATTAATTTTCTTTTTTAGTTAATGCTTGTGCCAAAGTTAACAGAGGTCTTTCCGCTAGTGCGGCTACTTTTTGATCAGAAACGTCTGTGACAGAGTCTATCTTATCCCGGGGAACTCCTTCATAAACGGCGTCAAGAACTTTTTTTACATCATCTAAATTGTAACTTGTTACACTCATACTAAAAGTTCTAGATTCATGAACGCCATGTTTTAGCAAAACTTCTAATTCAGATCTGTTAGGCAAACCTTCTTTATTATATAACAAATCTGCCTTCCATTTTCTACCTAGACCTACTCCTCTGATCTGAGGGTGAATTAAGGACTTTTCATAACCAGCCAAATCTTGAAAACTTCCCACATTATCATCAATAATCTGCCTTGGTAATACACCATAATCTACAGAAAGATAAGTAGCTCTTTCCTGATCCTCTCCCAGACGGGGTGCTGCCGTATGATCTCTTAAAAATTGCATTAAACCTTCATTTTTGGTTCTAAAGTCAACTTGAACCTGTGCAGGAAATCTGCTAATTAACCCAACAATAAGATCCGTGTTTAAATGCTTCCCATCAATCCCTGTTAAACCTGACACCTTATTTGCTTTATTGACTAAATAGTCTACAACATCTTGCTCAGAAGGTTGTTGATATCGAGTTAAAACTAATATCTTTTCTAATTTAACTACCTCTCCATCAGTATCTGTGACCAAAGTAGGTTGCGAATAAACTTGATTAGGTAATATTTTTTGGTATCCAGGTATTGTTATTGTCATAATTTCTGGTTTGAGAATCCTTTTTATAAATCTTTCTTCTTAAATCTTCAAACTTGTAACTTTACTAACATTGTTGTTCATACTAACCCCAAATAAAGTGTCAGCTTCAGAAATTAAAGCATCATTGTGAGAAATGACTATGTATTGAGCATTATCAGAATAATTCCTAATTAACTTAGCTAATAATTCGGCATTATGCTTATCTAAAGCGGCATCAATTTCGTCTAAGATGTAAAAAGAGGCCGGTTGATATTCTTGAACAGAAAAAATGAAAGATAAAGCAGTTAATGTCTTTTCACCGCCAGACAGAGACTTAATGTCCATAAATCTGTTGCCACTTAATTTAACCTTGATGCTTAAACCATCTTCAAAAGGATTGTCTTTGTTTTCTAACTGCAAATAAGCTTTACCTTTACTAAACAAACTTCCAAAGATCCTGGAAAAATTTTCGTTAGTTTGGTTAAATGTTTTCATGAAATGTTCTTTCTTTTTGGTTTCAATCTCATTCATTAAAGTTAAAACATCGGTTTTTTCTTTCAATAAACTTTCTTTTTTGTCGACCAAGTTAGTATATTCCTTTTCAACCTGTTCATAAACCTCAAGAGCCTTCATGTTAACAGCCGACATTTGCGCTAACATAACTTCGAATTTACTTATGTTTTTAGTTAGTTCGTCTGAAGACATATCTTTTAGAAGTTTGGCATCTTTATATCTTGCGAACTCTTCCTCTAATCCAGCTAATTTAGCTTTTATCTCAGCGTTTTTTAGAGAGACAAGATTTACCTCCCTCTCAGCAGACCTAACTTTTTCACGAGCTTGTTCTATCTTGTTATTAGCATCGTTAATATTATTGTTTAACCCTTCTCTTTGATTGAATAATTCTTTATATTTTGAATAAAATACTTTGCTGGCTTCTTCTTTTTGCCTTAACTCTTTTTCATTCTTTGTAAATTGTTCAGTTAATTGTTTAATCTCTTCTAGGAATTGTTTTTCCTCTTTATCATGTTGCTTAACAATTTCTTCTATCTTCAAAACCTCTGGAAGTAAAAGTTGCTCTCTCTGTGTTGTACTATTTTTAAGCTCACCTTCCTTCTTAAGAATTTGTTCACGACAATTCTGGCGAGCGTCTTCAAAAGCACTTAACTGAGCTAACAAGCGAGGATTCCTCAATTCATTCACTTTTGATCTTAAAATTTGTTTTTTAGACTTTAATTGCGCTAATTCTTTATTAATAGATGCTACTTGCTTTTGTACCTCAGCTAAACTGTTGTCTACTTCTTTAAGCTTTGAGGTCAAATCCTTCTTCAAGGTACTAGTGGCTTCCAAATCACCAGTATCTAAATGTAAAGTCTTCTCCAATTTAATCATTTCAGCTTCCCATTCTGCTTTCTTATTTCTTAGGCCAGAAATCTCTTCCTGGTTAGCTTCTCTTTTGACTTCGATATTAGCAATTATTCCCTGTATTTCAGATATTTCCCCGTCTAATTTTTCTAGTCCTTCAAAAGAATCTTTTTCTCTAAAACCAAGAGTAGATTTCCTTCTAAAACCGCCTTGCATAACTCCACTAACTTCTACTCTGTCACCATCTAAAGTGGTCATTTTAATTTTCCCAACACCGACCTTTCTAGCTGCTTGAATATCGTCAACTACCAAACTATTGCTAAAAACATAAGCGAAAGCTTTCTTGTATTTAGAATTATAAGAAACCAAATTTAAAGCGAAATCGTGGACACCTGCTTGTTTTAACAAGGCCTTATCCCCACTACTTATATCTTGATAACGAATTTTATTAAGTGGGATAAAGGAAGCTGAACCTAACTTATTATTTTTCAAAAACTTGATACAGTCAGCAGCAGTCTTATCGTCTTCGACAATTATTTGCTGCATTCTACCACCAGCTGCTGCTTCCAAAGCCGTGGCATATTTCTTTTTAACTTGGCCCAATTCTGCCACAGTCCCATAAACACCAGAAAATTTTTTCTTGTTATCAAGAATCGACTTGACAGCTTTGTTAGCTGACAAACCTGCTTGGAAAGACAAAGTTTTAGCGTTCAATTGAGCATGCTGTTCTTGTAAACTAACCATCTTTTTTCTAGCATGTGACAACTGGGAAGCAAAAGAACTATCATTGTCCAAACACTTACTTAACCTTAAAGTAGCGTCTTTAAAATTATTCTTAATGTTTTGTAAGACTTTTATCTGTTCTTTGTTTTCTTTTTCAACTTCTTTTACCTTGGCAATTCTTTCATCCAAAGATTGTAATTGATATTCAATACGGTCCTTTTCTCTCAACAATTCTTGCTGCTCTTTTCTTACTTCCTGGATCTGTTCTTGTTTACTCTCGATAACTTTATCCTTTTCGTCAATCTCTTTATCCAACTCGTTGGACGACTCAATATTGTGTTTTTTCTTAAACTGGGCTATTTTTGCTTCTACTTCTTGCAGTTCTTTTTTACTTCTAGTAATTGTCTTTTCAAGCTCTTTCTGTTGTTGAACATGAGAAGAGGACTTACCTTGAAGTTCTTTGATCTCCTGAGCGAACTGATCTTTTCTTTGCTTAATCTTATTTATTTCATCTTTTAAAGTAGAAACCCTAGTTTTATCACTAATTACGGAAACCTTTAGATCTTCAATTTCTTTGTGAGCTTTTACCTGACTAGCTTCTCCTTTCTTTTCAATTTCTTGGTTTATACTACTTATCTCTTCTTGGTAAGAACTTGTTTTTTCTCTTAAAGTAGCAACTTGTTGCTCCAGTTCATTTATCAATTTTTGCTGTTTAGAGACCTCGGCGTCATATTTATCCTTTATCTTAGATCTTTCTAAAATTTGATAATGGATATTAGTTGCACGGTAACTATCAATTTTATCCTTTAGATCCTTGAATTTAAGAGCTTGGTCCCGGTCTTTCTTAAGCTCACGCAAATAAGTTTTCCTCTCTTTAAGGATAACAGTGGCATTGTTTAATTTTTCCTCAACTTTATTTAATTCTAACATCGCTTTGTTTTTCTTCTCTTCATAAAGCGAAACGTCACTTATCTCTTCGATTACTTTTCTTCTTTGTAAAGGCGACATATCCACAAAACGAGTGATATCCCCTTGAAAAATGATGTTATAACCATCTGGGTTTATCTTAGCCGAAGCTAACGTGTCTAAAACCTCGGTTCTGGTTCTTTTTTTACCATTGATAAAATATGCACTTCCACCTTTTTTAGAGATGCTCCTATTGATTACTATCTCTTTTTCTTTGGAAGGAAAAATATTATTAGAGTTATCAAAAGCTATCTCCACATAAGCTTTAGATGCCGGCTGCTTAGATTTACCACCATTAAAAATTAAATTGGCTGCTTTTTCAGCCCGCATAGATTTAGCCGATAACCTACCTAAAACAAAACAGATCGATTCACTAAGGTTTGATTTGCCAGAACCATTAGGACCTAAAATACAATTAAATTTGTTATCAAAGGGAACATCTGTTTTATGAGCAAAACTCTTAAATCCATGAATAGTGATTCTATTAATTTTTGTCATTCTATTTTACAGGCTAAATGTTTCATTTTTTGTTTATAAAAGTTTCCAAAAAGGTTACCATAATCTCTTTATCTGGTGGATGTCATCATAAGTTATTACCCCCAGACCAATTAATTTTTCTTCATCAAAAACCTGGTAAATAACACGCTCTTCCCATTCCAATTTTACCAGAATTGATTGATAGTGGTTGGAATTATCAACCCTAGGAAGTTTAGAAACCTCTGCCCCTTCAATTGAAACATAAGTACTCCCCTGAGGGTTAGGTGGACTTAAATCAAGCCGAGGGAAATATTTTCTTTCCATCTCATAAACCGGTAAGTGGCGTCTTAATTTATTTTCTAAATCAATAGAATAATTTAAAATTCCCAATTGGACATCCAATCCAACCAAGTTTTCATCACCATAAGGCTTAAAATGCTTCTCAGTTAAATCCACTAATTCTTGTTTACCTAAATCAAATAAGCCTTGAAATTCATTTCTAGTTAGAACAACATGGTCCTGATCAACTGGATTATCCCCCATAACCAGAAGAAAACGAGGATCTATTGTTAAAGGAGACGAGCCGCGCAGTTCCCTTACCCACGGACAAATGTCAAGATCCCATTCACCTACTTTGTTTGTCACCTGTTTAGATTAGAAGCTAATAAATATAAACTTTACTTAATCTTGTTTCTTTAAGTTGATTTCATAACCATTAGCACTAACAGAATGGAAATAAAATACACCATTCTTAAAATTACCTTCAAGAATTACATCTTCCTTATCACCATCATCTATTTCTGATTGGATTAAGTAATTAGCCTCAACTAAATTATTTTGCCCTTCAGAAACACAAGACTGGTAAGCACCATCTTTATCAATTATAAGATGAACAGAATTATCGTAACTAACCAAAACAGGTAGACCAGTAACAGTTTCTTCAATAGGAGAACACTTGTTAAGCGCATAAACACCGGCAGTTAAGCAAAGAGCTGAAACAGCAGTAGCTAAAGTAGCCCGATTAAGATATTTTTTCATTTCTTTAGGTATTACAAGAAGATATAAAAATGTTGTTAAAAACCCAATAATTAACTTATATTATGGAGTGCACCCTTTATGTCATCCCTTATCTTAAATAGAAGATCTTGAGATATTTCTTCTTTAGGGTAAGGAGAATAGTTGCCTCTAGGGTTAGGATCCTTAAACTCTATTCCATAAAAAATCTTTGTATCAAAAAAGCGAGGTACTAAATGGGCATGAAGATGAGGCCACTCATTACCTAAAATTGCTAAATTAGGACGAGAAACACCAAATAAACTAAAGACAGCCTTGTGCCATCGTGGAATAACAGAAGAGAATAATTCTGTTGCTTCATCCATTTTCATTTCTGTAACCAAATCAGCATCTTCACGAATTGCAGAAGCGTAACAACGTCCAAGGTAAGGATATTGGTTTTTATGTAAATATAAATCCCACAAGTTAAATCTAGCTATTTTAAATATTTCGTAATCCATGTTTAGTTGTAAAAAATGTTTTACTTAAATAATTACCTGTTCTCTATAAAGACAAATATTAAATACTAAAAATATTTCCTTAAAAGTATGAATAAAAGAGGGATTTCTCCATTAATAGCTACTATGCTGTTAATTTCGTTCGCTGTAGCTTTAGGTGTTGTAGTAATGAACTTTGGAAGAGCCCAAGTAGAACTTGAAGCACAATGCCCAATAGATATTGGTCTCAAATTTGCTGAGATTGCTGGTAAAGAACAGATCTGTCAATCAAACAAAGACATTTCTTTTACATTAGAAAACGGACCAAATATTAAAATCGCCGGTTTTGTTGTCAGTGTTATTGGCTCTGAGAGGGCCCAGACCTTTGAAATTAACGAAGAACTTACTAAAGCCGGCACATACCTAGGAAAAGTTAACTATGACAGATCAGTTAATGGAGAAGTAAGACAAATTAAAATTTCGCCAAAAATTAACCTTTATGACGAGGAACAGATTTGTGTTGAAAAGGCCCTGATTGCTGAAACCCTCAACAACTGTTAAGTTTATCTAACAATGCTAAAGCAGATTTACCTTTATTCATAGCATAGATCTGGAAGCCAGGAACACCTGCTTCCGAAAGCTTTCTAATATATTGAGCCATAAAGTTTACGCCAAATTTAAGCGAATCTTCGGTACAAGGTTTTTCTAAAGAAGTAAATCTCTCAATACCTTCAGCAAGTTCCCTTGGAATAGTTACACCATAGAAACTTTTAGGAATAGAAATTAATTGTCTTCTAGAAGTTAAGACCTTAATTCCAGCCAATAAAGGCTCAGTGAGATCATATTTTAGGCATTGATCACGAAAAGACATTTCAGCATCATAACTTAAACAAATTTGGCCTATACCAAAATCAGCCCCTGCATCTAATTTGGCCTTAAGGAAGACAACACCATGTTCTATTTTACTGTCTAAAATATGCCCTTGGGGATAATACCCTACACCTATGTCTCCAGTAAAACTATCTCTTCTAGCTTGACGTATTACGTCAATAGAATATCTATTAACTTTACCTTTAACCTCAATTAGATTCTCTCCTTTTTTAACATCGCCAGTCAAGGCCATAATGTTAGTTATACCTTGATCCTTAGCCCATTGGATAAATAAACCTGTTTCCCCTATATTATAACCTTTACAAATTACGTGAGGTACAGCTTGTGATCCTGCTTGCATGATCCTTTCACAAAGTCTATCTGTCCCAGGATTAGTTTTTCCCCTTCGACCATCTTCTAAAATTATTGAAGCGTGACTTGTAACATAAAGAAAAGGTATTTGATGATCTTCTACTAACCGGTCCACCAAAACATTAATATTGTTCCAATTAGCATTTCGTCTGGGTGGAACAACTTCTACAGAAAAAAGCGGGTTTGTTGTATTTTTAAGATGGTCAGTTACAAGCATCTCTGATAGAGAAAGTTTACTTATTTAAGAAATTATTGTAATTACAGGCCACATCCGGAATAACACAATAATGTATATTAACACAACCGTCTGTGTCGTGATATGCTGGGATATGTATAGCATATCACTGCATGGCCAGACGTAGTTTTTGTTTTCTTATCCTATTTCACTGACCACAACTCTATACTTCGTATAGATACATGGTAAGTTTCATCGCGCCACTACATTATTACTGGTGTAAAATGTAGTAATAATGGCGGCGACGGTTAAGAAAACAAAAAAGGAGTAGGATGTGTTAGTATACATATATTACTCTATTCTGGATGAAGCCGTAATTACAGAAACATTTTTAAGTCATTTTAATTGCCAACCTTTTAAGGACCCGTAGCCTAGTCTGGATATCTGAAGATAGTACAAATAGGGCACAAGCCTCCTAAGCTTGGGGTCGTGAGTTCAAACAAGTATCACGCCACTTGATAGGCGAAGGGTTCGTTTTACTCACCCAAGAAAAGTGATACTCTTGAAAGTCTCACCGGGTCCGTATTTCTTTCAAAAAACTTATAAGAATACTTTTCTTAATCAATCCATGGTCTCAGGAAACTTCTTAATTGGCATGGATCTTTCATTAGAAAATTTTAATAGATATGTTGAACCAATCTTAGAAGAAAAAAGATGTATTGTAAGAGACAGACTAGTTGTTAATTATTGTCCTAAAATCGGTTCAAAAACAATCTTCACTTCTGTTGTAGGAAATGTAGATCTAGGAAAAATGATTAATCAGGCTCTTATTGATTCCAAAGAAGTTATTTCTGGAGAACAAGGTGTTTGGAGGTCACAGGTTTCAATAAACTTTTTAGGTTCTGAGAGAGGTCAATATAGAACCATAGGAATTTATGAAGAAAATGAAGAGGCTTCAAGACTATTCACTTCCCTTGTAAAGAAATATTTGTGATCATAAAATAGTTCTTTTATTAATAGGAAAAATGTGCCTTTAAACCCATAATAACACCAAAATCCTAGAAAGGTTTAAATATTTGTTAGTTTATGGAAAAATAATGACAAAGGTTATGAATTTAACGTTTGTACTTTCTATTTTGGGGGTGTTCTTATTTGACTGATAGAAAACTTTAAGTTCTTTGAGTACATCCCTCTTCGAATGGCAAAAAAAGAGGCATGTACAAGTTGCAACAGCAACAATATCGTGATGAATGGTTTGACTTCTGGCGGTAGCCAGAAGTATCACTGCAAGAATTGTGGTTGTTATAGAACTCTACATACAACACAGTTCTACACTGAGGAACGAAAAGAGGAAATTCTTCGTTCCTACAAAGAACAATCCAGTCTGCGTGGGACACGCAGAGTGTACGGAGTAGCTGTCTCCACAGCACTCCGCTGGGTTGGAAAAAAAAAAGTTAATTCCACTTGAATTAACAATTCCACCAGCAAAGCCAGATGATGTTGTGGAGTATGACGAGATGTGGTCTTTTGTTCACGACAAAAGAAACAAACAATGGATATGGACAGCTGTTCTGAGGAGAACAAAACACATTATTTCTTACCACATTGGAAAGAGAGATCATTTGGCATTTAGGGAACTTTACGAAAAAGTTCCCTTAGAATACAAAAAATGTCAGAGTAGAAGCGATTTCTGGGAAGCCTACGATAGCCTGCCTAAAGCACTACACAAGAAATGTGGGAAAGAGGAAGGTGAGACTTCACAGGTTGAAGCTGTGAATAATGTGATGAGACAAAGACTTGGGAGATTAGTTCGAAAAACATGTTCTTTCTCAAAGTCTTTGGCCAATCACAAAAAAGTGATTGGATTATTCATACAAGAAAGAAATTTGGAGTTACTATCAGTCAAATGATCGCACCCCCTCTATTTTTAGTAGCTTCAGTTTTATTAAACCAGCACCGGCACAGTAAGTGCCCCTACATCTTTTTTTAATCCTATCTTTTTGATGAGAGAAGGATACTTTCTAAAAAAACAACGGAGGAAATAAAATGGAATTAGAACAAAAAATGAAAAAATTGGAAAGAGGAAACAAGGAAGCTTTCGGAAATACCGATGGTTGTATTCTTGTTAGAGATAGGACTATTTCTGTAATTGGAGCCGGAAGTTTATGAACAGCCGTTATTGATGCTTTATTAAGAAATAGGCATCAAAAAGTAATTGCAACAAGAAGAAATCAGGTTGCCCTAGAAAAATTACAAGAACAATACGGAGTTGAAATTAGCAATAAAAATTCTTATGCTGTTGAAAATTCTGAGATTGTAATTCTTAGTGTAAAACCTTATCTTATTGATGAAGTTTGCAAAGAGATAGGGCACTCAGCTAAAGAAAAACTTGTGATTTCTCTTGCTGCTGCCAAAAGCATTACAGAGATAGAGAAAAATCTTAGTGATTCAAGAATCTGTAGAGTAATGACAGGTATTTCTGTTGTTGATGAAATTGCAGGGTATACATTTGGATCTCAGAAGAAAAAAGAAGACGAAGCAGCTGTGCAATACATCTTTGGAACTTCAGCAATAGAAGTAGAGGAAAAAGCGCTAGCTGATCGGACTTGGATTGCATGTGACACTGGCTTGTTATCTAAAGGCATAGAACATAAAATAAAATCTTTAGATGGGTTGTCCAAAGAGGATGCAAGAATCATGTATGCCGCGGCTTTGGAAGGTATAGCCAGATGTTTGCGAGAAGGAATGACTGGAGATCAGATTTATGATTGTGTGGCTGGCCCTGGGAGTTTTACTGGTAAGTTACACGACTTCCTACGCGAAAGGGGTGCATACGAATTAACTAGTGAGTGTGTAATCAAAACAGTTACTACTTGTAGAGGTTAAATCTTTCAATTTTTTTTATTTTTTTAATTATGAAAACACATATTTTTAAATTAAAATTGTCCTCCTTCTTTTTTTAGCCTCTCAAAATTATTTAACTTAATCTTGTTATGTGGCAGGGGGTTTATCCTCAGGTGCGTAGCGTTAGCGGAGCAAGTATTTTATGACCGTGCAGAGAGACTGGTGCCTAAGTTTTTAGTTAAAAATTTTTTAAAGAGCTCAAGAAATACTATCTTTTACAATTAGAACAGATACCACTTAACTCTATCTGGAAATGACATATTTCATCATTGACAGATTCATGTAAGAAATCAACGTTCTTGATTTGAATGTGTTTTATGTCACTGCATTTTTCACATTTGAAATGAGCATGACTTCTTTTGTTATTTGAGTATATTCTTTTATTGTCGCACATAAATGAGTGTATTTCTCCATCACTTTCTAAAGTATTAAGGAAACGATAAACTGTTGCCAAGCCAATACGCTGATTTTTCTTGACAATTCTGGCATGAAGTTCATAAGCATCAAAGAATGAAGAGAATTGTTTTATCTCTTCATAGAGAATCTTCTTTTGATTAGTCATTCGTCGCATAATATTATGGGAACTTCACTAATATATAAGCCTTATTGAGAATGGCTATCAATAAAGCTTATAAATAAGATTTGATAATTTTGTGTAATATGAAGGGATCTACAATGAAACACACACATTTTATAATAATAGCATTAATTGGATTATTGGTTGTAGCAGGATGCTCTGCTCCGCAACAAACAACACAACAAACACAGAATCAGAAGATTATTGCTGCTGCTACGTTCTGGCCACTTTATGACTTAACTAAAGATATTGTTGGCGATAAAGGAACAGTATATTCAATAGTTCCAACAGGAGTGGAACCTCATAGTTACGAACCAAGTCCTGGAGACATTCAGAAATTGAACAATGCTGACGTTTTTGTTTCAATGGGTATTGAGTTTGAAGAATTTGAAGAAGATTTGGTAGATGCAGTTAACCCTAATGTAAAAGTAATTGCAGCTGGTAAAGGAATTAGACTTCTAAAAATCTCAGATGATCATGGCCATGAAGAACATGATGATGAACATGAAGAAGAGGAACATGAAGAAGAAGGACATGAAGATGAGCATGAGGAAGAAGAGCACGCACATAGTGGAGAAGACCCACACATTTGGCTTTCACCTAAAAATGCACAGAAGATGGTTCTTAACGTAATGAAAGGGTTGGTAGAAGCAGATTCAGCCAATGGGGAGTACTACCTGCAAAATGGACAAAAGCTTATTGACAATTTGAAAGAGTTGGATCAAGAGTTTAAGGGCGGTCTTGCTTCTTGTGACAAAGATGTAATCCTCGTAAATCATAATGCGTTCTCTTATCTAGGAAGGGATTATGGTTTTAGCACGATAGAAATAAGTGGATTAAAGCCAGAAGCAGAACCAACACCTAAACAGTTAGCTGAATTAATTGAAGAAGCAGAAGAACACGACTTAAAGTTTGTGTTTTACGAAGAATTGGTTGATTCAAGAATTGCTAAGACCATTGCAAATGAAGTTGGAGCAGAAGTACTGGCTTTAAGTCCGGTGGCATCTGACTTGTCTGTTAGCTACGATAAGTTGATGAGGAATAATTTACAGAATTTGAGGGTTGCACTGGAATGTCAGTAAAACCTTTACTTTCTGTTTCTTCTCTTTCTTTTTCTTACGGAGAGAATAAAGTACTTGATAATGTCTCTTTTGATATTAAAGATGATGATTTTATTGCTCTGATTGGGCCAAATGGTTCAGGCAAGACAACATTAGTTAAACTGTTGTTGGGACTTCTTGATTCTTCACAAGGAGAAATTAAACTTTTAATTCCTAAAAGTAAGATTGGTTATGTTCCACAACGCTACACCATTGACAAAAACTTTCCCGGAACTGTACAAGAGATTCTTTCTTCAAAAGATGGGAAAATTGTGAAACAGACTGGTATAAATGATTTGCTTCCTAAGAAATTTATCAGTTTGTCGGGAGGACAACAGCAAAGAGTATTAATTGCATTAGCTTTACAGAAAAATCCAAAATTGTTAATTTTAGATGAGCCAACAGCAGGAGTTGATGTACAGGCACAACAAGCATTTTATGATTTGTTGAAACAATTAAATAAAGATGGTATTACAATTATTCTCGTTACACACGAAGTGGGCGTTCTTTCGTCGTTAGTCAAGAAAGTTCTTTGTATTAATCATAAAATCTGTTGTATGGGAAAGCCAAAAGAAATACCAAAATTATTGAAGCAGATGTATGGAGAAGAAATTATCCACCACCATCACAAAGGGGGACATCACCATGATTGAATTCTTGAGTTATGGATTCATGCAGAAAGCATTACTTGGTGGAATTGCTATTGCTCTCTGTTGTGGATTAATCGGTCCGTTTTTAGTGTTAAGACGATTATCGTTACTTGGTGATGGGCTGGCTCATTTGGCGTTTGGCGGTGTGGCGTTGGGATTATTGTTAGGAGTAAATCCATTAATCTCTTCGTTGATAACTGTTGTTCTTGGAAGTTTTTGGGTACGTTCACTTGTGAAGAAAAATATTTATGGCGATGCAGCAATAGCATTATTACTCTCTTTTGGTGTTGGGCTAGGAATTGTCATTATTGGAATTGTACGAGGATTTAACACGAGTTTGTACAGTTATCTTATTGGCAGCGTATTGGCTTTGAGTGTAACAGATATTGTTTTAGCGTTTTCTCTTTTATGTGCGACTATTATTTTTATGATGTTATTCTATAAAGATATGTTTCATTTGACATTTAATGAAGAGTTAGCGCAATTATCAAGAAAGCGAGTGAATATTGCAAATATTATTTTTACGATTCTTGTGGCGATGGTTGTAGTTATCAGTATCAGAGCAGTTGGAATATTGTTGGTTTCTGCACTGTTAGTTATCCCTACTCTAGTTGCGTTGAATATTTCTAAATCGTTTAAACAAACGGTAATAATTTCCTCAGTAAGTGCGTTAGTCTCTGTTCTAATTGGAATTGTTTTTTCATTTCTTGTGGATATTCCACCGAGTGGATCTATCGTTTTACTCTTGTTTGTAGGGTTCTTTGGAACACAGTTATATAAAAAAATCTCTTGAGCTCTTGTAATGTAGGCACCAATTTCAGAATCATACTTTCTAGAGTCAGCGTGTAGTTAAAATAGGCAGGAAAATATTAGGCATAACCCTTGTTATACGAGGGTGAGCGACTGAAAGGAGCGAAAGCGCAGCGTCCCCTTGCGTTTGGGTTCGGGCGTCGTCATTTATCATTTCAAGGTAATGTTAATTCAAATAAATACTCGTGAGCACACCATTTTTTGCCGATTTTAAAAATTTTTATTTTGCCAACTTCATTCAGATTTGTCAATTGAATTCTAGTGAATTGCTACCACTGGTGACACACCAGTGGCATGA
>CAYFOH010000020.1:0-16705 GCA_964344755.1 uncultured Methanosarcinales archaeon
ATCAGAGAAATTGTCGTCATTAAAGTTTTTATCACCAAAAATTATTGAATATAACTCCCCATAAGCGAAGTCATGGATATTTTTAGTTTAGAAGGGCTGAAATTCAAAAATTTCGAGGCACATAACACAAAAAGATGTTACTTCTTGTTAGAGATTATCTCTAATCTCTCTTTGATAAGGTTATTGTTAATATTCATAAAATATTTTGCCCAATACTCTGCAGAATATAATCTCTTCTTCAGTGCTTTAGAAATGCCGGCATAAGCAGCAATTATCCGCATCTCTTTACAAAGATTTTCTATGATTTCCAGATTTCTTTCAATTAGTTTTTCATGCATTGTTTTCACCTTTTTTGTTTTTACTATTACTAGCAAACAAGAGCTTATGTGATTTTGAGTAAAACTAAAAGAACAATATGTTTTTGGTGTCTTATATTGACAAAAAAAAATGGTTCTAAAAAACTTTGCATCAAACAAGCGTATTGTAAATCTGTCCTGTGTAGCATGAACTAAATCTTTGAAATGTTGAATTCTCAGCCACTCTTTTATAAAGCACTGGTCACTGGACAAGTACGGCTAAAATATTTAAATGATAATTTTGCTAAGACGTGAATGGATGTCATTGAACTTGTGAAAAAAGAAGCGTTGCGGAGAAAATATAGTTACAAAACAATAAAAGTGTATTGTTATTGTCTTAAAAAATTTCTTCTTACTTGTCGTACTACCGATCCTAGGAAAATAAAAAAAATTGACATACAAAGATATTTAGATAAATTCGTTGAAAGAAATGCACCAGGAAACACAATTAATGTCCATCTTAATGCAATTAAATTTCTCTATGAGGAAGTATTAAGAAAGAGGTTAACTATTAATATTAAATATTCTAAAACACCTAGAAAACTACCTGAAATTTTAACCAAAGAAGAAATGTTATTATTGTTTTCGAAACTTTCAAAAAAAAGAAATAAACTGATGATCATGTTAATGTATTCTGCAGGATTAAGAGTTAACGAGTTAGTGCACCTAAAAATGAAGGACCTTCAGCTTGATAAAAATTATGGATGGGTAAGAAACGGGAAAGGAGGAAAAGATCGGCTTTTTATAATAGCCCAATCAATTAAAAAGGACTTGCTAGGATGGATTAAAGAAAATAACTTACTAGAGAATGACTGGTTGTTCAAAGGAAGAGGAAAAAAACATATTACAACTAGAACTATCCAAGAAATTATTAAAAATCTAAGGAAAAAAGCTAAAATATCAAAAAATGTACACCCACACACCCTAAGACATTCTTTTGCTACTCATTTGATAGAAAACAATTATGCAATTACAGAAATTCAACCTTTGCTTGGCCATAGTAGTCCTAACACAACAATGGTTTATGTTCACCTGGCTTCTCCCAGAATGCTTGCGGTAGAAAGCCCCTTAGATAAACTACTGGAAAAAGATCCAATAAAGTAAACAAAGATAACTATAAGCCTACCAAAATCTATTTATATCTAATATCTTCTCCAAAAAAGCATGTCAATAATAAATTACGCCCTGGAAGGACCAAGAATTTTCTTTAAAAGCTGGCAGCATCGGTTTTTCCCTAAAAAGTACCATGGAAATGCCGAAGAAATATGCAGAAAAATCGTTAAAGATTGTTGGAACGGAAGGTTCTTCCAAACTTCAACAGCTAATTTTTCACAGTTTTGGACTAGAGATTTCGGATGGTGCACCCAATCTTTGTTGAAACTAGGGTATACAGTAGAAATTCATAAAACATTACGTTACGCCCTTAACCGTTTTCTACAAGCTAATCGCGTTACAACAACTATCACCCCAAAAGGAAGGCCCTTTGATTTTCCATGCTATGGTGTTGACTCCTTGCCGTGGTTAATCCATAGCATTAAAGTATCCAAATTTCCGTATCATACTTACAAAGACTTTCTTAACAAAGAGATCAACAGATTCTTTAACCTAGTAATTGATAAAGAAAATGGTTTAGTAAAAAAAGACAAAAAATTTTCTTCAATGAAAGATTATGCAATTAGAGAAAGTTCTTGTTATGACAATTGTATGGTGGCCCTGCTAGCCAAAGACTTAAAAGAAATGAAGTTACTTAACCCTCTTACGAGATACAATTACCCAAACATTATCAAAGAAAACTTCTGGCAAGGTCAATACTTCTACGACGATTTAACTAAAAAAGAATATTTAGCAGGAGACGCTAACCTGTTCCCTTTTCTTTTTAACATTATTACTGACAAAGAAATGTTAAGTTCGACTGTTAGAGAAATTAATGCTGCTGGACTTGACCATCCTTTCCCACTTAAATATACCTCTGGAAGAGAAAGTATAAAATTCATCCCACAAGAAATACTAGTGCGTAACTATGAGACTGATAGCGTATGGATGCATATGGGTCCTTTATATGTTAAATTGCTGCAACAAGTAGATAAAGAGATGGCTGAAGAATTCAAGGAAAGATACACCAAAACTATTGAAAAACACAAAAATTTCTTAGAAGTTTTCACTGCTGACGGACAACCATATAGTAATCTCTTCTATTATTGTGACGAAGGAATGTTGTGGGCAGCCAATTATCTTACTCTTTAACTATATTCTCTGCAAGCAAAATTCTTTAAAGGTTGAAATTTTATTTTGAAAAGACATGGTGAAGTTTTCTATAGTAATTCCTGCTCATGATGAGGAAGATTACATCCGTAAAACGTTGCATAGTATTAAACAACAGACCTACCAAAATTATGAAGTTATAGTGGTAGCTAATGGATGTACTGATAAAACAGAAGAAATTGTTAAGAAAAAAAACATACAACTTCATTCTTTGCCCCTAGCAAACGTTAGCTTAGCTAGAAATTACGGTGCTAACAAAGCACAAGGTGAACTCCTTGTTTTCTTAGATGCGGACACGCAACTTACCGACAAGACTCTACAAAAAATAAATCAAGAATTTAATGGAAATTATAGTGTAATTACGACAAAAGGAAAACCAGACAACCAAAAATACAAGTGGGCCTTCTACTTAAAAAACAGCTATGTTAGCACCGGTCTGTACCCAAGCTGTAGTGGTATCCTTGTTTGTCCTAAACAACTATTTCATAAAGTAGGGGGATATCCTGAAGTAAAGGTTAGAGAACACCATAAATTAATCAAAAAGTTAAGAAAGTACGGGAAATTTAGTTGTGTTAACACTCATGTAATTAATTCCACAAGAAGATTCCAAAAATGGAGCTTAAGCAAATTTGTTTTTTTCTGGAGTAAACAGTTTATTAGAGATAAATTAAACCGCTTAGAAGAAAGTGAATACGAAAAAATTCGTTAACAGACTAAAACATTTTCTCCGCCTTCCAGGCAAACTACTTTGTTAGCTAAAACTTCATAAGAATCTATTGCTGGATCATCTACACGTTTTTTACAGCAGACGTTTTTAGCAGTGTTGGAAACCAATTCATCATAACTTTCTTGTAAAGCAAGTAATTCTGCCTCTACTTCTGATAAGTCTTCGACATAAGGTTTTTTAGCATCTTCAATCTGAGCCGTTTGAGTGTTCTTTAGTTCTGATAATTCTATTTGGCTATCGCTTAATCTTTCTTCTAAAAGAGATATTTTATCGTTACAAGCTTGTTCAGATACGCCAAGTTGAGCTTCTAGCTGTGCTCTCTCCCCTTCACATGAAGTATAATCTTGAGATAAAGAAACTACCTGTCCTTGTAAAAGATTGTTACTACTTGCATAAAAGCTAAGGTTAGAGCTAGCTGTTGTTAGTTCAGATCTTAGAGCACGCACACTTTGACCCAGTTCATCTAGGGTATATTGCGATCTTTCAGCTTCTTTGTAAACACTATAACCAACAAGCCCTGGTCTTATGATTAAAACTATGAAAACGAAGGCAATAACTACGCTTATAAGAATAATGATTCTCTTGTTTAATTTAGAAACTTTCTTAACTTCATCTACCACTTAGCTAGAATAACCTAGTTATTTTTAAAGATGGCTTACCACTACAAAGTATTTAATTATGTAGGGGCTTCATCCGGAATAGAGTAAATATGTATACTAACACACCCCACTCCATTTTTGTTTTCTTAACCGTCGCCGCCATTATTACTACATTTTACGCTAGTAATAATGTAGTGGCGCGATGGAACTGATTATGTATCTATACGAAGTATAGAGTTATAGTCAGTGAAATAGGGTAAGAAAACAAAAACTACGTCTGGCCATGCAGTGATATGCATAGCATATCCCAGCATATCACGGCACATAACGAAAATTAGAAATTTTCGGAATGTCCCGAAAATGGAACATTTTCGATACAGACGGTTGTGTTAATATACATTATTGTGTTATTCCGGATGTGGCCTTATGTAGGGAAACCTTATTAAACCACGACTTTTCCTAACTTCTAATGATTATTACAATATCTGGAAATGCAGGAAGTGGAAAAAGTAGCATAGCTAAATTTCTGGAAAAAAACCTACCAGAATTAACTGGAAAAAAATGGAAAAGGATCTATGTTGGTGGAATAAGACGTGAAATAGCTAGAGACAAAGGCATGAATATCCATGAGTTAAATGCTTATGCCCAAGAGCATCCAGAAACAGACGTTGATGTAGATCAAAAAGTCGCCAAAGAAGCAAGAAGATTACATCAAGAAGGTTATCAATTAGTTGTTGAGGGAAGAACCCAATTTCATTTTCTTAAGGAATCCCTTAAAATTTTTATCAAAGTTGATCCAGAGGAAGGAGCTAAAAGGATCTGGAAAGACTTGAGTGATCAAGAATCCAATAAAAAGAGGAACGAAGGAGATTTGCCAAAAACAATAGAAGATTTAAAAAAGGACCTTCAATCTAGAGATAAGAACGATACAGATCGTTACTTAAAATATTATGGTTTTGACTATCGTTCAGAGTCACACTACGACAAAGTAATTGATACTACTAGGCTTAATGAAGAAGAAGCTAAAAAAGTAGTTTTAGGTTATATCCTCGAGGTAATTAAAAATGACAACAATTAAAGAACATGATTTTGTAGAAATAGATTATACTGGCACGCTGCTTGACGGAACAGTTTTTGACACTACCGAAAAGGCAGTTGTTAAAGAATTTAACTTAGAAAGAAAAGATGTTCATCCAGTAACCATTTGTGTAGGAGAAAAACAAATCCTGCCTGGTTTAGACAAGGAACTAATAGGGAAAGAAGTCGGAAAAGAGTACCAAATAAAGTTGTCACCAGAATATGCCTTTGGTAAGAGGGATATCAAAAAAATGAAAATCGTTTCAAGTAACAGTTTCAAAGATCATAACTTAGAACCAAGACCTGGCTTACAAATTGATGTTGATGGGGAAATCGGAACAATCACAAGAGTTTCTGGAGGGAGGGTTATTGTTAATTTTAACCATCCACTAGCTGGAAAAGAAGTTAATTATAAAGTGAAGGTTAACAAAATTATTACAGATAAAAAAGAACAGCTTAAGGTTTACCTAAATGCTACAATGAGAATTCCCAAAGATAATATTGAGGTAGAAGTTAAAGAAAACAAAGCTGAAGTTAAAGTTCCAATTAACCTACCTGCACCAATTCTAGAAATTTTAAGTAAAAAGTTATCTGAACTAACGAAATTAAAAGAAGTTAAAGTTGTGGCAGAAAACAGCAAGCCCGTAGCCTCTCCTGCAGATCAATAATCTTTATATAGGCAACCCGTCTCCAAAAGTGAGAGGGTGTTTATATGAATGTTTATCAAGAGGTAAGTCAAGTTTCTGTACAAAAAGCTGAAGAGATTTCTCACAGCAAAGCAAATTCTAACATCGATGAAGAGTTAAGAAATCTTATATCTAAACAAAAAACAAGGATTAAAGTTATTGGTTGTGGGGGGGGAGGCAACAACACAATTAATCGGATTTCTGAGGTGGGAATTACAGGAATCGAAACTATTGCTATTAATACAGACGCACAAGATCTTTTATATACAACTTCAGATAAAAAGTTGCTAATTGGTAAAGAATTAACTCAAGGTCTAGGAGCCGGTTCCAATCCAAAAGTTGGAGAAGCTGCAGCAAAAGAAAATGAAAAAGAGCTAAAAAAACTTGTTCAAGAATCAGACATCGTTTTTATTACCTGTGGTCTAGGAGGGGGAACTGGTACAGGAAGTGCCCCTTTTATTGCTAAGTTAACTCAAGACATGGGAATCTTAAGTATTGGTATTGTAACAATTCCTTTTACTATGGAAGGTTCTCACCGATTTGAAAACGCTATGATTGGCTTAGAAAAATTAGAACAAACTGTTAACACGCTAATTGTTATCCCTAATGAAAAATTAATAGAATTAGCACCTCATTTACCATTACAAACAGCTTTCAAGGTTTCAGATGAAATTTTAACAAACTCTGTTAAAGGTATCGCTGAGTTAGTAACCAAAACTGGTTTAGTTAATTTAGACTTTGCTGATGTTAAAGCCATTATGAGTGAAGGAGGAGTAGCCTTGATTGGAGTAGGTGAAGCAGAGGGAGATAATAGAGCAGAAGAATCTGTTAAAAAAGCTCTTGAAAACCCACTTATTGATGTAGATATATCTAACGCCCAAGGAGCTTTAATCAATATTTCTGGTGGGGAAGGACTTACTCTTGACGAATCTAGAAAGGTTGTAGAAGGGATTGCCAGCAGGTTAGATTCAGACGCTAAAATAATCTGGGGAGCTCAAATCTATAAAGATCTGGAAGACACTATTAGAACCATGGTTATTGTTACAGGAGTAGATTCAGAACAAATCTTTGGTGACGATAACAAACAAATCTCTAATAAAAAACAAGGATTTGGCTCTGAGCTAGGAATAGAATTTATGAACTAATTTTAAGGAAAAGTTTTATAAAGGGGTTCTTTTGTTAGGCATATTATGCAACAGCAATCCTCAATTAAGGCTAAAATTAAGCGTTTCATTAAGGAAACTGTAAGAATTTTGCGCATAACTAAAAGACCTAATAAAACTGAGTTTAAAAACCTGGTTAAAGTGACAGGGTTAGGTATTGCCATCATTGGAATTATTGGCTTTGTCATCTTCCTAGGAAAACAAGTATTATTTTAAAAAAATGGAATCACTAATTTTTGGTTTAAGAACCGCAGCAAATAGGGAAGATCAAGTAGTAGATTATCTTATCCCTAAACTAAGAAAAAAAACTGAAATTGCAGTTTACTCCGTTATCAGACCACATGGTATGAGAGGATATATCTTTATTGAAGCTGCTTCTAAAGCTGAAGCTGAAACTGCTGTTCAAGGAGTTCCTTACGCTCGTGGTTTATTGCCGCAAGCTATTCCTTATCCAGAAATTGAACATATGTTAGAACAAGTTAAAGTTGAGATGAACATTAAGAAAAGTGACATTGTAGAAATCATCTCTGGCCCTTTCAAAAGGGAACAAGCAAAAGTTACCAGGATAAATGCTCAAAAAGAAGAAATCGTTGTTGAATTACTGGAAGCAGCTGTGCCTATTCCGATAACTGTTAAAATGGATGCTGTTAAGGTTATTAGAAGAGAAAACGACGAATAAGATTTTCCGATAACTTTTTATAACCTAATTTCTTTCTTACTCCTAATAAAGAGGTGATATTAATGGGTATGTGTCATAAATGTAGTGGTTTGATGAAAGTAGTCTGGGGAGTTTTGTTGCTACTAAACGCTTTCATTTGGCCAAGATGGTTAGGTGTTGATGGATGGGTAGCTTACATCGCAGTTTTGTTTGTAATTCTAGGAGTTGTTAAATGGGCAATGCCAAACAAGTGTAGTAGTTGTATGGCAATGTGTTCTATGCCTATGACCAAAAAGAAAATGCCTGCTAAAAGAAAGGCTCCTGCTAAACGTAGAAAAAGACGTTAAATTTTTTCTTTTTTTTTTAGTTATTTTTATATACTTCTTCTTGTGAAATCATTCTTAAGCCAGTGTCGCTTAATCCGGTATAGCGTCGGTCTCGAACAAACCTTAATAAGGTTATTCACGAGTTAACCGATTCTTTATAGAATTCCCGGTTCAAACAAGTGTCACGCCACTTGAGAGGCGGAGGGTTCATTTAACTCACCCCAAGAATAGTGATACTCTTGAAAGTCCGGGCACTGGCGCTTCTCATTTAATGTCATAAGCCAATTACCTGTAAAAGTTATAAACTTTACAGGGAATTCTTTAATTCTGGTTTCTCTTAATGTAAATTATGACGAAGACAAAAGAAGACTTTGAAATGTTTAAGGGTAGGAAAGATTACCCTTCCTGTATTAGAAAAAGACTAGAGAAACATCAAAACGAAGAAAATAAAAAACTTCTTTTAAAATATTGGAACCACATCCTAACGAAAGGAAGTGGTAAACAATACCGCCCAGCTAAGATAATAGGCCAATTACTAAGACTTATTGACAAACATAAAATAAACTTATCAACAGCACTACAAGAAGAGTGGGAGCCAGTTCTAGTGGATATAAACACCAATAACAAATGGAGTAACGCTACAAAATGCGACTATAGGAGAGCGATAAGACAAATTTACAATTGGTACAAAAAACAGGATGAAAAGCTATGGGGTGAAAAGGCTAAAGATACGTACAGATTCTATAGCTGGTTAGAAGAATTTGTTAAAGTCACATACCAAAACAGAAAAATTGATCCTAAAGAGATCCTAACAGAGGAAAATCTTGATGAAATTATTGATAGAAAACTTTCTGCAACTACATTAAGAGACAATGCTATTGTTACTTTATTATGGGAATCTGGCATCAGAAGTGGTGAGCTTCTAGAGATGAAGATAAAGGATTTCAGGGTAGATAAAAATTTTGGGATTGGTTATATTGATGTAGACGGTAAAACCGGAAAGAGGTCTCCGGAGGTTATCAGGTCATTGAAACATATCCTAAAATGGATAGAAATTCATCCTCAGAAAGATGATAAAGAGGCCTACCTTTGGTTAAAGTATAGGGGTCAAGGTGTTTCTGGCCGCAGAATTTGTAATTTAGTTCTTAATAGGATACTAAAAGAAATCTTCAAAAAAGTTGATCTAAAAAAGAAATCTAATCCACACTGGTTTAGACATTCTGCAGCCACAAGGTTGGCTCCCTTGCTTACTTTCCCAGTATTCTGTAGGTATTTCGGTTGGACATTAACTAGCAGACAGGCTAAAACCTATGTTCACTTATGTCAAAAACAGCAAACTGACGCTTTTTTAAGAATGCACAATTTACAGAGAGACGAATCTCTAGAAGACAAATACATGAAGTGTAGTTGTGGAGTTACTAACGAATCTAGGAATATGATGTGTTTTAAGTGCGGAAGACCACTTAGGGTAGAAGATGCAATTACTTTACAAAACCAAAAAGACGAGGAGATTTCTAAAACTTGGCAGGTTTTTATCGAGTTAATGAAAAACCCACAGCTGTTACAAGAATATCAAGAAGTTAGGAACAAATACCTGCAAAAGTCTTGAAAAGAGTTGGAATTTCTTAATTATTTGAACCACCTTAGGTTCTTAAAATGATTAAGGACAATGATCTGACAAACGGATTACCAAGGCTAATTCTTTTACCTAAAGAGGTTGAGGAATCTTTACCAGAAGAAGTTAGATTTGTTAGAAAATTTCTATTTGAAAAATGTCCACAACATTGGGAGGTTAAAGAAAATGAAACAATTTTGTAAAAAAGTATGGTACACTGATGGTGGCAACACCAGTAGATGTGCTTTAGGGGTTGTAAAATCAACAGAATCAGGATTTGTCACATTACAAACTCGTTCAGGAGAAATTATGATCAACAAAGATTTTGTTACATCGATAATTGAGACGGAGGAACTTTTTAACAATGACAAAAAAAATATCTCTCGATGACTTATACACAGCTTACAAAAAATATATGTATATTGAAGACTCAGATTTGATAGATCTTGTTTTAGCAGTTGCAATAAGTAGATTTCAGAAAGAAGCCAAGTTATGGCTAATAATCATTGGTGCCAGTTCAGATGGCAAAACAGAACTAGTAAAATGCTTGGAAGATAAGGAAATTTCTAAAATCGTAAAAAACCTAACAGCAAAAACATTAGTTAATGGTTATGTCGATAAAGAGAAACATCCCGATTTGGCATTAAAATTAAGGAACAAAATCATGCTAATCCCTGAGATGGCATCTATTTTAAAACTGCACCCAAATGAAAAAGCGCAAGTGTGGGCACAACTAAGAGATCTTTATGATGGATATGCCGGAAAACAAAGCGGTGAGGGAGTTGATATACTATACAAAGACCTTAATGTCACCCTAATTGCTTGTTCAACCCCAACGATTGATTCCCAGGTTTTAGTACATCAAGATTTGGGCACTAGAGAATTTCTTTACCGTACTGCCTACAAAAATTCAGAAAAGTTAATGTTAAAAATATTTTCAAACATTAATGGAAGCAATAAAGCACGTTATGCAAATGAATTTAAAGTAATGGTTAAAGAATTTCTAAAGGATCACACTTTTAGAAAATCTACCATTCAATCAGGAGATCAAAAATTCCTAAGTAAGCTTGCAAAATCATTAACAAAGCTAAGAGCGACAGCCGAAGTGGATTATACAACCGGCGAACTTAATAATCTTATCTATCCAGAAGAACCTGCAAGAATTTTGTCTCAACTGATTGTATTATGGCATTCTTTAAATTCACTTGATGAAAAATATAATCAGGATAAAACTAAAAGAATAATTCAAAAAATAGTTTTTAGTAGCTGTTCACAAATTAGGTTAAAAGTTTTAGTTTTTTTGATAAAAAATAAAGGCCTTTGGTTCAGTCGAAAAAAAATATCTAAGGATCTTAAAATTGGAAATAAAACAGTTTATCGTGAATGTAATATCCTAACACACCTGGGGTTGCTAAATATTTCTGAAGAAACACCTAATGCTGATTTACCCCTTAAAACAATCAAAAGATGGCAAATTAATGAGAATTCAGATGTTTCTATAGCTATAGCAGATAAATTTGATTTAATACTTAATGTTGAAGAGAAGGGGGTGCACTGAATGACAAGTAATCATTACTATAGTATATTCTCGAATAATTTGTTGTTGTTATTATATAACTTGTTATCTGGTGCACCTTTTATTTATGAAGAAAAAAAATGGTTGAGATAAAAATATATGGAAAGTTAGAAGATATTTTGGAAGGAACACATCCTACAAGAAATCAGATCTTCTATTTGTTAGGGACTTTATCAACAAAACACTCGGCAGAAGAAATTATTGAGTTTGTCAATAAAAAAAGTAGTTGGTGCAATTATGATTCTGAGCAAGTGGAAAAAATGGTTTACTGGATATTTAAGAAGACAACACAAAAAAGAAGTTTTTTTTCTTCATGTAAAAGAAGAGATGACCAAACAAAAGAACAAATCCACAAACCTAAAATTTGGAAATTTAATAAGGGTTATGTCAGAACTGTTACTAAGAACGAGATTGCTTTAGACCTAGACACCCATAAGGACTTTGATTATGCAGTAAGAATATTTAAGAGATGGAATTTGAAGGGTAACTGTCGGACTTGGCAAGGAGCAAAAGGAGGACATATGTCTTTGTTTTTTGATAAACTCCCTTCTTTAGAATTTAAAGAGAGTATCAGATTGTTTTTTAATGGTGATCTCGGTCAAGTAAATATTTCTGTAGAAAACAAGCTACATCAAAAGACAGGAAATCAAGTTCATATTATAGCAGAAAATAAAGGATTAAGCGCTATAGAAGATTTAGAGAAGGTACTTAAGGAAGAGAAATGAAAAACATCAAAATAATCTGGCCTGTACCCAGCTTTGTTTGTCCTATCCGGGACATTGTAGTTGGTCCTTTTGATAGAGATGAAGTTGTGGAATTGCCGAAAGCAGTAGCTAGATTATTGGTCAAGAAAAAGAGAGGTAGGTTCATAGAAAATCCATTTGGGAAATGGGAGGTAAAATAATAATGGCGTTAAATATTGAAAGATACATTGCTAGGAAGAATAGAAAGGATAGACAACTTAAGAAACAGCCACTAACCGAAGTAGAACAAGCTTGTATCCAATTAAATGAAAAAGGGTACACCCAACTAGAGGTAGCTAAACTATTAGATAGAGCTCCTTCAGTAATTGGTAAAGCATTAAAAAGAGCTGAGGTTAAAGGTCATTACTACCGCAGGTTTCAACAAAAGAAGATACTTCCAAGTATTAGAAATATAATCCCTAAATCTGAGAATGATAGGTTATACGATCTAAAAGAAAAGAAGGAGGAACAGTTACGTAATATGGAGGATGGAGATAAAGTTAAAGATAAATAAGAGTGTTAATGGACTTTAATGAGTTAGAATTGTTATCTTAGACCATCAAACTGTTAGTCTTGTTCAGAGTACAAAACCGGACAAAAAAGTAACACTATTTGCTCTATTTTCCGAACAAAAATGGGTTTAAGGGTTAGTTAACTCATTAACGTTCCCTATAACTTAATTTGTTAAAGGCCCTCTCAAATTCCGTAGAAAAAATGTCAATAAAAAAAGAACCATTTAGGAGATACAATCTTGATAAATCTGCTGATGCTTTTACAGTTAGATTAAATGAAGAAGAACGTGAAATATTTGATAAGTGTAAGCTTATACTCCAACAAGAGAAAGATAGTACAGCAATAAAACAATTAGCTTTAGAGATTGGATCAAAAGTCATACATGATGAAAAACTTAAGGGATTTTTGAGCGTAGTTATGAACAATTATCGTAAAAATAAGCGGTTAGGTGTAGTCACTTTTGATTAATTTGTTAACAAATGTAACTCATCTGTTTAGAATTTGTAACACGAATGTATTCGTCAAGCGTAGTTGATCCAAGTTACATAAATCAAAACTATGGTTAAAAAAATCATTAACCATTGTTGTAATTTTTGACTTTTAATAAACTTTATTTCAAAGTAACCTTTTACTAATTCCCTTTCTTCCGGTTTATCTAAATCATATTTTTGACGAGCCTTTTCCTTCCAACAATTAACCCTCCAGCGCCTATATCTATTAATTAATATCTTGAAATCCATCTTAATATTCCCCTCAAAGAAAACTTTTATCCTTTTGGTAGCATTTAAATAATATTATTTGGGATTCTTATATCTTAAGAATTTTTGGGTATTGCAAAATAATTTTTTTATAACATAAATTTCTAACTCATTAAAGTTAAATTTATAACCCATGGGATATTAATCTTATGAAAATGAAAAAGATTAGTAAAAAGGAATTTAAACAAACCAAAGAGCAAAAATCTATGGGTTGGACATGTATTATCATTGGTGTTATATTAACCTTAACAGTTCTAGGTGCCTTAGTCGGTATTCCTCTAATTATTGTTGGTATTTATTATTTAAGGACAAAGAAAAGTATTCCGATCTTTAATTGGATGAGGAACCAAGAGCTTATTAGAAAGAAATTAGAGAAAGAGAAAAAAAAAGAGTAAATTTCAATATTTAAGAAGTTCTACTTTTTTTGATAATATTTATATAAAAGTAGTGATTTTTTGATTTTTATGGGGGATGAATTGTATCAAGCAGTATTGGAAAGAGTAAAATTAGTTCCTAACGTTCAAGTTAGAAAAGATTATTTTATTCCAACAGAGACAAAACTAGATCTTCCAGATGTTGAAGGAAATACTACTTATAGTGGTTATGATGTTCACTGTAGTACAGCTGGAGAGATTATTGTTGGGTTTGATACAAGAACAGAAAGAGTAAAAAGATTTGGTTTTCTTCCATGGGGAAAACGTGAGGAACCACTTGCAAGTTTGGATGATATTAGATAAGAATTAGCAGGTGTTCCAGAAATTGGTGAACCATTAGCTCATAATGAACACTTCTTGATTTATGAAAAACCAGTTGTTGAAAGAGTACCATATGGCGGTGGAATAAGAGTTATGAATGTTTCAGAAGGCGTATTCCGTTCTGATTTTGAAAGGGTTTCTGGTTTTGATTTAGTTGTTGTTGGAGTTGGATCGTTTTTAGGTCAACATTGTGAAGCAATTCAACAATTAGATACAGGTCGTTATGAATGGTTAAAAATCACTACGCCATTTGCAGCAGATATGAAGCGAGCTCATGTAGCGGCTTATGGTAGGTAAGAACTTCCCCCACATACTTCTTAGAACTCAAATTTTATTGAATATAACATCAGTTTTATGCGAAGTGGCGACAGCCATTTGGGGGAGTAACGCAGGGGCTTTGATGCCTCGAGTAACGCACCCGCATAAAACTTGTTATACGTAGCGAACCTTTGATGGTGAGCGGATTTTTATGTCACCGAAAATCTATTGGCATCGTAGTTTCCCAGAATTAATTTGTTATTATTTCTGCTTTAGCAGGCTAGCTTTAAGGGCACTAATCTCTTTTGTTTTAACCGTTATTTAGGGGGCTCTCTCACAAAAAGTAGTAAATTATTTAAATTAGTCCAGCTTTAGGACATCAGAGGTTACAAAAATGGCTCAAGCAGATGTATTAAACAAAATCCATGAAGACTTGGAATTACTCAAACGTGATATGGCAGAAATAAAAGAAGTAATTAGACTAGAACCTGAACTACGAAAAGAAGTAATTCAACAAGTTGAAGAAGCACGAGAACGTATTGCTAAAGGACAGTTTGTTAGTAATGATGCAATTCTAAAAGAGTTTGGTGCATAATGAGTTATGAGATTATTTGGGATGATAAAGCCCGAAATTTCTTACGAAAAATCCACAAGGATGATGCTAAAAGGATTGTTAAGAAAGTTAATAGCATTGTAGAAGACCCAAAGCATTACTTAGAAGGTCTTGTTGAAATAAAATCTTACAAATTACGGATAGGAGATTTCAGGGCTTTGGTTGATCTGGATGAAAATAAGCAAACTCTTTCTGTCGTGCTGATTGGACATAGAAAAGATATTTACAAATATGTTCAGAGAAGTGGTTTCGCGAAAAAATAATCAGTTCTCACAATATTTATATAGGTTCTAGTAAATACTTCATAGTATGTGGGTTGCAAGAATAAAGTATCAGCATGATGATTGTGTAACAATGCCAAAAGTGGTAAAGCATGGTATTACAGTATTTGCAACTCCTGGAAATTCTTACAGCGATGATAAACATATTTACAATACTGGTTTCTTGATGTTACGGGGTTCTGAGAAAGGAAAGAAGGGATTTATTAGAGACATAAAGAAAGATAAGAAAGTAGTCAAAGTTGATGTTAATAAGGACTTAGTCATTTTTGTTGAGAAACGACCAAAAGAAAGAGGAGAGTATTCTGCTTTTCGTTCAAAAGAAATCATGGTTGTAAAACCTGTTTATTGTAATCCTGACGATAGTTGGGAATACTGGGAGATTTGTTCGTGGGATAAGAAGCATATTAACAAGTTTCTAACTGATGTTAAGAAAATAGGAACGGCAAAACTGCTGAGCATGAAAAAAATGAAACTTAATGATGTCTATCATTTTCATGTAAGTCCAAATCTTACTGCAAAACAAAAAGAAGCATTAGACTTAGCGATGCAGTTTGGTTATTATGAAGTCCCACGAAAAGTTGAATTAGATCAATTATCTAAAAAGATGAAGATCTCCCGACAAGCGTTTTCTGAACATTTGCGAAAAGCAGAAGCAAAAATGATGCCTGTTTTAGCTGAAAATAAAGCAAAGTGAGGCTAAAAAGCTTTCATATGAAAGCACAAATTAGTTATATTCGCTATTTTCTTAGTGATTAAAATGGCAAAATTGAAAGTTAAACGTGAGCGGACTTTCCCCACAGATGGGATAAATTATGAGGGCGTAATTAGAGAGGGTTTAGTTTCATTGACTCCTAAGCAATTATCTCACATTTATGCTAGTTTGAGAAATCCAAGTTTAGAGCAGGGTGATACTTGGCAGGACAGAAATAGTTTTGACCATAGAGAAAGAAGATATGATGGTCCCCCATATTTCTCAAGACATTGCGTTGGTAAGATAGATGGAAGGACATATCTTGCAACCGTAGAAGAAATTGTAGATAGAGAAGTAAGCCCTAACTTAGATGACCGAGTAAGAGTTCCAGAATGGTTGCTAAATAGAGCTGAATCTAGAATAAAATCGGGCAGAGTTTCAATTGTTGGCTGGTATGATTTGGGCGAGGATAAATTTGGAGGAACTTTCTCATTTCCGATGTATGGACGAAGAAGTTCTGGATCACCTGATTTTGGATTTTCACTAGAGGAAGATATTGCAACTTTAAGAGGTAAAGAACCATTAAAAGGATTCACGACAGCAGATGGAAATTTTAAAGTTCTTAAATTAGGATCAATCCAAGAACCAGGAAGGTTACTTCCAGCTCCGCATTATTTTAGAAGTGGAGTTTTGGTTGAGAGTCCAGACGGTGTGGAATTCCCTATGTATGAAAATCCTAGCAAACTAGTTAAAGCAGGGTATTTTGTTGGACTTTAGTGAGAGAGCCCCCATTTACTTTTTTGTTTTCCTGATTAGTGCCCGTTAAAAAGTTCATTCCTGCAAATTTGGGTGTAATGAAATGAAACAGCATAGACAATGTTAGGCTCAGTATTATTGAGTTGTTTGTTTTTGTCGTCTATGCGAAGGAGCCAGTGCTAAAAATTTTCGGCGATAACGTTAGTGGCAAGCCTGTAAAGGTCGTAAAAATATTTCATATAACATCGCGATTATGCGCAGTTCCAAATGGGTGGCATCCTGTGTCGGCACC
>CAYFOH010000021.1:0-16179 GCA_964344755.1 uncultured Methanosarcinales archaeon
ATGGCAAAGGCATTAGTTTATTTGTTCAGAGTCGTACGACTCTGGACAGCGCCAAAAAAAAGTAATATTTATAAGCTTAAAAAATTTATCTGATTGATATGTTAGTTTTTGGTGTAGATGTTCCTTTAGTAGAAGTTTTGTTAGTGATTACTTTTATCATCTTCATTCTTTTGGTTGAAGCAGTGGTAGTTATAGCTTTATTAATGAAGAATCTTAATAGAAACAAAAAAATAATAGAAGTTCAACAAAAACTTTCTGAAACTTTATTAGAAATAAAAAATAAAGAAATTGAAGTTTTAAATTATCTTAAAAGGTAATTTTACTTTTTACCTTCTTTCTTTTCTTCTGGTGCTAATTCATCAATTATTTTGATAGGTATTCCAGCTTCAGTTAATTTAGTTCTAATCTTTTTATTATCTTTGCTACCCATAGCCTTAATGATGTCTTTAGCTTTAGTTTCAAATTCAGCCCTTTGTTTTTCTAATTGTTGCTGTAATTTTTTCTTTTCTTCAGCTAACTTAGATTTTTCATCATCAGATAATTCTGTTTTTCCTGAGCTTATTTCTGTATCAAACTTACCTTCAGCAATAGCCTTCAGAGCTTCTTGAGCAGGCATGCCTTCAACTAAGATACCCATTGATTGACAAGTCCCAACAATCTCTCTAACTTTAGCTTTAAGAGTTGAGCCTAAAAGAGCATCTTCTTTCATCTTAGCTACTTTAATTACTTGTTCAATTAAAACGTCAGCCACTTTTTCTGTTAAGGGGTTGCTTGCACCTTTTTTGATTTCTGCTTCCTGTTTGATTAAAGCAGCAGCAGGTGGGGTTCCTATTTCAATCGTGAACTCTTTTGTTTCATCATCAACAATGACTTTAACAGGTACTTGCATACCGTTGAAATCTTTAGTTTTGTTATTGATTTCTTGGACTACTTGTCCGATATTCACTCCTAATGGACCTAAAGCTGGTCCTAAAGGTGGTGCAGCTGTAGCTTTTCCACCTGGAATTAATGATTCTACTGTTTGTTTTCCCATATAACTTTTGTAAAAGGTTTACGTTGAAACCTTTCTTTCCTCCAAATGATTTTCATTTGTGCGTAACTTTAGGCATAAAAGATGGTCTATTTAAATAGTTTTTGGGAGAAAACTTTATCAACTCTAAAACTTTAGTTTAAGTAATGAAAGGGGTGATTTTGGTAATTTTAGATGGTTTTGGTTATTCTAAAAATAAAAAGGGAAATGCAACTTTAAATCAGACGCCTTATTTAGACAAGTTAAGAAAGGAATACTCTTTTACAACCTTATCAGCTTCAGGAAAAGCAGTAGGTTTGCCTCCAAATTATATGGGCAATTCAGAGGTTGGACACTTAAATCTAGGTGCAGGGCGAGATCTTAAACAAGTGATCACAAGAATTAATGGAAGTATTAAGGATGGAAGCTTCTACAAAAATAAAGTCCTATTGAAGACCATAAGAAAAGCACAAAAAAGTTCCTTACACTTAATTGGATTATGTAGTGAAGCTGGGGTTCATAGTCATCTTTCACATTTACAAGCGTTAATTGATTTAGCTAAAAAGAATAAAGTTAAAACGTATTTGCATGTTATAGCAGATGGAAGAGACACTGCGCCTAAGGAAGTAAATAAATATCTTAAGAAGATAAAAGGTGTTAATCTAGCTACTGTTTCTGGAAGATACTACGCCATGGATAGGGATGAAAGATGGTTAAGAACGAAGTTGTATTATAACTGTTTGTTGGGTAAAGGGAAAAAAGTTGAAAGTATGGAAGATGTTATTAAAGAATCTTACAAAAAAAAAATAACAGATGAATTTATTATCCCTACTATAATTAATGGTTTCTCTGGAATTAAAAAGGGAGAACAAGTTATTTTATTCAATTTTAGGGAAGACCGCATGCGACAGATAACTAAGCTGTTAAAAAAATTCCACCCTGTTTGTATGTATCCTTACTTTGAAAAAAACAGATTTTCTGTTTTGTTTGATAGGGTTATTTACAAAAATACTTTAAGTGAAGTTGTTAGTAAAGCTGGCCTTAAACAGCTTAAGTTAGCAGAAACTGAAAAGTATGCTCATGTAACTTACTTTTTTAACGGTGGGCAGGAAAAAAAATTTAGAAATGAGAAAAGAATTATTATAGATAGTCCAAAAGTTGCTACTTATGACCAAAGGCCTGAAATGAGTGCTTATCAAATCACTAACTTTTTAGAAAAAGAATTGGGGAAGAAACAATTAGTTGTTGTTAATTATGCCAATTGTGATATGGTAGGTCATACAGGTAATATAAAGGCAACAAGAAAATCAATTAAAACAGTAGATGATTGTTTAAAAAAGATAGTGCCTTTAGCTATGGAAAAAAATTATTATGTTTTGATTACAGCTGACCATGGGAATTGTGAAAAAATGGTAGGCGAATGGAAAAAAAGTCATACGCTTAGTCAGGTACCTTTTTATTTAGTTGGTAAAAAAACGAAACTTAAGAAAGGTAGTTTAAAAAATGTCGCACCAACTATTCTGAATTTACTAAAGATTAAAAAACCAAAAGAAATTAGTGCAACTAGTTTAATATGAAGGAAAAATTAAATGAAATTAAGGTAAGAATTAGGCAAGAGATAGTTGAGAGAAGAAAGATAATTGCTATCCTAGTTGGTCTGTTTTTGGTTGCTATCATTATTTCTCTAACAATTGGTAAAGATCTTTTATCGGGTAGAGATCCAGTTCTCAGCTCTTTTATTATTTTACACTTTGCAGGGTACTTGTTCTTTCTAATTATGCCTGTAGAAGCTTTAGTGCCTTATTTTCTTTCTTTAGGACACAATAGTTTCTTGATTCTTACTTTAGCTATTGTTACGGCCTTGGTGGCAGAACTAATTGATTATGGTGTAGGCTTCTTGGCTAGTGACAAGATAATTAGAAGTTTAATTGGAGAAAAAACTTATGCTAAATATCAGGGAAAGGTTCATCGTTATGGCTATTTGACAATCTTAATTTTCAACATTTTCCCTTTATCTTCTTCTGTAGTATCTTTAGTTGCTGGAATGCTAAAACTTAAAGGTAGAAGATTTCTTTTTTACACACTTCTTGGTTTAACTATAAAGTATTTTGCCATTATCTATGTTTTTTCTTTGTTTGTTTAATTTTTTTTTTAGTTATTTTAAACAATAGGGTGTAATATAAGTCAATACGTACTAAATAACCTAAGATTTATATTATAGTCTGATTTAATTAAAAATTGTGGAAACTAAATTACCAAAACCGTTTGATCAAGCAATTATTTATCAAGATTCAAAATTATATGTTTGCTTAGCTAATTACCCCATTGTTAAAGGACATACTATTATTGTGTGGAAAAAAGTTGTATCTGATTTACATTTACTTTCAAAAAAAGATTATAGATATCTGATGGATAAAGTTGATGAAGTAAGAAACGCCTTAATGAAAACATTGAAATTAAAAAAAGTTTATTTAATTTATATGGATGAAGTAAATCAAGTTCATTGGCATCTGGTTCCAAGATTTAATAAAAAAGGTTTCAATGTTTTTAAACACAAACCAAAGAAATTAACTGATTTTTCTTTAACGGATAAAATTAAAAGTAATTTGATTCTTAACCTATAGTTAAGTAAAGATGCCTATAAATACTAGATACTCAAAAAAAAGTTATTCTCTACTAACAGAAATATTTATAATAAATTAAGTACTCTAAAAGCCATCAGAGGTGATAATCATGAAATTAGTTCTTAAAAAAAAACCAAAAAATGTAAGAATTGTTGAGGGGTTTCCAGGTTTCGGTTTAATAGGTACTATTGCTATAGAATTCCTATTGGAACACTTAGAAACAGAAAAAATAGGCCTAATTGAAATGGAGGAAGCTCCAGCGATGATAGCTATCCATCAAAACAAAGTAATTGAACCAATCTCTATCCATTATAATAAAAAACATAATCTTGTTTTAGTTCATGCTTTAAATGTTAGTAAGGAACTAAGTTGGAAGTTGGCTGAAAAAATAGGGGAATTAGCACAAGTTCTTGCTGCTAAAGAAATTATTTCTTTGGAAGGTGTTGGTTCACCTAATCCTGGTGAAAGAAGGATCTTTTTTTACTCTACAAGGGACGGTACAGTAAGTAAAAAACTTTCTGAGACGGCTAGGCCTTTAATGGAAGGGATAATTGTTGGTGTTACTGGCGCTTTGTTAGCTAAGGACATTACAACACCTGTTTTAGCACTATTTGCAGAAGCAAAAAGTAATTTACCTGATAGTAAAGCTGCAGCAGAGATAATTAAAGCATTAGATGTTTATACCGGTCTTGATGTTGATCCTAAACCCTTACTAAAACAGGCTGCTCTTTTTGAAAAGAAACTAAAGTCAATAGCAGGAAAAACTAGGAAAGCTGAATCAATTAATGAAGATAAGAAACTTAGCTACGTAGGCTAAACAGGGCATATTTTTCTTTTCTTTTCTTGTTGTTTTGCTATTTTAGTAAGTAAATTAGCGAAAGATTAATTAATATTGTTTACTTTCCTTACTAAATATATGAACAGTAGAGCAAGCAAACTTTTGTGTGGTTTGGTGAGTGCTCTCTCTCTAAGTCTTTCTACTTGCCATCAAGGAAGTAATTTGCCTTATACTACAACAATTTCTCCAGAACTTTATTATTCTGTTCTGGACAGAAGTAGTGGTCAACTGATAACATCTATACCCGAAAGTGATCTTACATATTATAGAAATTTAAAGTGGGAAGTTAATGATATTAATGATTATTATAACTTTATAACAATTAGTGCCAAAGATTCTCATGTACAAAAAATAGCTAATTATTTAACAACTGATCTTGTCACTAATGAAGATAAAGCTAATAAATTATTAGATTTTGTTTCAAGTTATGGGCCCTACCATTTTGATGATGCTAATGGCAATGGAAAGTTCGATGGGAGTATAGATGACCAGATACAATATGCTCCTTTAACTTTAGTTACTCGACATGGTGATTGCGATGATTTTGCTATTTTATATGCTTCACTTTTGAAGGTTTCGGATATTCCTTTTAGAATTCTTCGTTTAAGTAGAAAAGACCAAAAAGATGATACTAGGTATCATTTAGCAGTTATTGTTAAAGGAGACTTTGAAGGTGATGGTTTACAATATGAAGGGGGCATTTGGTACTATGCAGATCCAACTCCTAGAGATAATTTAAAACCAGAATCAATTGGTAGTAATAGAATCTCTGAAAAAACCTATTTATTAACAGTTTCTGATGGTCAAAATATAATTGAATATGAAAGAGAAGGTGACCATTTTGTAAGAGTTTTATCTTTTAAGGAAAGAGCAGAAGAGTTATGGTTTTCTTTCCCAGGTACAAAATGATCTTTTTGTTTTTGATAATAGGTTTTATTCCAAAAAACAACAGTTTTTTCTAAAAAACAAACACTCTTTGTTTGAATCGCATTTCTAATTAAAAATAATATTTTTATTCCCTCTGATTTTTTGTCTTTGATTAAAAAGTTTAACCAAAAATATCTCCTACTTTCTCTTTTAGTTCTTCGTCCATTTGAGAGATGCTTTTTGTCCCGTATAGGTCCATGGTTGTTTTATAAGAAAGGTGTCCTAGGACTTTTTGTACAACCTCCAAACTAAGGCCTTTATCCTTGAGGATTCTGGCACAACTATGTCTTAAAATATGGGGATTTATATTCTTTAAATCAGGATGAGGATTATTTATTTGGGCCCTTCTTCCTGCTTTGGCCACTATCCTGTTGATTTCTGTGACTGAAATGTGTTCTTTCTGATTTAAACTTGAGCCTTGTGGGAAAAGGTGGCCTTTTTTTTGATTATATAGTACATAAGTGATGTATAATTTCAAATCTTCCAATAATTGTTCGGAAAAAATAGTGGCGACTCTTTCAATGTTCTTCTTACCGATGATCTTTATTTTATTTGTGTTAAAATCAATGTCTTCGATTTTGATTTTGGCAAGTTCGAATCTCCTCAAACCACAATAAGCTAACATTTTGATAATGATTTTGTCCCTTAGTTTTTCTGTGTGTTTGATTAATGATTTAATCTGTTCAGGAGTCAAGTGAAACTGACTGCGAGAAATGGCTTTTTTTGCTTGCATGGAGGGAGAAACGTAACAGATTATTTAAATGTTACTTTTGGGGCATGTTTTGTTACTTTTAACGTTATATTTTGTATAAAGTGTTACGTTTTGTCAAAAAAAGAGAAATTTCTTAAAAAAACTAGGGTTTTAATAATTATTTACCGCATAGTCTGTTGACTGGTAAATTCGGGTCTCTTTTTTATGTTCAACATATCCGCATTTGTCTTCTAATGTGCACATCTTCTTGGAAATTAACTTTTAATCAATTATTAGTTTTGGCGCCCTCTGATTTATATAAATGTTGTTGTCATTTTGATGAGTTTCTTTAATTGAATCTTTTTGGCAGAAACTATTGTTTTTATTTTAGTACCTTTCTGGTTTTAATCGCTAACCTCTGATTCACTTAACAAACTCTCTGGAGTTATAACCATTAAAGAGAACTTGTCATCAGGATTCTCTTCGTTCCACTTTAGGATGTTATCTGCCCAATTGTGGGCGGCACCATAAGTTGCGATAGCTATTTGTACGCCTTTATCTGTTACTTTTTCAAGTAATGTATCTTCTCTCCTAGTTAAAACATTGTAGTTAATTTCTTCTGGCGAATAAAGACCTGTTTCATCTTTGAAAATAGTTACAGCTTTCTTATGGAGCGATTTGTCTTCTGCTGCCCTAACAACTCTTACTTTTCTATCAGCCAATAACTGTGCAGTTGCACTTAATCTTAAGGGACCAAGATTGTTTGGAAAACATTCTTGATGGATTTTTTCTTTTGTTATTAAATCATACTCTTTAGCACATTTTAAATAATCTTCTAGAAATTGATCTTCGTGTATGCCTTCTCCATAAATTTCTGCTCCAGGAAGATAAAGTCTGCTTTCGTCTAAAATTTCACTGATTTCATTTTGAATTTCTTCTACCCTTCTTTGTTGTTCTTCTGTTTCAAAGTCTGGACTATAATGAATTTGTCTAATGTGTACCAATAAATGTTTGGCACCTTCTATTTTAATTTTGGTTACTTTATGACCTCCTTCTAGGTTAGCACCAAATGAGCTTAAGTAATTGTTAACTCCTTGATCAATTTCATCATTTTTTGTTAACTTAGAAGTTAAACTGCTTGCTTCATTTACTAGATGTCCGGCGATAACATGACCATCAATACTGCTCATGACAACATCACCTAAATAATTTTCATCACTTTGATATTTTGCTTCATTATAACCAGTAACTTTTCCCAAGTTTGTAGGGTGAATGTTGGGGGTTTTACAGCCAGTAATGCCAACTAATCCTAACTCCAAACATACTAGTCCGCTAGCTAACATTCTCTTTAAATAATCCATTTTTATCTAAAAGAGAAAGGACTTTATAAATTTTTAGTCTCTAAATAGTGATTACACTTCTTGAAAGAAAGATTTAAGTGAAATATTAATAACGTTTTCCTTAGCTTGTATTTCCTTGAAATCAGGGTCTAGTTTTAGAAATAACTGATTATTAACAAACGATCTAATAAGTGGAACTCCTTTGCCAACTAATGCAGAGATGGCTTCAGGTACCAAAGAAGCAGGTAGGTTTACTTTGTCAGATATTTCACGATAAGATAAGGGTTCAACTTCAGTGTAAAGTACTAAGAAGATTTTTTTCTCAGTTTGGTTAAGTGGCCTTACACTTGGCCTGCTGATATCTTCTTCCTGATTTAACTGAATCTGATCAACTCTGGCAGAAATTTTATTGATCTTATTCTCTAAATCTTGTAAATAATCAAACAATGCCTGAATCTCGGAAGTGTTTTCATTTATCGTCGATAAATGTTCTTCCAATTCTTGCCTAATCCTTTTAAAACTGTTAATCATAGCTAGCGCTAACCTCTTTGCTTTTAATAAATCCCCTTGTTAGAAAACAGCAAAAACTGTTTTCACATTTTAACAAAACTAAACCTTAGATGATAAATTTTTATTATTTAAATACCTTTCGATATCGTTCCCTAAGTCACTTAAGAATAGTCAGAAAAAGTATTTAAAGGATTTGTTTTTTCTAGCCTTTAACGACGATAAAAGATGGTTATAAACTCTCAAAGAAAGTTGGCTATTGTGCTAAGTAAGCTTAAATCTTTTGAAAAACCTTCTTTAAAATTAGAGCAATATCCAACTCCTTCAAGCATTGCTGGAGAATGGATTTGGCAGATGGCTTTAAGGGATGAAATAAGAGGAAAGACGTTCTTGGATGCTGCTTCTGGACCTGGAATTCTTGGACTTGGTGCTTTGTTAATGGGGGCTAAAAAAGTTTTTTTTGTTGACAAGGACGAAGATGTGATAGAAACTGCTATTAATAATTATAATAATTTAAAAGAGGAATATGAGATAGGTGATGCTGAATTTATTGTTGAAGATATCTCTCTCTTCGACGAGAAAGTTGATCTTGTTATCCAAAATCCGCCTTTTGGTACAAAAGAAAAACATATGGATAAAAAATTTTTAGAAAAAGCTTTTGAAGTTTCTAAAATAGTGTATAGCATGCATAAATATTCTACAAGAAAATTTGTTGAATCAATCTGTCAGGATTTTAAGTTTGAAATTACAGACCTTTGGAGATATGATTTTCCTATAAAAAAAACTTTTGCTTTTCATGAAAAACCTATAAAAGTAGTTGATGTAGGCTTGTGGAGAATGGAAAAGTCTATATAAATAATCTTCTTTCTTATGAATAATGTTAACTGCTGCTGATATAAAAGCAAAGGGTTTAAGGATTTTAATCAGTCGTAGGGGTTTAAGTCAAAAAAATGTCTATCAATTAGAAGATATTTTAGCAGAGCAATTTTCTCCAGACAATTATTTTGAGATTGGGGGCCATGTATCTATTGCTGAAGATAAGGATTTAGAATTTACAATAGCACATTCTCCAATTGAAAAAAAACTGTTAGATGCTTTAAATAAATTTGAAGAAGGTGATTATAGAGAAATAGGTTTATTGTATAATATGGCTAAAAAAGCTACGGAGGCTCAAAAAGAAATGTGTGCAGACGTGACTTCTTTGCAAGGCTTATCACTTATAACAGAATTATTAAGGGAAGGCTGTGAAGGAAATTATACTAGAGTTGAAAGAGTAACAGAGAATATAGTTCATTTATATAGAGAATTTATTTTTAAGAATTTTTATCCTTATCCTTGGGATTCTATTCCTAATATTAAAAAACTGTGGGGAAAATTTCATGTCCATGCAGATAGGTCAACCCCCTCTATTATTGATATAAGAAATAATGAACTTCTTGGAATTAATGAACTGGTTTTATCAGCAGATGAAAATTATCGGAACGAGGGAATTGACATTTACCTAATAAATAGAGGAGATGTTGAACTTTTATATTCTGGTGAATTAATGGTAACAATTAAGCAATAGAAATATAAAGCTAAACTGTTTCTTAGGTGTGGGTGATAGTATGAAAATAACAATTGATACACAACATGATACACACGAAGATATTCAAAAGGTCTTAAAAATTCTTAGTAGCGTGGTTGAAAAAAAGGAAGAACCTGTTAACACTGCTCCAATGATGGATATGTTTAATGAACCCCCTAAGGAAGAGAAGGCTCCAGATTTCTCCAGTTTTTTGAATTTGACTAACAACAAGGAAGAAGATGAAAAACCTAGGGATCCAGAGATTAGTTTTTATTAAAAGTTGTAAGAAGACTTAAATCACTGGTTTTTGAATATCTTAGCTGGAGTAATAACTGATAGTGTTTGTCTCCAGTTGCATGCCATCTAGCAAGATAATCCCAAACCTGTTCGTTACTAAGTTCTTCGGCTCTAATTCCACCAATAACTGCTGAAAGATCGTCAAAACTTTCTGCCATTTCCTGAAAGTGTTCTTTTTCTAATGTACCATAAGCTGTTTTTCCAACCCATTGATGATATTCTGTTAAACCATCTACTAGTACTCTGTCATAAAAAAAGCCAAGGATGAAAAGGGCTTTATCTCCTAAATCAATTAGCTTTCTTTCCCTAAGATGCCTTGCTTCTTGGGTTGATTTTAATAGCTGTGGAGTAAGTGGTTCTTTATAATTAGGTTCATTACTTTTAGAAAATTTTTCTAATAAATTGGCAAGGTAAATTTGAACCTCTGGTGAAACATTTAATCCCAATTGATTAAGGCCCATATCTACATGCTTAAAGAAGTAAGGTAAACTTTCTTCAGTAGATAATTGTTTTTCCATATTTGAGACAAAGGTATTAAAATAAATAAAGGTTTTGCTTATCTATTATTTAGAAACTCTTCTTTGTTCATTAAAAAATATTTATTGTTTTTTTTCTCTTGACCAATTGTAGAAGTTTTAGTTGAACCATAGTCATGGCCGGGGTAAATGATTGTTTTGTTTGGCAGATTCTTTAATTTCTGCAGAGAATTGTACAGAATTTTAGGATCACTTCCTGCTAGGTCCGCTCGGCCACAGCCTTCAACAAATAAGGTGTCTGATGTAAACAACTTGTCTTCATACAATAAACAAATACAATCAAATCGATGTCCAGGCGTATGAATTACTTGAAAAACGTTATTTTCAAAATTTATTTTTTCGTTGTCCTTTAATTTTCTGTCCGGTTTGAGTGGTGAAGATTCGTGAGCGTAAATGGGGATATTAAGTTGTCGATATTTTTCTAAGTCAACAATATGATCAAAATGACTGTGTAAGACAATAACAAACTCTACTTGGTTGGTATGTTTAAGTACTTCTTTTATTGGTAAAGCGGGATCAATGATAAAACAACTTTGATTTTCATTGATGATATAAGTGAAATTATCATCATAGCCACCTTTTAGGGTTATTATTTGCATATTTCTAAGATATAACCATTATTTTAAAGTTTTATTCAACTACCTAAAAGGAACAAATCATTCATAAATTATTTAAATGGAGATTTTTCAAAAAATTTTACAATTATTTGGAGGTAAAGAAAAATGGCAATAATTAAACCAATCGGGGAAAGAGTTTTGCTAAAACAAGTTAAAGAAGCGGAAAAAACAACTAGTGGTATTTATATCCCAGAATCTGCTCAAGAAAAGAAGAAGGAAGGGGAAGTTCTTGCTGTAGGTACCACTAAAGATGGTAGAGAATTACCTCTTAAGTCAGGTGACAAAGTGATTTACGGCGGGTATAGCTCAGAAGAAATTGAATTTAATAATGAAACTTATTTGTTAATTGATTTTAAAGATATCCTAGCTAAAGTTGAAGGGGGTAATGCACAATGAAACAAATAATGTTTGATGAACATGCTAGACAAGCTTTATTAGAAGGAATTAATAAAGTTGCTAATACTGTTAAAGTGACTTTAGGGCCTAAAGGAAGAAATGTTGTTCTAGACAAAATGACTAATCCTTTAGTAACTAATGACGGTGTGACTATTGCTAAGGAAATTGAACTTAAAGACAAATTTGAAAATATGGGGGCAAAACTGATTAAAGAGGTTGCTTCTAAAACACAGGATAAGGCTGGTGATGGAACAACCACAGCTACTTTGTTGGCTCAAGCAATTATTAGGGAAGGCCTAAAAAATATTACTGCTGGATCTAACCCTATCGAAATTAAAAAAGGTATTGAGTTAGCAACAAAAGAAGTTGTTAAATCATTACAGGCTAGAAGTATTCAAGTAAATGAAAAAGAAAAAATAGTTCAAGTTGCTACTATCTCTGCTAACAATGATGAAGAGATTGGAAAGTTGATTGCTGATGCTATGGAAAAGGTTGGTAATGACGGTGTGATTACTGTTGAAGAAGCTAAGAGCATGGACACTTCACTAGAAGTTGTGGAAGGAATGCAATTTGAACGAGGTTTTATTTCACCGTACATGGCTACTGATCAAGAAAAAAATCTTTGTGAATTTGAAGAACCTCAAATTTTGATCACTGATAAAAAAATTAGTACCATGAAACAGCTGATTCCAGTTTTGGAGAGGGTTGCACATGATGAGAAACAGCTCTTAATTATTGCTGAAGATGTTGATGGAGAAGCTCAGACAGGTATCATCCTAAATCTAATAAGGGGAGCTTTAAAAGTTTGTGCAGTAAAATCGCCTGGTTTTGGTGATGAACAAAAAGCCATGCTAGAAGACATTGCTCTACTAACTGGAGCTCAAGTAGTTTCTGAAGAAAAAGGTTTAAAATTGGAAAACTTTGACCCGAGTTGGTTAGGTTCAGCAAGAAAAGTTAGAGTAGACAGTGATAAAACAACAATTGTTGAAGGTCATGGTAATAAAGAAAAGATTGAAGAAAGAAAAAAGTTGTTAAACGCACAGATAAATACCGCCGAAGATTACCAAAAAAAGGATTTACAAAAAAGATTAGCTAGACTTGGTAAAGGAGTGGCTGTCATTAAAGTTGGTGCAGCAACTGAGACGGAAATGTCTGAGAAAAAGATGAGAATCGATGATGCTCTAAATGCAACTAAAGCAGCTGTAGAAGAGGGTGTCTTACCTGGTGGTGGTTTAACATTACTACAAGCCAAAAAAAGGTTGGATGCCTTATCTGCCACTGATGATCAAAAAGTAGGAATAGACATCATTAAAAGAGCTTTAGAAGAGCCAGTTAGACAGATTGCTAGAAATGCAGGCAAAGAAGGCGCTGAGGTTTTGGCTAGATTAAAAGAAAGTGAAGGTAATTTAGGTTATAATGCTAAAACTGATAGTTACGAAGATCTTTTTGTTGCAGGTGTAATTGATCCCACTAAAGTTGTTAGAAGTGGGTTACAAAATGCAGCTTCAGTTTCAGCGATGGTTTTAACAACAGAAGCGTTAGTAACAGATTTTGATGATGAGAAAGATGAAAAAACGCCAATGGTGATTATGTAATTTTTATTACATTTTTTTTACTAATTTTCTAAACACATGTTTATAATATTGATCTCTAAGTAACCAAGCTAAATAGCCACCAAAAACAAAACCAAAGACATCAGCTATTGTCTTATGGTTACCTAAGGCTAAGAAATTTCCTCTTATATGATAATTGAAAGGTTTAAGTTTTTTTCCTTTAACTAGATTTACGATGTTTTTGCTCACATGGTATGCTTCCTGAACAGCTATCTGGGCAGTAGTAGGGTAAGGTTGACCTTTTTCATTTAAGCATAGTGAACAATCCCCAATAGCAAAAACGTTGTCTGTAACTTGTAAATACTTGTTTACAGGCATATGACCTTTTGTAAGAGAAGGTTGAGGTTTACAAGGAATCTGATTGGGTGTCACACCAGCCATCCAAATTGTAATATCAAAGGGATATTTATCTTTTTGACAAAGGATTAAATTTTTTTGAACATCTACAACTTTATGGTTCAAATAAAGTTGGATGTTCTTTTTTTGTACTTCTTTATGAGTTTTTTCAATCATTTTTTGTGGAAAATAAGGAACTAAACTTGATGCGCTTTGAAAGATGGCTATATTAATGTCTTCATCTTTAACATGTATAAATCCGCCTATATGATGTTTAATATAGTCCTTTAAGGCAAAAGCTACTTCCACTGCTGTAGCGCCACCACCAACTAAGGATATCTGGTACGAATCCCTTGTTTTACGATTAATTTCTCGCATTCCTGCCAAAATTCTTTCTTTTAAGATGTCAACGTCCTGATAGTCTTTGAACTGTAAACAATGTTTTGCTAAATTTTCATTACCAAAGAAATTTGTTTTAGCACCTTGAGCAAAGACAAGAATATCGTAACTTATTTTTTTTGAGTTATTTAAATAAACTGTTTTCTTTTCTAAATCAACTCTTTCAGCTTTAGCAATGATAACGTTAACATTTTTAGTTTCAAAAACATCGGTAGGCCTTACAATATATTTCTCGGCTACCATTTCGCTAAGAACTTCAGTTAGTCTTGGTGTAAAGACAAAATAATTATTGTTATCAATTAATGTTATTTCAGCTTCAGGTAGCTTTTTATGTAGATTTTGGACAGTTAAAACCCCTCCAACACCTGCACCTATAACGACAATTTTCATTGTAGTTCAGCGTAACTAAATAAAACACTAAAAGGAACACACCAGACTAAAACTTTATTATATTTATTAAAATCAATATTTTCAGTGATTTCATAATTAATGTTTCCTTTTGTTCCTTTAATGGGACCCAAGTCAATGAAATCGTTTTTGTTAAGTCCTGATGAGAGATAAATGTGTAAGTTAGGTCCGTTGACTGTCTCAAAATCTTCAAAACGAAGAATTGTTTTATCCTTGTCCTGGATAAGTTTAGCTGTCCCTTGAACATCATGTGCTCTAGCTTTAAAAACTCCTTCTTGAAGAATATTAGTGCTAGCCATTGGTTCGTTCATTTCTTTAATTTCTTGGTTAGAATTGGCTACTTCTTCTTCAAATTCTTCCCTAGTAGCTTGGTCCATAGTTTCTAAAGAATCAGTGATTGGTAAAGGATCGTTAACTTCTATGGTATTCCATAAGGGTGAAATTAAATAGTAAGCAATTGGTACGAGAATAATCAAGGCAAGTATTATCCACCACTTTTTCATGATTTAAGAAAAATAGTTAGCAATTATAAAGGTTTGGTTTCATGATAGGCTTGGATCATGTATTGTGGTAGATCTCCATTGGAAACCAGTTGGTTAACTCTTGCTTCTGCATTGTTTACTGGTCTTAATGTAGAACCCCTGGTTATTGGACAGAAAAGATTATTTCTATTATTTGTACTTATATCCAAACAAAAAAGAACATATGATTGAATTAAACCATTTAAAGTTGTAGCTTTGTTATGAAAGTTGAAGAGATCCCCTCCATCTACTAATCTTTTTACTTCTATTAAATCTGAATCTGTTTCTAATTCTAAAGCAGGCATGCTTTGATAAGAAAGAGCTGCTGCAGCTGAACGGTGGTTACCATCTATTAAAAAATAGGGTGATTTTTCTAGCATAGAAAAAAGTTTTCTGTAATCGTCTCTCCTTGCCTCAGCTTCAATAGAATATCTTTCTGAAAATTTTCTTATTCTAGAATCATTGGAACCTTCTTCTAACCAGTCACTTAGTTCCTTAGTATCTTTTGGTTTAACAACAATAACTGGGGGAAGAATATCTCCTTGTCCTTTTTGAAAAATTCTGTGATAGATTTTAAGAATATCTTCATTTCCTAATTTATATTCTCCAGGAACAAGTACTTGATTTGGTTTTAAGTTAAGCTTTTTCATTTTCTTTTTAGAAGATTAGTTAATTCATTGTAACTTAACTCAAGCATTTGTTCTAGAGTTAATTTTGAAACATCACCTTGAATCATTCCATTTTTGGCAAGGCGAAATGCATTTGTAGTCAGAATTAGTTGTCTAACTTCTTCATTATCTAATCCTTCTCTTAACAAATCGTCAGATTTAATAGTTAATTTGTAATAATCGGTACTATCTTCCGTTAGATCAATAACTTTTACAGGAAGTTCAGTATAATCTTCAGGTCTGTGGGATGCACCTATTTGTACAAAGAATTTAATCGGATTTTTCCTAGATAAACTTCTTGATAGTTTTCTAATCTTATATTCAGCTTCATCTAAATTAGCCCCAATATGTCTGTCGCGGTAATTTAATTCTCTTATTCCTTCCTGCTGCCCCAAAAGATAGACCTCTACGGCTTCTTTAGGCTTTCCACTAACTAATAATCGTTCAGCCTCTCTATAAAAATCTTCCACCTCGGCATGTCTTCTATCCCCTTCTATAGTGCTAGACTCATGAAATCTTTCTATTGAATAAAAATAAGTGCGGTTTTTTAATAACTCATCAAAAACCAATGAAAGAAAAGATCCAGGCTGGTCTTCATTTATTAGTTTAGAAAATTTTCCTCTTTTTTTTCTTTTGCTTGATCTTGCTTTTGCTAAGTCTCTTGCAATTCTATTTTCGTTTATAATTGCATTTCTCTCTGGACAATAAGCTTGTTCAACAGAAAAAACGTCAGCTTTTGCCATATAAGGATACAGTTTATGTGCTTCTTCTGGAATATGTACATTTTTCAAAATTGTTATGTCTAGCATAATTTAGGCCAAAAACAGCTCTTTGTCAATTGAATTCTAGTGAATTGCTACCACTGGTGACACACCAGTGGCATGA
>CAYFOH010000022.1:0-15645 GCA_964344755.1 uncultured Methanosarcinales archaeon
ATGGCAAAGGCATTAGTTTATTTGTTCAGAGTCGTACGACTCTGGACAGCGCCGAAGATTTTAGTTTATGAAGCAAGTTTTTGTCACAGCATCCACTAGGGGCTCAGTTAATGCTCTCTTACCAGTTATTAAAAAACTAGATGTAGAATATGCCGTGAAAACAGTGGGAGATAGAGGAATGGCAAAACATTTTCTTAAAGAAGGTGTAAAAGCAGAAGAACTTTCTGTTGAGCCAGATTGTGAAACAGCGAACTATCTCTTAAAAAAATATAAGCCAAGTCTGATCTTATGTGGTCAGAGTTGTCCTGATGACAATCATCTTTATTCTCTTGACCAAAGTATTGTTACTTCTGCCAAAGAAAAAGGTATTAAAACAATATCTGTCAGTGATTTTTGGACGAACCGTGATCTCTACTTCAAGAATTCGACGTTGCCAGATATCTTAACCGTCATAGACAAATATCAACAAGAAATTATGCTCAAACAAGGATTTCCAGGAGAATTATTATCAGTTACAGGGAACCCTTCTTTTGACAATCTTGCTGATTTAAGAGACCGATTCACGGAGCAAGACAGGGAACAAGTAAGAACCGATCTGGAGTTAAATTCTGAAAATCTGATCCTTATGTATGTTTCCCAAAACCTAGCTTTTTATTATGGAGAAAGCCAAGAAAACCCAAATTATCTAGGTTACACTGAGAGAACAGCTTTGGCAGATTTAGTTGATTCATTAAACTCAATTAATGACGATAACATAAGCCTTTTAGTCAAGGCAAGAGAAACCGAGGACAAAGGAAAATTAATGGAAATAGCTACAAAGTATAAAGGAGAAATAGTTTATAATGTAGAATACGACACCAAAAGGGCAGTGTTGGCCACAGATATTATTCTGTCCCCATTTTCGACAGTCTTAGTAGAAGCAAGTTATATGGATAAGCTTGGGATTAGTTTACAGCCAGGTCTACAAAAAGAAGATTTTTTAGTAACTAATGAACTAAGGGTTACTTGTCCTGTTTATGAAAGGAGTGATGTTTTACCAACCATAGAAAAAGCTCTTTTTGACAAAAATTTTAAAGGAGAATATCAGAAAGCTAGGGAAGGCTTTTCAACAGACGGGAAAGCAACATCCAGAATCGTTGATTTAGTTAGGTATTTTCTTTAATATAAAAAAGTCAAACAAATCTAATTAAATTTATAAAATCAATAACATTTCTACGCAAACTATGAAACAAAGAGATTTGGACTCGCCAAAACTGACAAAGAATGATCAAGAAGTACTAAAAAGCATTATCAAGCATGCTAAAATGCCAGATACAGATATTGCCAAGAAAATGGGCTTGTCCCCTCAAGCAGTCTTTAAAATAAGGCATAAATTAGAAGAAAGTGGAATTATTAAGGGTTATCAACCCATACTTGATCTAAAAAAATTGGGAATTAAAGTTATGGCTTTACTTATTATCAAGTTGACTTCAAATGTCTGGGAACAACATTCTGACCAACATATCTCAGAGAGAATAAGGCAGATACCTTATGTAATCTCAGCTTACAGAATTCTAGAAGCAAAGGCTACACACGTTTTATTAATGGGTTTTAGAGATCTTACACAAATGGATAGATACCTAGCTAAAATTCAAACAAAATTTTCCAATGAAGTTGAAATTCAACAGATCTTGCCTTTTGCTACAGATAAAGTGATCACCCAATCTCCTGTCGGTTTATTATACGAAATTCTTGACAAAAAGGAATTTCCTTTAAATGAGTTCTTTCTTAAGAAAAATAGTTAATTTAAACTTTTTAATCTATAAAAGTTAAAAACATCTACCAACAGTTTAAGTATTTCTTTGCTTGTAATTCTTCCATGGTTAGGACTAAAGTTTTCGAAGAAGATGAATTGCAGTTTTGCGATGACTGTGGAAATGTTTTAGAAGCAGTTTATCTAGAAGGTTTATCTTTAATTTGCCCTAACTGTCGAGCAATCCAATAGGAGGAAAGTAAAATGGAAATGAAAAAATACGACGAGGACATGTGGGAAGAGAGTGAAGATTACGAAGAAACTACTTACGATGATGACGAAGATCTTGATGACGATTACTAGTAAACACAATACTAGAAAAACAAAAGAGGTGAACTGATCTAAATGGCTAAGAAAAAAGCAAAGAAGGCAGCTACAACAAAAGAAGCTCCTAAAAAAAAGGGTAAGAAAAAATAACTTTATTTTTTCTTGCTTTTTTCAACAATTTTTGTTAACTTTAATTTTTTTATTAATTCTTTGTATCTGTTTCTGATGGTTACTTCAGTAACACCAGCAACATCAGCAACTTCACGTTGGGTTCTTTTTTCCCCATGGATCAAGCTAGCAACGTATAAAGCAGCAGCAGCAATACCTGTTGGACCACGACCAGAAGTTAGTTCAATGTCTCTAGCCATCTCCAAAATTTCTACTGATTTAGATTGAGTTTCAGCACTCAATTTTAAAGCAGAAGCAAAACGAGGGATATAATCTGCAGGATTGCTTGGTTTAATACTAATTTCAAGTTCTCTGGTTACAAATCTATAAGTACGGCCAATTTCCTTTTTCTCTATCCCTGAAGCTTCACTCATTTCATCTAGAGTTCTAGGTACTTCATGCCTTCTACAAGCAGCATATAGGGCACCAGAAACAACAGATTCCATTGACCTTCCCCTTACAAGTCCTTTTTGAACGGCTAAACGATAAATCCTAGCTGCTTCTTCTTCAACTGATTTAGGTAATTTTAAGAAAGAACTAACCCTTTTTAATTCAGCTAGAGCAACTTTAAGGTTTCTTTCAATCGCTGTACTAATTCTAATATTCCATTTTCTTAACCTAAAAAAACGATCCCTTTCACGATCTGAACCTAATTTATAAAAGTCAGAAGCAGTTCCCACCTCTGTACCTAACCCTTTGTCAAATTGAGTTTGTGATGAAGGAGCACCTGTTCTTCTTTTACTCTCTCCACCATCATCTTCGAAATCACGCCATTCTTGTGAAAAGTCAACCATTCTATCTTCAATAACTAAACCACATGTTCTACAGACAGTTTCACCTTTGTCAACTTGACGGAAAATATTCTTGCTGCCACATTCAGGACATTCTTTTATAGATTTACGCATCATTTTTGTTTTACCTAGAAAGCAATCTTTAAATATGTTTAGTGTTCATATTATATAAATGTTTCGTTTTTTTGTTCTTTGTTTAACTCCAAAATACCTTTTTGGACGATTTGAAACTTAAACTTTAGGCCTTCTGGCAAGGAACGGTGTTTCTTCAAAATTAAAGATCTTCTGCCATTTAATTTAATTAATTCAATTAGGCATTTAGAACCATATTTTAGAAGATCTCCCCCTACCATTTTAACCTTGTCTTTGTTCTCAAAATCACTATACACTTGATTTGTAATAAGAACAGAAATTTGATAATTCCTAGCTATTTCTACAAGACAAGCAATTTGTCTCCCTAGAGAGTTATTGACCTCATAAATCTCTCCACCTTTACCTAATTCTAGACGATAAAGCATAGAGACTGAATCAACAACTATCAAGCCAACTCCAGAAGACGTGATCTCTCTTAGTTTCTCAAAGATATCTTTCTGCTCTTGGAATGTTAAAGGATTGAAGAAGATCATATTATAAAGAACACGTTGATAGTCATCAGAAAGTTGCTTGATACGGTCAATGGCAATCCCTCCTTCGGTATCAATAAAAATCACTTTTTTACCTGTTTCAGCTACTTTTACTGCTGCTAGTAAGCAAAGATTTGTTTTACCAGAACCAGAAGGCCCATAGATTGTAGTGATTATCTCTTTGTCGTAACCACCTTGCAAAAAATAATCCAAATTTTTGTAACCACTAGATGTTTTCATAGGAAGAATTTTTTGGTAGCAGATATAAAGATTTGTGAAGTGCGCAGTATAGAAATAAATTTAAATTGATTTGTAAACAAACTTTATAAAATACAGCTACTTCTTAACACAGAATGGAAAAGTATCAAAAGTGGTTAATAGCTATTTTCTTCATAACACTTGCTACTAGACTAGTACTATCTTTTACAATACCCAACTTTACTTATGATTCTTATTTCCATCTAGAACAGATCCAACATATTAAAGAAACAGGTTTGCCTTTGTATGACGATCCGCTCTCTTATGGAGGACGGGAATTTGTTTTCTTACCATTCTTTCATTATCTCTTGGCCTTATTTAGTTTAGTTTTACCTTTAGAGATTGCAGCTAAAATTTTGCCAAACTTATTGTTAGCAACTTTGCCTCTTTTTGTTTTTTTAATAGCTAATAAAATTACTAAATTTACTACAGCATCTCTTTTTTCAGCAGGAATCGCAGGATTTTTACCAATCATTTTTCAAACAAATGAGATCACAACCCTATCTTTATTCCTACCATTAATTACTATAGCTATCTATGCCTTTATGAACTTAAAAAAACCAAAATATTTCTACATTTATTTTGTTTCTTTGTTTATTTTGTCTCTTACTAGTTCTTCTGTTTTTCTTTTACTTATTGGTTTAGGTATTTACCTACTAATGTCTTTAACTGAAAATAAAAGAATAAAACGCAAAGAATTAGAGGTAATTATTTTCTCTTCTTTCTTTTTCCTATGGCTACATTTTATATTTTTTAAAAATCTCTTTATTAAAGAAGGTATTGGCTTTATTTGGCAAAACGTTCCACCACAAATTATAAGTGAGTATTTTCCAAAGCTCCCTGTAGTAGAAGCAGTATTTCTGGTCAGTTTTGTACCTCTTTTAGCAGGGATCTTTGTTGTGTATCGTTCTTTGTTCAAACTTAAGAATAGAAAAGCTTTCTTAGTAATTAGCCTAGCAATATCTACTATTTTCCTTACTTCAATTAGTTTAATTGAATTTAAATTAGCCCTCTCTTTTTTGGGCGTTATTCTAGCAATTCTTTTTGCTATATTTTACGTTGAAGCTACAAGTTACCTTAAAACTACAAAAGCAGATAAATTTAGGGCATTTTTTCCTTGGTTGGTTGCTATTGTTTTGATTTTAACTATGGTTATTCCTGCAGTTTCAGCTGCTCTTACACAACCGACACCAAGTAAGGAGGAGGTTCAAACCTTTCAGTGGATCAACAAATATACACCAGAAAATAGTGGTGTTCTTTCATTATTAGAAGAAGGAAGATTAGTAACTTATTACAGTAAACGAAAAAATTTGATGGACAACCAATTTTCCTTAATTGAAGATGTGGAAGAAAGGTTTGGGACACTTAACTCTTTATATTCTACTAGCTTTGAAACGCTAGCTCTTGAAGCCAGTGAAAATTATGGTTTAAATTATCTTGTCCTTACCCCTGCAGCTCAAAAAAGATATGGAATTGAAAAATTTAAGTATATAAGCAGAGAATGCTTTGAAAGAGTTTATACAGAGGAAAGCATTATTTACAGAGTTACCTGTAAACTTAGAGAACAAAATGAAAAATAACCAGTATCTAGAACACTTCATAAACAATCAAGGAATTTATATGTGTTTGTTAGCCGTATGCCTGCTATTCGTCCCATTAGTTCTAAATTACTTCGACAACAATTTTTTAATTATGGGGGGAGAAAGTTTTTTTCACCTACAGCAATCTAAAGAAATAGCCTTAAAAAACGTCCATTATGCACCATTAAATTATTTGCAACAAAATCTACCTTTAGATATGCTGGGCTTTATTCCTCCACTTATAGCGTTAGTATCTCTAATATTGTTCAATTACATTGCAAAAAAAGAAAACTTATCAAGAAAGCTAACTTTCCTTTTCCAATTGTTCTTGGTATTTTCTCCCACTTTTATTTTTACATACAGTACTTTATCCTACTATTCCTTCTTTGTCTTTTTATCATTAATAGGCTTTTCTCTGCTTAGAACTAGAAGGTGGAAATATGTCGCCACAATTCCTTTCTTACTGGCTTGTTTTTTTGACGTTTTTAGTACTCTTTTACTTTTTTTAGCCATTACATTTTATTTACAAAATAAGGGCAAGAACAACAAATATTTGTATGCTCTTATGTTTTTAGTTTTAATAGGAAGTATGCTCTGGCAACCATTAATTTTAGGACCTTTTCAAGAGATGAATATTCTAAGGGACTTTGTATCGGACCTTGGCGGTTTTAGTGGAATTTCTTTTTTTACCTTGATTTTAGCTTTAATTGGTTTAGGTGATGCTTGGAAGAATAAAAGTTATCTTTCACTCTACATTTTCGTCCCCTTAACCGTAGCTGGATTTCTTTACAACACTATTGCTATTTTTCCTTTAACTATAATCTTATGCTTCTTTGCTGCTCTTGGTTTTGATAAGCTATTTTATAAACAGTGGGAATTTAAAGGCCTGAAAAAATTTGCTGTTCTAATTGTTATCTTAGGTATCCTGTTCTCAAGTTTATCGTATTTAGATAGAATTGAACAATTTTCTGTATCTAAAGAAGAACAAGAAGCACTTGAATGGTTGCAAGGAGATATATCCTTAGATGAAACATTTTTATCTGATTTTGAGAGCGGTTTTTATGTTGAATATTTTACAAATAGGAAGCCAATTAGTTACTCACAAAAAGAGATAGAAAAACTCTTATCTGCCACGTATGTTGATGAATTATTTCCTTCACTAGAAGAAGAGATGGTAAGTGCTGTATATGTTACATCCAGTATGAGACAAACCTTACCTAAAAAACAAGGTCTCCTTTTCCTATTAAAAAACGAAAGATTTAAGTTGTCTTTAGAAGCAGAAAAAGCTGAGGTATGGGACTTCAGATAGAAAATGTTGATTACTCTTTTAGATGCTGTGTTGTTTAGTTCTTATTTTTTGCTGTTATTTTTGGCTATTTTCTGGTTAATTGTTCTGGTCTCACCTGAAGAAAAGATTGTTAAAAAGAAATTAGATAAAAAACCTTTTTTCTCAACCATTGTCCCAGCTTATAACGAAGAGAACTCTATCGAAGAAACATTGCAATCTTTGGTTAACTTAGATTATCCAAAGGAATTGAAAGAAGTGATTGTAGTTAATGATGGATCAACTGATAAAACCAAAGAGATCGTAGAAAATTTTATTTCCCAACATCCTTTGGACAAAATTATTTTAATTAATCAGAAAAATGGAGGCAAGGCTAAAGCTATGAACAAAGGTTTAGAGATAGCTAAAGGAGAATTTTTTGCTTGTCTTGATGCTGATTCTTTTATTTCTAGTAACGCATTACAAGAAATGCTTCCCATTTTTAATGGAGACAAAAGTGTAGCAGCTGTTTCTCCATTAATGAAAGTAAAAAAGCCTGAAAACATGCTACAAAAAGTTCAATGGTATGAATATGTTATAAATATGTTTTACAAAATGCTCAACTCTAAGCTTAATTGTATACACGTAACACCTGGACCGTTCAGTGTTTACAGAAAAGAAGTAATCAGAAATTTAGGTGGTTTTGACGAAAAAACAATTACAGAAGACTTAGAGATAGCAATACGCTTACAAAAACACCATCATAGGATTGTTCAAACTTTTGATGCTACTGTAGAAACTAATGCACCAAAAACCTGGAAAGCTTTGTTTAAACAGAGAGTAAGATGGTATAAGGGTTCTGTTGACAATACTTTAAATTATCGTAAGTTAATGTTTAACAAAAATTATGGTGACTTTGGTTTTGTTAGAATGCCCACTATTATCTTGTCTGGAATTATCGCAATCATTTTAAGTGTCACACTCTTACAATCCTTGGTAAGAACTGCCTGGGATTATTTAAGTTATTTATACTACATTAAATTTGATATCTTTACTTTAATTGCTAATTTTCACCCCGAAATTAATTTATTGGATCTACCTTTTTTTAAACTGACAATTGCCTTAACTTTAATCCTAATTAGTTTATTTGTAATGGTTTACTCTTACAAACTAGTGAAAGAGAAAATAACTAATCATGGAAAAACGTTCTTTTCTTTAGTAACTTACTTGTCTATTTACGGGTTATTTATAACAACAGTTTGGATCTACATAGCTATTCTCTTTATTACTGGGAAAAAGAATTCTTGGTGAGCCAAAATAGTTCCAATAATTATATAAACCCTCTTCTTGCTTAGCAAATGTATGGCCGTTCAAAGGAAAGTTAGTGTTAAGAAATACTTGATTGCATTTATCTTAACCATTGTCATTTTTGCTGGAGGTATTACGATTGGCCTCTTTTTAGAAGGAGAAAGACTTAATTATGCACAACAAACGATCCTAGAAGAAAAAGTTAACCTTAGAAGCCTACAATTACAACAAAAATTTATTGAATCTGGATTGGCTGAATGTAAAAGTTTAAACAAAATATTGGAAAGCAATATTAATGAACTAAGTAAAAAGGGTGGAGAAATAATTAACTACGAAAAAAAATCGTTATTTAACCAAGCCCAATTTAAATTGCAATTACAAGATTATTTCTTGACAGAAATCCAATTCTTGCTATTATCTCAGGAGATTGATGAGAAATGTGCCAAAAATAATGTAAAGATTATTTATTTCTATGATGAAAACGAATTAGATACACAAGGATCTATCTTGGATTACATCAAAAAAAGATTTGGGTCTAAGGTTTTAGTATTTTCCCTAGATTCTGGTTTTGATGAACCAATGATTAAGGTTTTGTTAACTTCTAACGGTATCAACAACTTCCCCTCTCTAGTTATCGAAGATAAAGTTTTGCAAGGGCATCAACCCGCTGAAACAATAGTGAAAGAAATTTGCCAAGAATTCTCCTCACAAGAAGATATTCCAAAAGCTTGTTATGGTGAGTTGGGGTTGGAAAAGGTTTTTAAAGAAGGCGTTGTTATTTAAACTACAGTAAATCCCTTAGCTACCAGAATTTTTCTAACTGAATTGTCAATCTGTGATCTTGAGATTATTCCACTATCCACAGCTGCAGAAACAATCTTAATCATTCTATAAACTTCGTTAGGGTCCCTATCAAAATTTAAAATAAGATCATTACCTGCTTTGTAAACAGCAACATATAATTCATCCAAACTAGAAAAATATTTCTTTAAACCAAGCATATGAATTTCATCAGAAACTATCAAACCATTATAATTATTTTTGATACTATTGATTATTTCTGGAGATACTACAGAAGGAATACCGTTGGTCTCAACTGCTCCTGTAGTAATTAAATGACTTACCATCAACGCGCCAACGTCCCCTTTTTCAATCAAATAATCATAAGGTAGAATGTCATCCTTAGAAATTTCAGCTGAAACAATATATTTATGGGGATCTTTGACTACTAAAGTTTTACCTGGGTAATGTTTAGCTGTTGCAATCACGCCTTGGGTTTGTAAACCAAGAGTATAAGCTTGGGCTAACTCAGCTATCTTCTTACTATCCCCTTTAAAGGCACGACATTTCCAGATCTCGTCGTCTAAGTCCACCACCGGAGCAAAATTTAAATTAAATCCTAAACTTTTAAGATAAGCACCTTCCACAAAACCCTTCTCAAAGGCTTCCCCAAGCTCACTAATTTCAGAAGCTGGCTTAAATTGCTTAAGGTGAGCAAAAGGAGTCACGCAACCTTCTTGATCGGCAGTAATGAAAAAAGGAATATCTACCCCATATTGAAAGTCAACAATTGTATTGTTAAAAATGTGTTCTGTCGGCAAAGCAAACAAATGAAGACCACCAACCTGCATCTTTCTCCAAGGAACATAATTTTCTTTTAATCCACCAACAACAACCATCTGGGCAACCTTTTGTTCAGTGGTCATGCTATCAAGCCTAATTACACCATCACTAATAACAACTGGTGGTTGAGATGGTATTAACCAGCCCTTAGTTTTTAAAACATTTAAAGTAAGAAGAACTAAGGCAATAATTAACAAAACGTAAAATATTCTTTTATTTAAGTTTTTTTTCATCTACCAAAACCTTTGTTGAATACAATAATTGTATCCTTTATTATTCATTAAATAACGAAATTGTTCTGAAGATTGACAGACCCAATCCGTTCTTTCTCCATTCACAAAATTTCTTTCCTTTTTACAACCAAGCTGTTTTCTTGCTTCTAAACAAAAACGGTTAGGATCATCAGATTTTTCTTTATTGACAAAAAAAGAAGGAATTTCTTTATCTAAAACGTAAGAAACTTTCCCAACTGAAGGTAATCCCACCCCTATAAAATTCAACCAAAGCAATAAAACAAGAATACCTAGGGCAACATTAAAAACGGCCCAAATATGTTTCGAGGACATTTCTAAAAGTAAGACGGTAATCTTTATAAATATTGTTTGTTCTCACGATTTATGACACAGATTAGTAGAGCAGTTATCAGAACTAACCCTGAAAAAAGTTTTTTTGCTTATTGCAATTTTAATGATTATTTAGTCAATAAACTATGAGCTAAGAAAACAGCTACGACAACACGAGATGGTTTAGTTAAACATTGTTATACAGTTCCTGATCCTGATGTAGAATTGTTTTACAGAATTAGAGGCATCTCAGGCGGTGGCTTAAGTTTTATTGTTGATATTAATTCCGATAATGAGTTAAAAAGAGAACAATTGGCGAAAAGAATTCTGATGGCAGAAGGGAATTATTACAAACAATAATAAAGTAGAAAGATCTTTCTCTTAGTATGTTTAAGAAATATAAGTATTTTATTGATGAAGCTTTTAGGGATTTAACTTCGTTAGGAAGTTTCTGGTTTGCTCTTTTGTTATTAACTCTAATTGTTGTTTTAGGTGAATATTTGCTTCTTAGTCAACTTACTATTGGAATTATCGTAACTTTAATTGTTGTCTCTGGAGTTAAACTAGCCTATTTTAAACAAAGACCGAAAAAGCAAATATATCATAATTTTTTAGAAAGAATTGATGCTTCCTCATTTCCTAGTTTGCACGCAGCAAGAAGTTTGGTTATCGCTTTAATTGTAGCTAATCATTTTGGAAATTTACAAACAACTATTTTCTTAATAGGCTTGGCAGTCTTGGTTGCTTACTCTAGAATTTATCTAAAAAAACACTTTTGGACCGATGTTATAGGAGGTTGGGTTCTAGGTAGTATAGTTTTTTGGTTGATTACTTTCTTTTTCTGACTTTAACAAAGTCTCCCAGAGTGAGTTCCATTTTTTTATTTGTTGGCTTGTAATCAACTGGATTAGAAACGTCTTGTTCAAGCAAATTCAAACCGAGAATTCTTTTCAGCTTCCTAGCCACTGCCAGATTTGGCTGTAAAACTCCTTGTTCCCATTTAGCTAAAATACTTACTCTTTCATTCAGTTTCTTAGCAAAGTCTTCTTGATTTAGACCAGATCTTTCCCTGGATTTCCTAATTAAAGAAGAAAAATTACCTACAACTTTTAATTCTTCATTCTTAGATTTTTTCACAAAAGACCTTCTTACCACAGAACTAAGAGTTTCTTTTTTTACCTTGCCATACCTAGAACAAGTGCCACATACAGTTAATTCTACTCCTTCAACATCAGCTTTAATGAGTTGAGTTGATCTTCCACACATTTCACAAACAGACATTAGAAGTTGTTATTGATAACTAGTATTAAAAGATTACTGTGTTGAGTAACTACCTATAGAAGCCAAAATAGCTAGTATAAAATAGTTTATGATTCTTAACATTAACAATATTTATAAATTAACCATTTCTTAGCCTCTGCAGGTGTTAATTTTGCTAGAAGAAAAGGAATCCCCTATTGAAAACCATCAACCAAAAGTTGAGATTTTACCAAAGGAAGAGGTTTCTCCAAAAGTTGAGACTTCTAACGAAGAAGACGTTGATTTTTCTAAAGTTTTCAATAAAGCTAAAGACTTCTTTAGTAATAAAGAAGGGTCTTTAAACAATCTTAAAAATAAAGCAAAAAAATTGTTTAGTAAAAAGGAAGAAGAGAGAAAAGAAGATGAGATCTCTTTTGATTTACAGAAATTTACTAAGTTAGCTAAAAAAAATGCCAATTGGTTAATACCTTTATGTTTTATTTTAATAGCAATTCTAGTTTCCACACATTTTAGGATGATTCCTTCTGACTTACCAATTACTGATGATTGGGCTAGGAATGGTGTGAATAATTTTTATCGTAATCAGATTGAAAATTCTATTAATCAACAATATCCGAATCTTCCACCAAGAAATAAAGAGGCACTTCTTCAAGAGGAGTTACAAAAAGCTCTAGAGGAAAATAAAGAAGGTTATCAAAATAATGTTAATCAATTATCACAACAATATAAATCCAATTTTCAAGATGAAAATGGGGATACTTATTTATTAGCCATAGACCCTTATCTTTGGTACAGTCAAGCTAGAAATGTTGTAAACCATGGACACTTAGGGGATGTGAAAATTGAGGGAAAATCTTATTTCTCTTTAAGAGATGGTCGTTTGAACAAAGAATCTACCTTACAACTTAACCCCTACGTGGCTGCTTATCTTTACAAATTCCTTAGCATTTTTAGTAATATTTCACTAATGAGGGCTCTTTTTTTATTGCCTGTCTTCTTAATTGGTCTTTCCCTAATTCCTGCTTTTTTTATTGGTAGAAAGATAGCTGGTAATGTAGGAGGACTATTTGCTGCTATTTTCCTAGCTATCAATCCACCTTTATTAGGAAGGACACCTGGTGGATTTGCTGATACTGATGCTTATAGTATTGTATTGCCCCTATTTATTGCGTGGTTTGTGTTAGAAGCCTACGCAGCAAAAGAAACTTGGAAAAAAATTGCTTTTGGCAGTCTTTCTGGACTGTTTGTTGGTCTTTACGCCGTAGCTTGGACCTGGTCACATATGTTTTCTTTTGTTATTGGAGCTTTAATTATTACTTTTCTAATAAAACTTGGTTTAAGTCTTTACAAAAATAATTTTAAGTTTAAAGCAAGCACTTTGAAGGAAATTGAATTTAAGCCAATTTTGAACACAGCATTATCATTTCTCCTTAGTACCGCACTCTTTGTAACTTTGTTCAAAGGTCCTAAAGCATTTTTTGGATTTGCCGGAAGACTATTAAGATTTGTAAATATTAAGGAAGTAGGAGTAAAAACGATCTGGCCAAACGTACTGACTACAGTAGCTGAATTTAATACAACATCTTTTTCAAATTTAATTGGACAGTTAGGCGGTAACCTCTTTTTCTTTATGGCAGTGCTGGGAGTAATTTTAACCTTAGTTAAACTTCATAAAGATAGTAAAAGAGAGTATATTTACTTCTCTTTGTTAACCCTGTGGTTAATTGGAACCGCTTATGCTTTCACTAAGGGTTCAAGGTTTGCAATCTTAATGGCACCTCCTTTTGCCATAGCTCTTGGTTCCACTTTTGGCTTTGCAATTAATAGAGGCGGAGATTGGCTAAACAAAGGAATTAAACTTGATAAAATTGTAAGTAAGTTACTCATTTTTGGAATTTTGGCTTTATTTCTGATTAGTCCTTTTGCTACAACTCAAACTATAGCTAAACAACAAGTTCCAAGCATGGACGACACATGGTATAATCTTCTAACTAAAATAAAAGATGATTCTAGAAAATCTATCATAACCAGTTGGTGGGATTTTGGACATTGGTTCGTAGCCATTGCTGAACGTTCAGTTACTTTCGACGGTGGAGACCAAGGCCAAAGAATTCATTGGGTAGGTAGAACTCTACAAACAGACAGTGAAAAGGAATCTATTGGTACTTTAAGGATGCTTAACTGTGTTCAAGAGCTTGCTCCAAATAAGTTAGATTCTTTTACAGGAGATAGTTTACGTTCGATCAAGATCATCAAGGAAGTTTTGCCCATCTCTGATAGAGAAACAGCCAAAGCTAAATATCAAGAACTTGGACTTAGTAAAGAACAAGCTGAGGTGATGTTAGATTTTACACATTGTCAGGATTTGTTACCTAATTATTATATTACTTCACAAGACATGATTGGAAAAGCTGGAGTTTGGGGCCACTTTGGGAGCTGGGACTTTAACAAAGCTTCCATGTACCAAAATACAATAAAGTTAACTAGACCTAAAGCAATTGAATATTTACAAAAAAACTTTGGGTTAAGTGAAAGTGAAGCCGATAGGATCCATCAAGAGATTCAAACTTCTAAGGCGGACAGTTGGATTGCTTCTTGGCCTGGTTATATTGGAGGCATTCAACCGTGTAGTAGGGCTGAAGAAAACTTATTACAATGTGAAACAAGCTTACAGGGAGGGAGGTTGGCTTTTGAAATTAACCTTCAAGATATGGATGTAAGTTTAGTTGCGAATACTGAAGTTAAACCTGACTCCTTGGTTTATGCTACAAAAACAGATATAATTGAGAAAAAATTTGAAGGACCAAGTACCGGTTTTTCAATTATACTTTTACCAAATGGAGAGAATTACCAGTTCTTGTTAGCAGATCCTTTACAAGCTAACAGTATTTTCACTAGGCTCTTCTTTTATGAGGGTCATGGATTAAAGTGCTTCAGTAAATTTGACGATTCAACACAACTAACAGGGGGAAAAATTATTACTTGGAAAGTGGATTATTCTTGCCAACAGGAAAATAAAATTTACTTTTTGCCCGAACCAGAAGTAAGAGCATCTCATATCTTAATTACTACTTCTGGAAGAAGTGAAGAAGAAGCACTAATGCTGGTTAAACAAATCCAAGAAGAGCTAACTACAACCAATTTTGATGAATTAGCTAAAGAGTATTCTGAGGATCCTGGTTCTGCTCTTAATGGGGGAGAGTTAGGTTGGTTTAAAAAAGGTGTGATGGTACCAGAGTTTGAGGAAGCTGCTTTTAGCTTAGGGAAAGGCGAGATTTCTGAACCAATTAAAACACAGTTTGGTTACCATTTAATCTTAGTTGAAGACAAGAAAACCGAGTAAAATGAGTTTAGAGAAATACCTAGGAGTTGTGAATAAGCCAACAAGAGAAATTGTTGAAGAATTCTCTACTTTATATATAGAAGAATTAAATCCACTATGTTGGCCAAGCAATCCCGTTACACATTATGGTATTAAGTTTTTTGAGGGTTTGTTGGAACCGGGAAATATCGTTTCTTATGAACATTCCTCTGGCCTTAAACTTTACTTCACTGAAGATGAAAATGGTAATTCTTTAAGACCGGCAAAATTTGAGGTTGCTTATTCAGCAGTTGAAGAAGCTGATGTTGCAACTGAGAAAATAAAAAGGATTTTTTCTGATCGTTACGAAAAATGTAATTATTATTATAATAACGAAAAGGGAAGAATCCCCGTAGACGAACTGGACAAGATCTTTCTTTGCAACCATTCTGGGATTGAAACCACAACCCATGAACTTATTTTGTATATAACTCAAGAGGATGGTTTTCAAGTTAATAATATGGAAAAGTTTGTTGAAAGTAGGGATAGTAGCCATTATCTTGATATGTCAGTCAAAACAGCAAGTAATTTGAAAACAAAAAGGTTAAGAAATATTTCTTTAACTCTAAAATACGGTGAAAAAAACATTACTGATAAATTTGAAATAGGAGACCTAAGCATCATGGGAACAACAGCTTATGGTAAATTAGGATCTCAAAATAATGGAACATACAGACCTTCTAAACCAGTATTAACAATAGATCCAGAAGAGTGTGAAACTTTTTTAGATTCTTGTCAATTGAATTCTAGTGAATTGCTACCACTGGTGACACACCAGTGGCATGAC
>CAYFOH010000023.1:0-15466 GCA_964344755.1 uncultured Methanosarcinales archaeon
CTACTTCTGTACTGGCTTGATATGGTTTTTTGCGTCATAACTCGAAACAATATCACGCCAGTATACAAATTTATTCCATTTGGGACAGCACTTAAATCCCAAAAGATTTTTAAACAACATCTTCTCCAAATAAAAACATGACAATAATAACGCAAGATTCATTAAAAAAAGGGTTAGTTGATACTATCAGGGTAATAGAGTCCAGTGAAGAAATAAATATCCAAGAAATTTTAGAACATCTAAAATCTTTCCTAGGAAAAGTAGATGACTCCTTAGACATAGGAGCTATTGATTTGTTCAACGAACTAGAAGGCTACAGACTTCAACAAAGTGATGCCTTAAAAGCCAACAGAACCACAGATAATAGGGCAGGAGCTTTGAATTATTTAAAAACAATAAGAAGGGACTACCTCTGATAACCAATAACCGGTAAAATTCTAGGGATTACCTTTGCTCTTAAAGGCAATTTAGATTCTAAACCATTAATTAAATGTTCACCATCTATATCGACTGGGACTTCACCCTCTGAATAAGCAGTAAACTCCTTTACTCTTGCTGCAATTACACCTGGAACATTTTCAATCTCTCCCTTATAAAGCCTAGGAAGATTTCTAAGCACTTTCATTTCCTTTGGAACTATAGATAAATCAACCAAACCATCTTCTAAAGATGTATCCTGGTGAGCTACGTCCATTCCACCGCCACAATAACTGCCATTAGCTGCAAAGGCTGCTCTGAGATCACCCTTCCAAGAATGCACTTGATTATTTTCATCTACCCAATTTACATTTGTTCTTGTTGGTTGATAAATATCTAATGCTTTTATAGAAGCAATCAAAAAAGCTAAACTTCCATTAAAACTTTTCAAATAATCTGGCATGGAATTAACTTCTTTTACTACCTCACCATTGACACCAAAACCAGCAACATTAACACAATATTTTTTTTCATCCCTAATAGTAGTTTCCAACAAATCAATCTTTCTAGCTCCTTTTCTTCCTAATAAAGATAAGTATCTTGGCAAAGAGAAACCTTCATGCAAAGATTTAGCAAAATCTCCACCAGTACCAGCTGGTATCAAACCAAAACTACTATTTCTGTTTAATAAATTCCCATCTGTATCAAACATCCCATTAACTACTTCACTAACACCCCCATCTCCGCTTATAGAAACGATCACATTATAACCAGTAGTGATTGCATCTTCAACTAACTGCGTAGCGTGGCCTCTACCTTTAGTTGTGTACAAACGCCAATTTCTTCCTAAATATTTCCCAGCTATTTCATTAAGATGATTGATCACTTCAACTGCTTTCCCACCACCTGCTTGGGGATTAGCGATGAAGGCAACTCTAGTTCTACTTCCAGACATGCTGCTTTAGTAAAACTAAAACTATTTATTTGTTACGGAACCATATATTTTTGTCACTCTAAATCTTTAAATAGGAGTTGTCATCCGCAGATACTTACAACTAAATGTTACTCGGGGGTATTGGTAGAATGAAAAAATCATTAGTATTATTGTCTATTGTTTTAATAGCTCTTTTTCTCATAGGATGTATTAATTACAAAACTTATGATGCAAAAGATTCAGAAGAACAAGATTTAATCAATCAAATTGCTAAAGTTGAAGAGGAAATTTCTTTAGATTCAAAAGAAGAAACTACTAAAGTGGAAGAAGAAGTAATCTTACCAGATCTAGAAGAATCAACTTCAGAAGAAGAAATTAAGGTCATTGAAGCTAACGAAAACCAGTTAGTTAAGTTAAAAGTTGGTGCATCTGACCCAGATCAAGATAAATTAACATATACTTTCAGTTCGCCTCTAAATAACAAGGGAGAATGGCAAACTGCTTATGGTGATGCAGGAGAATATTTAGTTAAATTAACTGTAAGTGATGGCCAACTAACAACTGAAAGAACAGTTAGACTTATAATCAAAAAAGTTAATGTTGCTCCAGTTATTGAAAAACCAAAAGACATTAGAGTTAAAGAAGGAGAAACAGTTAGTTTTGAACCAAAAGTTAGTGACCCGAACGGAGATGCGGTTTCTGTTGACATCTCACCACCTTTAAATGGTGGTCGTTTTGTAGCTGACCAAACTAGTGCTGGAGAATATCAGATAACAATCACAGCAAGTGATGGGGAATTAACTACTGAACAAACCTTCAATCTTTTTATAGAAGATGTTAACATTCCGCCCACCATTAGCAACATACAAAACAGTATAGTGGTTAAAGAAGGAGAAACCGTCATTATTAAACCAGAAGTTAACGATCCAGATGGAGACCAAGTTAAACTTTCCATCAGTAATCCAGTAGGAGACGACGGTATTTGGGAAACTAGTTACACAGACAATGGAGAATATGCAATAACAATTACTGCTAATGACGGTAAACAAACAGTAACAGAAACTGTCACCATAATAGTAGAAAATGTCAATAAAGCTCCAGAGATCAATGACATTACGCTAGAAACTAGCTAAACTTTTTATTTTTCTTTTGAGAATGAACAAAAAACTGCAACTGTTCCTTGTACTCTTAAGCTTAGTCTTAATAGTTAATGGTGCCTTTGCTTTAAATAAAAATTTTAAGGTTGAGGAAACAGAAAAAGTTAAGTTAAACACAGAAGCCTCTGACTTTGATGGAGATACCTTAACATATTCTTATTCTGAACCTTTTGACGAAAATGGTGAATGGCAAACTACCTATGGCGATGCAGGAGAATATCAAATTCAAGTAAAAGTCTCAGATGGACAAGAAGAAACAGTTGAAACTATAACCCTAGTTGTTACTAAAAAAAATAGGAAACCTGAACTTTCCTTAGCTCCTATCAAAGTTAAAGAAGGGGAAAAAATCACTTTAAATCTTCCTGAAAAAGATTTGGATGGTGACATTTTAACTTACAGTTTAGGAGAACCTTTTAACAACGAAAGAGTTTGGCAAACAAATTTTCTCGACGCTGGCACATATGAAGTAAAAGGAATAGTATCAGATGGAGAATTTGAAAAAACCTTTACTATTAACATTGAAATTAATAACGTCGATAGACCGCCTCAATTAAATGTGCCCCTAACTCTGAATGCCCTAGAAGGTGAAACTTTTAACTATAACATTATAGCAAAAGACCCTGATAAGGAAGAAGTAACAGTCACTATAGAAGGATTACCAGAAGAAGCCACTTTTGATGGAAAAAAAATTACTTGGATACCAAGTTTTGACGTTATTAAAAACAAAGAAACTTTTCTTAGTCCTCTTTTAAAGGAGTTAGGAGTTACAAATATTTTGCTTAAAGACAAAGTTTACAACTTATTAATAAAAGCCTGCTCCAAAGAAATCTGTACAGAGAAGGAAGTCCAACTAACTTTATCTAATGTTAATAGAGAACCACAATTGACTACATCACAAAACATTACAGTAACAGAAAAAGAAAAAATTATTCTTAACGTTTCTGGCCAAGACCCAGACGGTGACAAAATAAGATACTCTTTTTCTTCTCCATTAAACCATAAAGGAGAATGGAAAACCAAATTAGGGGACGCTGGTCAGTACACTGTTTTTGTTAGTGCTAACGACGGCCTAAATCAAATCGCCGTCCCTGTAGGGATAAATATCCTAAAAGACAACCACGAACCAAAAATTAAAGTTAAAAAAGACAAATTCATTGTTAATGAAAATGAACAACTGTCTTTTGAAGTCACGACCAAAGATAAGGACGACGATGAAGTCGTTCTTAGTTTAGAAAACTATCCCGTCGATTCTTCTTTCGAAAATGGAACATTCAAGTGGACACCATCAGCTGAAATCGTTCAGGGCACTAGTCCTCACTGGTGGGACAACCTGTTCAACCGTATTCCGTCAATCAACAAGCGCTGGAATAATCATGAAGAAATCGTTTTCTTAGAATTCACAGCTAACGACATGATCGCTGAAACAATTCATCCAGTCAAAATTACAATTAAAAATGTAAATCAAGGACCTAAAATAGTTGATTATTTACCCGCACGAGAGATTAAAGTAGACGTTAACAAACCTGTCCTTTTTCACGTGTCTGCCGTCGACAAAGATTCAGACTTCCTAACTTACAAATGGAGTTTTGGCTTGGGGGAGATAGGAGTTGGAGGAACAGACACTATTGAAAGAACTTTTGTTAGACCTGGCAAAAAATATGTAAAAGTTATTGTCAGTGACGGTAAACAAAGTGTGAAAAAAGAATGGGCAATCGAAGTTAAAGATAATGAAGAAGTAAAAGAAACAATTGAACGGACAAAGTTCAATGTTTATTTTTTGGAGGGATAGAAAAATGAAAAGAATGTATGCAACTATAGGGAGTTTACTTTTAACAGCAGCCTGTGCTACTGCACCCGGTGCAAAAAAAACAGACTACGTGTGTCCAGAAACTGGAAACATTGTTCAAGCTGTTGACGTAATAAATAACGTTCCAGTTTATATTAGAGGTCATGATAAGAATTGTGATGGCAAGATTGATCTGTTAACCATTTCTTTAGTTTATGAGCATGACAAACCAGTCAAAACAAGTTTGTTCCCTAGATTTTATGCCATTGACGCTAACAACAATGGTGGTTTTGAAGAAGAGGAAGTATGTGAAGACCAACATGCTGACTCCCTTAACGAAAATGATAATTGTACAGCATTCTTGAAAAAACATGGAATGTGGCAATAGGTTTTTAAAGTTTTTATTTGATTTTTATATTCATGGAAGAAGTAGAAAGACTAGCCATTGAAACCATTAATTTAGGTAAACAAGCAATTATTTTTACACCAAGTCGAGCTAGCGCAGAAAAGACTGCTGAAAACATTTCTAAATTAACGTCTTTCTTTTTAATCAGTTTAGAAGAATCTGCTCTTAAAGGCACTTCTACACCAACCAAACAATGCAAAAGACTATCTAGATGTGTGAAAAAAGGGGTAGCTTTTCATCACGCTGGTTTGTTATCTAAACAAAAGGATTTAGTCGAAGATAACTTTAGAGATGGTAAAATAAAAGTCATCTGTGCCACACCAACCTTAGCTGCTGGGCTTTCACTTCCTGCATATCGTGTCATTATCAAATCACTAAAACGTTATTCTGGTAAATGGGGAATGGACTGGATTCCTGTATTAGAATATATGCAAATGGCTGGAAGAGCTGGTCGACCAGAATATGAAAAGCTAGGAGAAGCCATAACCATCGCTAAAAATGATAAAGAAAAAAGAACAATCTATGAAAAATATGTTTGTGGCGAACCTGAAGAGATCTATTCTAAGCTTGCAGTAGAACCAGTCCTTAGAACACATTTACTTTCACTCATATCTTCTGGGATTATTACAAACGAAGAAGAGATGCAAAAATTCTTTGCCAACACTTTTTGGGCTCATCAGTTCGAAGACCTACCTAAATTAGAATACATGATGGAAAAAATGTTGGAACTACTAGAAGATTGGGGGATGATCAAAAATAGTGACGGCTTTCTTAGGGAAAAAAAAATTAGAGCCAGTTTAATTGGAAGAAGAATTTCTGAACTTTACCTTGATCCATTAACAGCCAAACACCTGTTAGATTGCTCCTCAAAATTTACTGAAGAAAAAACAATATTCTCACTCTTGTTCATGATCTGCCACACATTAGAAATGCGACCATTACTCCGGATAAAAACCAAAGAAAGGGAAGACATGCAAGAAGAACTCTTTAAACATTGCGAAGAGTTACTAGAAGAAGAATTTGATCCTTACGATTTAGAATATCACGAATTTATGAACGCTCTAAAAACTGCTCTGTTTTTTGAAGCATGGATAAACGAACATGATGAAGACTTTCTTTTAGAAAAATTTAACATAAGGCCAGGGGAGATTAGAGTTAAAGTAGAAAATGCAGATTGGCTATTGTACGCTGTAGAAGAACTAGCTAAACTTAACCATCAACTCAATTTAATTAGGGAAGTCAGAAGATTAAGAATTAGAATTAAACAAGGGATTAAAGAAGAGTTATTACCTTTAGTCAAGTTAAAAGGAGTTGGTCGTGTTAGAGCAAGAAAATTATATGCCAATGGAATTAAAGATATTGGCGATCTAAAGAAAATCGACACGCTTACTTTAACCCAGATAATAGGAAAAGCTAGGGCTTTAGAAATAAAAAAACTATTAGGTCAAGAAGTTAAAGAGATACCAAAAGGTAAAAGAAAAGGCCAAATGAGCTTAACAAAATTTAGCTAAAGGTTATAAACTATATTTTTTATTAGACAAAACGTTATAATAAGAACAGAAGTAATTTTAATAAGGTGAAAACATGAAACAGATGAAAATAAATTTATTAATTTTATTGTGTATAGGAGCAATCCTTCTTTCAGTCAGTGTTCAAGGTTTAGTAGTATCTCCACAAATTAATTATGAGGATTTACCAACCGACAAAGGGAACAACTATGCCGAGTTAATCACAGGTAATACTTTTTATGTGTCAAATAGTGGTAACGACCAAAGTTTAGGCACCAAAGAACAACCTTTCCAAACAATAAACCACGCTTTAAATGTTGCAAAATCTGGAGACGGCATTTTTGTCAGGAAAGGAGTTTACAAAATACCTTCATACAGTGAACGTATTGAAGTTAATCAAAACAACATTATTTTAGCCGCTTACCCAGGAGAAAAGCCAGTAATAAGATCTGCTGGTTCCAGTTGGGGTGTTCTCTTGTTTGGTGATAATATCATTTTTGATGGTTTCACAATTGAGGGATTCAGTATTGCTGTTGCTTTTGGTCGCGATAATACACAACAGAATTTAGTTGTAAAAAATATAGAGGTTAACCAAAGTGGAGAAAGCTTTTCAGCAATATATATTCCTAACCATAATAATAACCTTCCTGTTCTAGATGGTGGTATTTTTGACAATATAAATGTACACGATCCAGAGGGGAGTATTGTTATTGGAATACACTGCGGCGGACATCCCTGTAACAACATTCACATCAAAAATAGCCAAATTAATTTAGCTGGCCTAGGCGGAGGCAGTGGTGCTGATGGCATTGCTATGGAATACGGGGACAATATCCTCATTGAAAACGTCTTAATAGAAGGAGCCGCTGGAGATGGTATTGACATGAAAGCCAGCCACGTGGCTGTAATAAATTCTATTATTAAAGATATCTCTAGAAATGGAGTTAAATTTTGGAGAGGCGGCGACTTGATCAACAGTGTTGTAGCAAACACAGGTGCAGATAGCTCTTTTGTTTTTGCTGGCCCAGGAGAGTATAGGATTATCCATTCTACTATTGCTCACCACAATAAGAATGGCCTTATTTCTTATACAGCCACAGTCGGTTACGAGAGTGATGGTAGTGGAATTTCCTTAGAAATAAGAAACAGTATTTTCCATGAAAATGTTGGTTCTGTCTGGATAAACCCTAAAGCTCAACTGACAATAAAAGATTCTATCTTTTCTGGAGGTACCCAAACAGGAAGATATCTAGACTATGGTGAATCCTATGGACTTAATACTCAACCTCTTAGCAGTTTAGATGCTGGTCTTATTGAAGTAGCTGATGTAGGCTTCTTAGATTTTCCAAACGATTTGCTTGCTTTACAAGCAAGTTCACCTGCTCTGGATAAGGGAAGTGTTTCCTTAGCTAAAGAAGACATCCTTGGAACAACAAGAGTTGAAGGAAGTACCGACATTGGTCCATTAGAACATGACACATCTCCTACTTTACCTCCACCTCCATCACCCCCACCAGAAGAAAAAGATTACCTAGCTTTAATTAATTTCGATGGAGAAGATAATGAAGGCTTAACTTTTTACGGTGGAGAAGTTGTAACAGGCCACAATGGTAACGGTTACCAGTTTGATGGTGTTAACGATTATCTTCTTTTCGATAAGCTTAACCTAAACCAGGAATTTTCTGTAGCTTTTTGGGCCAAAAACGATGAAAGAAGGCAAGGTGCTTATCTTTATTCATACGGAGCTAAAAGAGCAAGGCTAATTCTTAAACAAGCCAACAGGTATTTAAGGTATATTTACGGAAATGACTTACTTACCAACTACATACATCGCGATATTAGAATTGATGACAAACAGTGGCACCATTATGCACTTGTCGTAGAAGGTAATACAGTTCATCATCTCTATATTGACGGTGTAGAGCAAAGGTCCTTTTCAACAGAACGAGTTCAACTGCTTCAAAAGTTGTACATTGGTTCAATAAAGGGCAAAACACAGTTCTTTAAAGGGATTATGGACGAGATTTATCTTTATGATAGAGCTCTTTTACCTGAAGAAGTCAGTATTCTTGCTGAATAAATTTTTTTTATTATTTTATTCTTTATTATGTTAACAACACTTCATTCCTAAACAAATAAGCAGAAATATTTATAAAGCAAAGGTGTTCCAACTTACTAAAATAAGTCTAAAGGTAGAAAATGGCAAAATTAAGAAAAAACGCAGCATATCAGAAGCTTGAAAGGCCCTATACTAGAATTAGTAAATACACTAAGAAAAACTATGTTAGGGGTGGTTTTCCACACATGAAAGTCATTAAGTTTGATATGGGAAATCCTAGGAAAGAATATGACACTGTAATTCGCCTAAATTCTTGTAAGAGTATGCATGTAAGACATAATTCCATCGAATCTGCTAGAACAACTACCAACAGATTATTAGAAAAAAATATAGGTAAAGAGTATCACTTAAGAATCAAAATTTATCCCTTTCATGTTCTAAGAGAAAACCCATTAGCTTCAGGTGCTGGAGCTGATAGGATGAGTACTGGGATGAAAAAGTCTTATGGTAAATCTATTGGTTCAGCTGCTAGAGTTAAAGAAGGCCAAACTTTAATGGAATTAAGAATCAACAAGAATAATATTAAATTAGGTAAAGAAGCATTAGGAAGAGCTTCTAAGAAATTTCCTTGCACTTGTAAAATCACCACTCTCGTTTAAACTCCTGTGGTGGTGAAGGAGCAAATTTTTGATCTTTTTTCTTTTCAATTTTTACAATATTAGCAATAATTAGAATCACAGTTAAAATAATAATAAAAACTATTTCAAAATCAGGCTTAAAAAAACTTTCTAAAGGTTTAGAAAAGAATAGGAAAGAAAAGGTTAAAGAAGACATTACTAACAACCTTTTTTTTAATTTATTAATCATTTTTCAACTTGCTAATTACTTTAACTTTTTTAGGTAAGAAATCATGAATGTTCTGCAATTTCATTTCAATTTCCTCAAGCTCATTATAAACATCTAAACCAAGCTTTTTAGAAATTCTTTTTACCTCCTTTTTAGCCTCTTCTTCAACGGACATAGAATTAAGAAATTATAATAATATATAAATGCTTTCAGTCAACGTCTAATTAACAACCAACTAAACACGTACTAGTCAACCAAACTAAGAATTTTTTCTTTTAGTTCTTTCAAAGAGTAAAACTTATGTTTAAATTTAAACTCACCTAACAAATCTCTTTTACTAAGATAAACCAACACTTTTTTACCCTTTAACCTCTTAAAAAGTTCTTCCTGCTTATCAACAGAATATCCTGAACTATCACTTATATCAAAAACGTAAACGACAACATCAGCCAAATTATTTAGCACTAAGTCTGCTTGCAACTCAATATTGTTCATCTTATCCTTCCTGGCTAATGTTCCTGGTACATCCAAAACCTGAACATTTTCAAAATAACCAGCATTAATAGTTTTTGTAGTAAAAGAGTAACCAGCTACTTTAGCTTTTGTTCCAGTTAATTCATTCAGCAAGGTAGTTTTACCCACATTTGGAAAACCGTAAATACAAACAGTAAACATGTCTTTTACATCAGGATAAGTTTTCATCATCCTCCTACATTCTTCCAAATATTTCAAATTTTCATCTATCTGTTTCATTACAGAAGAAATTCTTCCATAATATTCTCTAGTCAAACCTTTTATCTGTAACCTATCTTTACTTCTGTTAATTAACCCTATATATTTGCGATGAAAAAAATAGATTTTCTTCTTTGCCCAAATCAGGGCTCCAAAAGATTTCTTAAATTCACCATACTCTAAAGTTAGTTTAATTAATTTGATATAAAATTCACTCAGTGCATCCAAATCAGGATACTTGTTAATTACTTTGTCTAGCCTTTTAACTAAACTATCCCTAACGACGTCTAGCTTTAAGCATTCTTTTTTCCTAATTATTTGTAACCAGTTACCTTTAAAATCCTCAGAAGTTCCTTTTTCACGGGCCCTCCTAAAAGCTATATCTAAGTACTGTTTACTTGTTTCAACTGGAGGCAATTTTTGAAAGTTCATCAGAGATTCAAAAAGTGAAGCTCTTTATATTAATCTTTTGTCAAAAAATGGGCCAATTAACAGCCAACTAAATTAGTACGTCAAATACTATCTCCTTCTTTTAACTAGAAAAAAAATAGATATTATACCAACAACAAAAACCATAACTGAAACGATCCATAAAATACTGTAATCTTTTAGAATATCCACAAAACCTAAAGATGTTGCTTGTCCAACTAAAGGTTCTCTTCTCTCCTCTTGAGTTTCTTCAACAACTACGCCACCTGTGATTCCATCCTTATCTTCCTTTGATTCTGGGGCTTTTTCACGTTCTCCAATTGGACGCTCTTCATAATCTACAAAATCTGTCCCCCCACTAGATCCACCACTGCTTCCTCCACCTGGCGTCCCTAAGTTGTTATTTCCACCACCGCCTGTAGATCCCCTAACACCTGTATGATTTAAATTACTCAATTTGAAACGTGTTCCTTCATCATAACACAGAATTCCACTTACAGCAGTGCCCGTACTAACACCTATACAAGCACTAAGGTCAAATTCATTTGTATCAGTACAACCAGAACTAATTCCAGTAACTGAAGCAATTTCTGCATCTTTCACACAAAGTGAGGTATACCCATTATCATCAAGATAAATTGTTTTATTGTATGTTACCCCACTCGCCAAACCACTAAGGTTAATAACCACAGAATCAGTATCAACTACTAGATTAACCAAAGAAAAGTTAAAAACGTTAGCTGAAAAATTAAAAGTGAAATTTAATAATAATTTGTTTCCATCTTTAAAAGCTAGTTGCTGAGCTCCAGTAGTCGTGTTTCCTTTTCCTAAGGCCACCCCTGCTAAAGTGATATTTAAACCAGTTACACCAGAACTAGTTACACTTGTAGCATTACCTTGTATTCTATCACCAGCATCTGGAGTGCCATCTCCATCACTGTCTACTAAAGTGGCATTTACCAGATAGTTAATTTGGTAAGAACTAAAGTTTTGAGTAGTATTATAAGCACAAGTCACATTGTAATGAGCCTGACTAGCAAAACTTGTAATATTTCCCATAGTAACTGCTTCTGCTTTATATCTAGTTGAATTTAGGTAGAGACTTACTTTTCCCGAAGGATCACCTGTCTCAAAAGAGCAATTAAGAAAGATACTTAATGCTGTTTGAATACTTAAATTACTTCTAGTCCCATTTAAGCTTAAATTAAGAGTAGGTGTAGCTTTAGGTATATTAAAAACAAAAGAACTTGTTTCATTCCTGTTATTTCCACTGTCATTTCCATAAACCTTCCAGTAATGATGCCCAGCAGAAAGTACCGCTGAATAGTTGTATGTAACATTTGTTCCATTATTTACTAACCTAGTCAAAATATTCATGGTATAATTAGTTGGAACTCCGCTATAATTTGATTCAAATATTGAACTAGTAGTATTAGTTTCATCAGCCCAAGAAATATTGAACAAAGAACGAATACTTTTGTTATAGGCAGTAACTAAAGAAGAAATGTTGGCTTGCCACCTTGGAGGCCTATTAGGTGCCAAAAAACCTTCATATTTCTTTATTAACCAGTCAGATCCCGTATTAGACGCTACCGATCCATTAAAAATACCAACCACAGTTACATTGTCTTTAGAATCTAAAGCAACACTATAAGCTATCGCTTGGCCTTTAGCAGCTTGTGTTACAGTTTTGTTCCAAGCTGTAACATTCTCTATCCCTGAAGCATTAAAACTTTTAACCCACCAATATGTGCTATTTCTTGCCTCTCCAACCACATAAACATTATCTAGAGAATCAATGGCAATATCCCAAGCCCGATTATCTTCTTGATCTCCAACACTAAATGTTTTGTTCCAATTTGGTCCATCTTCAGAACCAGTAGAGTTGAACTTCTTAATAAACCATCGATAAACAGATGGACGAGTAACATTAGTATAACCTACGAAATAAGCGTTATTGTTGGAATCAACTCCAACTTCCTTCACAGAAGAATCATGTTCATTAGGCGCACCAGCGTAACCATAAGTCTTGTTCCAATTAGTAACATCTTCTGTCCCGTTTGCATATATCTTCTTAAGCCACCAATTAACAGAAATACCATTCCCTGAACCAATATTTCCAGCTACGTAAAGATTATTAGAAGAATCTAAAGCTAATCCTTCTAAAGTCGCCCCAGCATTTGCTCCTCCTGGAAAAGATTTATTCCACCTGGTTAAATTCTCATTACCAGAAGAATCAAATTTCTTAACAACCAAAAAATTAGCTGTAAAAATTACATTAAAATAACCACCCACATAAACATTGTCATTTGCGTCCACAACTATTGCTTTTGCTTCATCCTGACCATCAGCAGTTCCAATAAAAGCAGAAGAATCAAAGGTCTTATTCCAATTAGCAATATCTTCAGTCCCGTTAGAATAATACTTCTTGATTAACCAATCACTACTGGTACCATCACCTACCCCATCACTTATCATACCGACAACATAAACACTATTTTGAGAGTCTACTGCAACATCATATAATATTGTGTCATTTGAAGCACCAAATCCGTGAAAGGTGTGGTTCCAGTTAGTGGCGTTTTCTGTCCCGTTAGCCAAAAATTTTTTAACAATAGAATCTCCGCCAGTTTTCCCTCCACTAACATTACCAACACCTACAACAAAAAGATTATCATTAGAATCAATAGCAACACCATAAGCTGTATCTTCACCTAAAGAAAAATCACGACTTACATTCCATTTGGTTGTGTCTTCATCACCAACTGCAAAAAATCCAAGGTCTTCCATCAAACCAGTGACTGCACCCGTAATTGTCGGATTTAGTCCAGTTAAAGCTGAAAAACCAAAAACAACAACTAATAAAGATACAACTACAAACATCCAAGCCTCTTTTTCTTTAAACACCAAGAATAAATAAAACTTAATCTTATATAAAATTAACTCTCAGGATGAATGTGACCTTCCACTTTTCTCCTTTCCAAATGTTCAAGATGTTTCTTCTTAGCATCTTTCAAATTTATTTTCTTGGTGTTTATTTTAGTTATCATACTTGCAATATGCTCACCACCTAAGAAATGTGGGAGGATGACATAGTTAGCGCCAGCATCATAAAGCCTAAAGGCCCCTTCAATATCTGAAGAAGTCGTAATTATTTTAGCTCTTTTATTGACTCGTCTTACTTCTTTTATTAATAACAAATTATCTTTAATCTCAGGTACAGTAGAGATTAGCAGATCTATCTTAGGCAAGTTCATTCTTTGAATTACTTCTTCATCTGCAACTTCACCATAAATACAATGGTAACCTTTTCTAACCATCCTAGAAATAATTTCTGGGTTAAAGTCAATTATCAATATTTTTTTTTTCTGTTTGCCTAATTTTTTTAGAACACTATAACCTATGCGGTTATGACCACATAAAATAATCTTTGGTTGTACATGTGTAGGTAAATACTCTAAACCTTCCGTAGTAAAATAATCAAAAAAACTTAAAGGCCACTTTAAAATCTTGTAAAACCACTGATTATATTCTATATAATAAGAAGTTAGAGTTATTGAAGCTAGTGTAATTATGACAACCAAAGAAAAAAGATCGCTAGAGATATGACCTAAAACCAAACCTTGAGCAGCCAGAATTAGAGAAAACTCCCCAATCTGAGCCAAGGCATTAGCAGTCATAAATGAAGGTTTCTTTGTATACTTAAACAAAGAACAAACAGTCATAATCACCAAAGGTTTTAAAACCATAACCAAAAGCAAGAAAATAATAGCTTCTAACCAATAGTCCTTGATAACAGTTAAAGATAATCCCATACCTAATGAAACAAAAAATAACAAAGAAAAAAAATCTTTAAGACTTTTAACTTTGCCAATAATCTGCAAACTATACTCCAGATTACCTAAAACTATCCCTGCAACAAAAGCACCAATGGCCACAGAAAAACCAATGTAATTAAAGATTAAAGAAAAAATAAAACAAACACCTAAGGAAAGTATTAACAGCAACTCTTGATATTTTGCAGCAAAACGAAAAGCATAAGGGAAAATATACTTACTTGCCAAATAGGCTCCGCCGAATAACAATAAAAATTTACCTAAAGATACCCAAATAAAAGAAGAGGAAAAACTTTCTATTGAAGAAAGAATAGATAAAGCAAAAATAGCCACTATGTCTTGTACTAATAAAATACCAACGACTATTCTTCCATGCAAAGTCTGTAATTCTCTTCTATCAGATAATAGTTTCATAACCACCATGGTTGAAGAAAAAGCTAAAATCAAGCCAATATAACCTGCCTCCAAACTTAAATAACCCATTAATAAAGCCACTAAATAAGCAAAAATAAAAATAATTATGATCTGAATTGAACCGCCTAAAGTAGAAATCCAAACTACCGACCTCAATGATTTTAAGTCAAGCTCTAAACCAACAATAAATAGCAAAAAAGCAATACCAATTGTGGACATGGATTCTATAATACTAGTATCTGTCACAATTTTCAGAACAGGAGTGATTAATACACCAACTAGAACATAAGCTAAAATTTGTGGCTGTTTTATGATCCGTAAAATGTAGGCTGCTAAGGCCACAACGATAAACACAATTCCAATTTGTATGAAAATATCCCCATTAGCACCTACCATCAAATAAAATATAAGAAGTTTTGTATATAAAGGTTTTTGTTGTTCACAAGATTTAAGAAAAGATTCTAAACAAGAAAAATAGAATGCCAAAAAGATACTTAGCCAAAAAAGTACGCAATCTATCTAAACTAGAAGAAGGCACAAGAATTGTTTTCAACTTCCAAAGTTGGTCTTCCACTATTGATGCAAAATTTCTAGCTTTAGAGGAACCTTGGCTAAAAGTTTATGATCTTTTAGATTTGCCAAAATGTATTAGTCCTAATTCTCAAAATATAGAAGGCTACGTTAAGCTTGTTAAAAAATTAGAAGAGTCAGGATTATATCTAAGATATACACAAAAAGAAAGACCAAACGGATTTAGAACCGACTTAGTTAGAAAAATATACAAAGTAACCACAAATGATTAACAATGGCATATTTAGAAATCTTAGCGGCTATCGTGCTTGGTGTACTCTCCGGGATAATCACAGGACTCTTGCACGATAGCCGCTAAGATTTCTTAAATTCACCATACTCTAAAGTTAGTTTAATTAATTTGATATAAAA
>CAYFOH010000024.1:0-13605 GCA_964344755.1 uncultured Methanosarcinales archaeon
TGTCATAATTCAAAAACTAGCCAGTATACATTTTTATGACTTTCTGGACAGCGCCTAATCTTAAAGTTGTTATTAAATCTGGACATAAGAGTAGAGATAAAGTATTAGTTGTTTTGAATGATACAAACTAATTTAAAGTTTAGTAAAAACATTATTTTTGATGGATGAATACAAAGGGGCTTTTATAGTTCTTGATGGTGTTGATGGTTCTGGGAAAGGTAAGCAAACTGAACTGTTAGTTTCACGTTTAAAAGAAGAAGGGTATGATGTAAGCGTTGCTGACTTTCCAAAATATGGAACACCATCTGCTAGACCTTTAGAAAGATACCTAAGAGGAGAATTTGGAACTACTGAGGAAGTAGGATCTCAAAGAGCTTCTACTTTATTTGCCATAGACCGTTTCGATTCAAGAAATAAATTATTAGATAGTTTAGGTGAAGGCAAAGTTTTAATTTCAAACCGTTATGTTTCTGCAAATAAAGGTCATCAACTAGCAAATTTGTATGGTTCACAAACTCCAGAAGAGTTTTTAGCTTGGGTTAACCAATTTGAATATGGTGATCTTGATCTCCCAATTCCTGATACTACTTGTTTCTTACATATGAAAGCAGAAATTGGTCAAAGACTAGTTGCTCGCAAAGACAAAAGAGAATATACTGAAGGCAAAAGTCATGACATGTTAGAAGAAGATCTTGACCATTTAAGAAGAGCAGAGCAAGCTTACTTATTCTGTGTAGAAAACGACATTTCAGAAAACTGGAGAAAAATAGTTTGCTTTGAAGGAGACAATCCAAAAACTATTCAAGATATCCATGAAGATGTCTATAAGATGGCTAAAAAAACTATTGACGATAAACTTTCTCGTATCTAACAAAATCAAGGTTAGGTAAAATTTCTCTATTAACTTCTTCCCACTCCCTTTTATCTATTCTAGGAAAGAAAGTGTTTCCTTCATATTCTTTTTTTATTTCAGTTAAATCTAGAACGTCAGTTTGAGGTAAAGCTAATTTGTAAATTGCTTCTCCACCAATGATATAACATTTAGAGTTATCAATACCTTCTTTTCTTGTTTCCGCTAACTCAAGAGCTTGATCTAAACTATGAGCGACTAAAATACCTTCAATAGAATAATTCTTCTGTGTAGTTAAAACAATATTTAACCGTTTAGGTAAAGGTCTACCAATAGATTCATAAGTTAATCTACCCATCACAATAGGATAACCAGAAGTTACTTTTCTAAATCTAGCCATATCCTCAGGGTAATCCTTAATTCCCCAAGGTAAATTACCTTGATAACCAATAACATTATTTTCAGCTCTTGCAGCTATGATTATTTTTTCCATTTTAAATTGCAATCAGGGCTTTGATTCCAGGATGTGGAGAATAGTTCTTAAATTTAGTTTGAGTGTGTTCCCAATCAAAGATAGAATGAAATTCATCTGTTATGGCAGTCGGTAAATAATTTGGAGATCTACTTAATTGTTCTTCAACTTGTTCCATATGATTATGATATAAATGAGTGTCCCCTAACTGCCCAATAAGACTTCCTTCCTCATAACCTGTTTCTTTACATAAAAGGTGTAGAAGAGTTCCATAAGAAGCAATATTAAAAGGTAAACCAAGAAAAGTGTCAACAGATCTTTGGGACCAGACTAAATCTAGTTTTCCATCAGTAACAATTACTTGCCAACTATAATGACAAGGATCCAAAGCCATTTGATCACTATCTAAAGGGTTCCAAGAACTAACAACCATCCTTCTACTTGACGGATCAGATTTTAAAGTGTTTACCAAATTCTCTAGTTGATCAACACCTTTACCATCATAATCCTCCAAATGTCCTATATAATCCGCACCAAAATAACGCCACTGAAAACCATAAATCGGACCCAGGTCTCTTTCTTCAGCCATTTTAACTTGTTGCTCTCTGTTATTATTGCTATATTCTACTTTTTTAGGATTACACCATTGGTTCCAAATATTACAACCTCTTGACTGATACCATTGTTTGTCTGTAATCCCTTTAATAAAACCTTCAAGTTCAACTTTCATTGTTTTAGTAGCCATTCTTTTAGTTGTAACTAGTGGAAAACCATCCTTCATATTATGTCTGAATTGCATTCCAGAAACAGATTTAGTACCAACACCTGTTCGGTCATCCTTAACTTGACCTTTAGAATAAACTTCCCTAAGTATTTCCAAGTAAGCTTCCATTTTAACTAAAAATAATTACTCCTCTTCCTCTTCCTTTTCCTTAAAAAAAGAGTCCAGTTTCTTAGAACTGATCATTGCCTTATAAGAAATTTTTTTTGAAATCATCCATCACCCCTTTTTCCAAACATCTATCCTGTTCTTTCAAAATTAAAATGATATATAAAGACTATTGCCGTCCAAACTATATTCTCTAAGCCGACACCACTTTAAGAAAAAAAAGAATCTTCATTCTCACAAGAAACACTGTCCCAGTACTACTCATAACAGAAAAGAAAAGCTTATTAAGATTTAGAAATTGCTTCAACCATTCTATGATTAATAACTTCTTTTTTATCTGCAGATATATGTAAATTAAGAAACTTCAAAGATTTACTAATAAACGTAAAATTCCAAATGGTTTTTCCATTAAAAGTTTGCAAAATAACAAAACCATTTCCTACAATTTCTTTTGGAAACAAACTCGCTAAATTCTCTTTACAAATAACCAAGACTTCATCTGAAGTAGAATTAATTTTTTCTAATTCTAAAGGCTCAACCTTAGTTGCCTTTTTCTTAAAAACATCATCCTCTGGTTTAATTTGAAAAGTATCATTACAAACAAAAACAGTAATTTTCTCTTTATCAGGAGCGTAATAACCTACTTCCCATGATCCACTCTCTTTTACATCAGAAGTCAAAACACAAAAGAAATGTGATAAAAAGCCTTTAGTATGTCCTTCTCTCCAAAGCAAATAATTTTGACTTGATTCTAATTTTTTAGCAATATCCTTAGGAGACATCAATACTCTCTCCAGGTATGATTACATTTCTGACACTTAAAGAAACGGGTTTCGGGTTCGTCTGCACCCCTTGTTTGTTGTGTCCAATAATAAGCTATTTTATGATTACACTTTTCACAAGTCGTTCTTATTTTAGGGTTGGTTTCTACTTTTTCAATTACTTCTATCTTTTTGGTAGCATTAACGGACTCCTTAATTTCAAGGACTTCTTCGTCGGGCTGTTTAACAAAACCACAACTACAATAAAGGACCTTCTTTCCTGCCTTTTCCTTAGGCCTTAGTATAGAACTACATTCCGGACAAAACATTTTACCAAGTGTTTTTCTTATCCTTTATATAATTTGTCCCATTTGGCCGACTGAATAGAAAGCTTTATAAATAGGCCAACTCCTCTGCTCATAGATGAAAAGAAGTTCAAGACGTTGGAAGAAAAAAGGCCAAATGCGTTGGAAGTGGCAACGTAAGAAAATGAAGAAGGCTAAACGTAGAAGAAAGATCCAGTCTAGTTAGTTCTATAAATATTTTTTAAGAACTTCATTACTATTTGTTTGATCTAATAATTCATAGAAATTAGCTAGAAATTCTTCAGGGAGATCTCCAGTAGACATTCTAAAATTTCTTAGATAATCACAAGTTAAGACAGATATCCTCTTACCATCTTCATAAAGAAGGAAGGATTTAAAGTACTTTCCTCTTGATCTGTCTACTAACCTTATCTTTTTAGAATCCAAAAAATCCACAACTTTTTCTATATCCATTTAAATTATATGTTTAACTTTAACTTAACAGGACAGTGATCTGAGCCCATTACTTTATCTAGAATTAGTGATTTATTAACTTTTGCCCGTATTTTTTTAGATATCATAAAATAGTCTATCCGCCAACCAACTTTTTTTTTTCTAGCATTAAACATATAACTCCAGTATGTATAATTACCAGGCTTATCATTAAACATTCTAAAGGTATCCACAAAACCTGCCTTTAAGAAGTTCTCAAACCCATCAATCTCTTTTTGTGTATAACCAGCGGTTTTATTGTAGTTACCCTTAGGGTTCCTAAGATCAATTTCTGTATGGGCCACATTTAAATCGCCAGCAAAAACTACTGGTTTCTTTTTTTCAAGTTTTTTAAGATATTTTAAAAAATCTTTATCCCATTCTTCTCTGTAACTAAGTCTTGGTAATCCCCTTCCTGAATTTGGCACGTAAACATTAACTAAAAAAAAATTAAGAAATTCTAATGTAATCACTCTCCCCTCTTGATCATGTTCCTTATTTCCAATACCATCCACCACTTCTATTGGTTCTATTTTTGAGAACACAGCAGTGCCAGAATAACCTTTTTTTTCTGCACTATTCCAATGATGGAAAGAGTATTCTTTTAGAATTTCATCAACTTGATCAGGATGAGCTTTAGTTTCTTGTAACAGCAGAATATCTGGTTTTTCTTTCTTGACAAATTCTTTGAAACCTTTTTTGAGCACAGCCCTAATTCCATTAACGTTCCAGGAGATGATGTTCATATGTTTAGGTCTTTGGAAAAAAATTATATAAAATTTTCTTTTTTCTTTTAAATTAGCTTTAAACACAATAATTCTTAAATAGTTAAACCGTTCCATCCTCCTTCATGGTTTACGAAGATGCACTAGTTCCTAAAGGTATGAATGGGCTAGAGAAATTAATTGACTCTAGTAAGATCATTGCTAGAACTGGGGCGGTGTTAACAAGATCTGCCTTAAGTAATATGTTAAGGAAGGAAGTCACGACATTTGCAATGTCCTTAGACGTAACCGTCGCATGTAACCTTCGTTGCGGACATTGTTACCTGTATGCAAACGAAGATAAAAAATGGGAATTAAATAGAGCGAATGAAGAAACACATGAACATAAAATAGATCTTGTCAAGGGCATTCTTGAGAGAAATCCCAACATCATTCATGCGACATGGGTTGGAGGAGAACCCTTAATGAGGAAACGGGCAGAGCCACTTACCAGACGTCTAACTGAACTAGTACCTTTTAATTGGGTTGTTACGAACGGAACATTCCCAATACCAAATGATTATAACGATCGTCCAGGAACGCGGACGTTATTTGTATTATCACTTGATGGCCCGCCAGAATATCATAACGCTTTACGCGGCCAAGGGAGTAGCACAAAGGTAAGGGACATTTTCGGTAAGGCAATGGATAATGTCGAGAATACAACTGCTAGAGTTCACGCCCATTGTGTAATCACATCAGAAACTAAAGACGAAATTCCTGGATTTGTAAAATATTTACGAGAAGAAACAAAAATAAAAGGTATTCGTTTCAGCACCTATACTCCCCAAATCGGTGCAATTAATGATCCCCTGGTTCTCTCCTCTACAGAACGTTCAGAAATGGTAGAGACACTTAAACAGCTAAAAGTTGACTATGGCTCTTTTATTTGGATGAGTTCTAATGAAATAGATTATTTGCGCCCAGAACTAATGGAAGAAGTGTTTGGGGAAAATTGTCTTCTCTCAAAGAAGGCGGCCATATCCTTTGATTATCAAGGTGACCAAAAACCTAAATGTGTTATGGGCGAAACAATGGACTGTTATAATTGTGGTTGTACAATACCCCCATTAGCGTATTCTCTTATGAAAAAAGTTAGTCTTCCTACCGCCGTAGCTTCAATAAAACCCTTCTTTGTTTAAGGATATCATTAAGAAATCATGTTAAATTGCCAATATCGTCAAATTCTTTAGAAGGACTTATTTCACGTAAATTTCCTGCCTTATCCAGTTTAAAGTAACGTGTTTTTTTCTCATAATTTACTTTTCCAATTTTAAAATAAGCATGAATTGCGAAAGTTAACACCACGAACTAAGCAAAATTTAAAAACAATTCTTGAATATAGCTAATTATGACACTAAATTGGCAAGAAATTCAGGATAAATGGCAAAAAGAGTGGGCTAAAAAACAGCTTGGCAAAGCTCAAATTGACAAAAACAAAGACAAATTTTTCATGATTTTTGCTTATCCTGGCATCTCTGGTTTTCTTCATGTTGGTCATATGCGAGGCTTTTCTTATACTGATGCCATTTGCAGATATGAAAGATTACAAGGTAAACAAGTTCTTTTTCCTGTTGGAACTCATGCTTCTGGCAATTTAGCTATCACCTTTGCTAATAAAGTAAAAAATAAAGATGAAAAATGGTTAGATTACTTAACTAAAAACGGTTGCCCAAAAGAACAATTAAAAAAACTAGAGGACCCCCAAGAAGTAATCAATTATTTTAACCAAGTTTATGTAGAAGACTATTGGAAAAAGTTTGGTTTTCTCTGTGATTGGGAAAGGTTTGTTTGCACTACAAACCAGGATTATGAAAAATTTATTCAATGGCAATTTCAAAAACTCAGACAAAAGGAGTTACTAATCCAAAAGCCTTATTTTGCTCCAGCTTGTCTTAAACATGGACCAGTAGCTGTAGATCCTTCAGAAACAGACATCTCTAAAGGAGGAAATGCTGAAAAACAAGAATTTACGCTTCTGAAGTTTAAGTTTGGAGACGACTACTTAGTTGCCGCTACTTTAAGGCCAGAAACCATTTACGGCCAAACTAACCTTTGGGTAAATCCTAATTCCCAGTATGTAAGAGTTGAAGTTGAAGGTGAAAATTGGATTCTTAGTAAAGAAGCTGCTGATAAACTTGTGCACCAGAAGGATGAAATTCTTCTTAAAGAGGATTTGGAAATCAACAAACTAATTGGAAGGACAGTTTTAGCTCCAGGTATTAAAAAAGAGATTATTATCTTGCCTACAACATTTTGTGATCCTAACGTTGGCACAGGTATCGTTACCTCAGTTCCTAGCGACGCTCCTTTTGATTATGTGGCCTTGGAAGAACTTAAAAATAACAAAGAAGTGCTTGCTAAATATAATTTAGATCTTAATTATCTTAAACCGATTCCGATCATTAAATCAAAAGAAACTACTTCTCCAGCTAAAGAGATTGTAGAAAAACTACAAATAACTTCTGTTGATGACCCTAAGCTTAAAGAAGCTACTAAAGAAACTTATCGTGCTGGGTTTCATACTGGAGTTATGTTAAATAATTGCGGTCCATATTCTGGAATGAAAGTTGAAGAAGCTAAAGAACTAATTAAAGTTAAACTTTTGGAGGAGAATCTTTCCGACTTGTTTTATGATCTAAGTGAAGAAGTTGTTTGTCGTTGTGGAGAAAAAGTCTTAATTAAGAAAATAGATGATCAATGGTTTATCAAATATAGTGATCAAGAATTAACAGAAAAGACAAAAAGCCACATTAAAAATATGCAAATCTTGCCTAAAGAATATGCTGAACATCTCCCTGGGATTCTAGATTGGTTTTCTGATCGAGCTTGTGTGAGGTTAGGTAATTGGTTAGGTAGTAAATTCCCCCTAGACAAAAAATGGATCGTTGAACCAATAAGCGATTCTACCTTATACCCTGCTTATTATATTGTCTCTAAGTTTGTTAACAATAAAGAATTACAAACTAAAGATCTTACTGAAGAGTTCTTTGATTACGTCTTTCTTGGTGTAGGAGAAGGAAAAAAAGCTTGGAAACCAATTAAAGAGGAATTTTCCTATTTTTATCCTCTGAACATGAATCTTGGTGGCAAAGAACACAAGACTGTACATTTCCCCGTTTTTCTTATGAATCATGTAGCAATACTTCCTGAAGACAAATGGCCACAAGGTATTTTTGTAAATTGGTGGGTTACAGGAAAAGGCTCTAAAATTTCAAAGAGCAAAGGTGGTGCTGAGCCCATACCACAAGCTATTAACAAATATGGTGTTGATGCAATGCGTTTATACTATGCCCACATTGGTTCACCTGACACTGATGTTATCTGGCAAGAAGAAACTGTCTTACAGTACAAAAAAGCCTTAGAAAGAATCTATCTCCTAGTTGAAGATTTAAAAAAACTTGATGGGAAAGAAAAACTCATTGACAGTTGGTTAGCTTCAAGAGTTCACTTGTATTTAAAAGAAATAAAGTCTTTAATGAAAGATTATCAATTAAGAGAATTAGCCTCCATTGTTTATTATTCTTTATACGATGATTTAAAGTGGTATGTAAGAAGAGGAGGATGTAGCAAGAAAATAATTAATCAAACTCTTTCTGTTTGGTCAAAATTAATGAACCCGATAACTCCTCATCTAAGCGAAGAATTAAGTGAAGAATTAGTTTCCTCTTCACTTTGGCCAAAAATTGAAGAAAGTAAGATTAGTTTAGAAGCGGAGGCAGGCGAGGATTTGGTTAAAGACACAATTGAAAGCATGCGAAACGTCCTAAAATTAGCTAAATTAGAAAAAGGCAAATTTACTTTATATATTTCTCAGGAATGGCTTTATGAATTGTACGAGGTCTTAGTAAGAGAAATTAAAGTTACCAGGAACCCTGGAGAAATAATGAGAGTTGTTTTAGCTCAAGAAGGTTTAAAGATAAAGGGAAAGGAAGTTAGTAAGATTGTTATGCAAGCCATCAAAGACCCATCAAGGTTGCCTTCAATAATAACTTCACAAAAAAAAGAATTGCAAGTATTACAAGAAGCCAAGTCCTTTTTAGAAGAAGAATTTTCTTCTAAGATTGAAATTGTTTCTAATTCTGACCATCCTAAAGCTCTTAACGCTCGACCAGGCAAAGTTGGTATTCTTCTAACCAGTTAAATTTATTAACTAATATACACTAACGAACAAAGTGAATCTTAAAAAAACAGTTATTTGGATCAGTATCGCTTTAATCTTTGCCCTATTTGTAGGTTATGGAATTGAAGTGTTTAACCCATCATACAAATATGAAGATTTCTGTCCAAGGGAAGCTTTTACTGAAGAAGAATGTTTAGAGGAAGGTGGTATGTGGCAAGGATTTAATGAAGCTGAAGTTTCACCTAAACGAGGTTTTTGTCAACCACCAATTAACTGTTCAGAAAATTATAACTTAGCTCAAAGTAAACATGACAAAATAGTCTTCATAGTAAGTGTAATAGTTGGTATCCTTGCGGTTATAACTGGCTTTATTTTAAAGAAAGACGTTGTTAATCAAGGAATTCTTGTTGGTGGTATACTTTTAATCATTTATGGTACATTAAGATATTGGAGATACGCTAACAATATTCTTAAGTTTGTCTTATTAGGACTAGTTTTAGGAGTTTTAATCTGGATTGCTTATAAGAAACTAGGAAAATCTTAAAGCAGGAAAACTAATTATTGGCCTATATTCTGCTACTTCTATACAAGCTCTAATTAAAGGTTTTAAGTCTCTTTTAGAATGATATCCTAGAGTTACCCCAACTGCTTTAATAATAGCATCTCTTTGTTTACTTGGAAGTTCCTTTAATTCTTCTGACTGGAGTAGTTTTTGTCCCACAGCCTCTTTATCACCCAAACCGCTAGAAGCACTATTCTTATAATTATAAAGTTCTTGCAAACTACTTACAGGAGGTAATGGTAATTCATCAGTAATTATTTCAGCAGCACTAATACCTAAAGCATAAACATCACACTTAACATCTTCTCTTCCTTCCAAAGTAATAGTACTCATATACTCCGGAGTACCAAGACATTCATCTTCAGGGTCAAGTATTTTTAAAAAATTCTGCCAAGAATAACAACCCCCAACAAAACCATCAAGTTTTTTAGCAATATCAAAATCAATTATTTGTAAATAACCACCTCTTGTAACCATCATATTTTTTGGTTTAATATCTCTATGTAAAACCCTACGAGAATTAATTTTCTGAACAGTAATGGATGCTTGTTTAATTAAATCAATTCTTTTTCTAATTGGCAATCCCAGATAAGTGGCATCTGGTGTGAAACCATCAACACAGGCTATTTCTTCAACTAAACAAAGTCTTTTTTTATCATTAGTAACAAAGTAACTAGCTAAACGTGGAATTACTGCTGGTAAATCACTAACATGTTTATGACACAAAGCTCCACTTACTTTATTTTTAAGCTTAGATAATTGCCTTTTATTAAATCTATAAACATTACCATCAATCAAAAGAAAATCATCTTTAACATATTCAACTTTAACAGTTTTGTCTGGTTCACAATGTAGCTCTCTTGAAGCAATCTCACTAACTTTAAAAGCCAAACGTCTGCCATTTTCTAATTTAGAAGCATAAACTATACTATTCCCGCCTCTACCAAGCTCTCCATTACGAAAGAGTTCTCTGTCTATACGTTCTTCAAGACCCATAAAACTAGCCAACTAGAGTTAATTTATAAACTTTTTGTCTCTTTATAGTGATCGCATAACTAATTATAACCTAAGACTCTTTTTGAAAAATATGAAAAGAGTTCCTTTAAAAAGTAAAGACCTTAATAGGAAGTATCCACAATACAATTTTAACGTTAATAAAAAAGATAAAGTAGAGTTATTAGAAGATGAAGAAAAGTTTATTATTCTTAATAATCAACCAATACTTTTTTTTTATAAAGAGAAAGCTGTGCCCACATTAAAGTATTTAATTGAACATCCTATCCTAAAAAAAATTATTGTCGATATGGGGGCTATTAAGTTTGTTGTTAACGGTGCTGATATCATGCGGCCAGGTATTGTTAAAATTGATCCAAATATCAAAAAAGACGAATTTGTTTTAATAATTGATGAAAACCATCAAAAGCCTTTAGCTGTGGGCCTAGCTTTATACGACGGACCAGAGATGCAGAATGTTTCTTCTGGAAAAGTAGTTAAAAATCTTCACTTTGTTGGAGATGAAATTTGGAAAAAATGATTGTTAATTCTAAACATGAAATTGTTTCTCAAAAAGAAATTGTTTGTAATAATTTTCTAAGCCAAGCTAGGGGTTTGATGTTTAGAAAAAAAAAGAATCTTTTGATGGTCTTTAACAATGAAAGAAAAGTCTCTTTACACAATTTCTTTGTTTTCTATCCAATACAAGTACTTGTTTTAAACAAAAACAAAGTTGTTATTGATAAAAAAGACAATTTTAAGCCATTTACATTCTGGAAATCAAAACAAAAAGGGCAATTTATTGTAGAATTAGCTTATCCTACACAGATTAACATTGGAGAAAAATTAAAATTTTAGGGGCACACCCGCGGTCGAATCAATCAAGCCTTTCTGGTTGAACCTTCACTACTTCTCGAGTTTGCAACCCTACGAACATGAAATTTGAAAGTTAAGGCTGCTTTCTTCCGAATCTGACCTGATTCCCAACAAACACATCCCGTAGGACAAACTGTCGGCAAAGATAGTAAAGACCAGTCAAACAAGACTAACCCTTCTTTAGGCTTCGGCTCCATGTAAAGTCCGTTCATGGTAACAACGCAGGACTAGCGCGCCAGCCTAGCTCTCCCTATTTAAAGATACAATCTTTATTTCATTTTTAAAGATTTAGGTTACTTTTAAGCAACATGCGCTACAACTTAAAAACATTTTCAAGAGAAAATCTTTTAAATAGTGATGATATTAGAACATTTATGATAAAGAAGATATTTTTAGTACTTTTTTTAATGATCCTAGCTGGTTCAGCCTTAGCGGCCCCACTTCCTACAGCTGACACTTTAAAAAATTACCAAAAGCAGTACACTATCTTTGGTGTCAACTACCAGGACTATAAGTATGACCATATTAGTGCAGCTTGTTTAAATGATGTAAACCTATTTGAAGAAAAAAAGGATCTTTTGGACGAATTAGAAATTGAGATCTTGACCTTAAAATCACAGGTGGAATCTGATCGAGACCGGTTATACAGTGAAGGTTATGACGATTTAGGAGATGATTTTAATAGTTTAGTTACAAAGTTAAATGGTCTTAGAAGCTTTGTTAACGGTCAATCTCAAAAAATAATTAATCAGTTTTATCCTAATAATTGTGGATGGGACCTTAGTTTTGATTCTGTTGAAGTTTTAAGGGTAGAAAGAAATGGGCAAAACTTTGAACAACTTGTTCAAATAAGAGTACATAATTCAGGCGATTATCCAATTAAGATGGAAAATTTTGTAATGGGAATTACTTTTGAGGGCGGACCACGTAATGGTAATACACTTTACACACAAGGATTAGGGATAATCAATCCAGATGGTATTGGTTCATGGGTCATCAGAAATCCCATAGGTGACGGCTACGAACACATCTTTTGGAGCCTAGAATTAAACCCAGAGGGACATAATTCTTATTTTCAAGAGGATAAACGTTCAAATAATGTTTATGAGGAAGATATTTGGACCGCCCTTAGGCCAAATTTGGTTCTTACTTTTCATAATGAGTTAATAAGTGAAAATGGTCAAGGAAGAATAGAAATTTTAGTGGATAATGAACCATCTGAAGAGTATGATGCATATGAAGAGTTGGGTATGGACTTAAACTCTTTAACTGTTAGTAATGATTTTCATGTCTATTTTAACATTTTAGATCAAGATAATAATAATATCTTAATTAAAACTGTTAAATATGAAGCTTCAAATATTCCCTTAGAATATTATGGTCAGACAAGATTAATTAGTGCACCATTTACCTTTGAAAATACAGTTCAAGAATTTAATATTGGGATTACAATTGATTCTGGAGGCCAAGTATCTGAACGTTCTGAAGCTGATAATAGAGTAGAATACACTATTGTAAATGAGTTTTATCAAGGACCTGAAGAGAACGTCGATCCAGCTGATAATGATAATGATGGTTGGGATAATTTAGCTGACAACTGTCCAGACATCCCTAATGTTAACCAAGAGGATTATGATGGAGACCTGCTAGGTGATGCTTGTGATGAAGATGATGATAATGATAATATTAATGATGAGATAGATGCTTGTCCTCTAGATTCAGAGAATCTTTGCTTAGAAGAAGAACAAGATTTAGAAGTCCAAGAAAACAATAACCAAGAAGATCAGGAGCAGGACAACCAAAATACAGAGGGACAAAGTGGTAGTAGTCAAAACAATAGAAACCAACAAGAACAAGAAGAATATAGTAGTACTGCTAAAGAAGAAGGACTTAAAGAAGTTAAATCCGCCTTAGAAAAAATCGTTAGTATTTTTAACAATGAAGCTGAAGAAACTATAGAATCTGAAACAGATAATATTAACAAACAAGTAGATGAAATTAAAGAAGATCTTATACAGATAGGAAAAATTGCTTTATTAGTTGTTGCTTCCTTCTTTGCTATCGTTATTTTTATTTTTGGCGGTTTCCTAGCTTATAAAAAATATTTAAAGAAATAGGCCACATCCGGAATAACACAATAATGTATATTAACACAACCGTCTGTATCAAAAATGTTCCATTTTCGGGACATTCCGAAAATTTCTAATTTTCGTTATGTGCCGTGATATGCTGGGATATGCTATGCATATCACTGCATGGCCAGACGTAGTTTTTGTTTTCTTACCCTATTTCACTGACTATAACTCTATACTTCGTATAGATACATAATCAGTTCCATCGCGCCACTACATTATTACTAGCGTAAAATGTAGTAATAATGGCGGCGACAGTTAAGAAAACAAAAATAGAGTAGGGTGTGTTAGTATACATATTTACTCTATTCCAGATGAAGCCAAAGAAATAGGCGCTGTCCAGAGTCGTACGACTCTGAACAAATAAACTAATGCCTTTGCCATTC
>CAYFOH010000025.1:0-13416 GCA_964344755.1 uncultured Methanosarcinales archaeon
GTCATGCCACTGGTGTGTCACCAGTGGTAGCAATTCACTAGAATTCAATTGACATTCTTCTCTAATTGGCCTAATATGGATACTAAAATCATCTTTAAAGGGATACCTGAAGTTGAAGTGGACATGGATGTTTTTTACCATGAATGGGCACATTGGCTCCACTTTTTGAGGCCTGAATTGTCTAGGTTGTGGGCTGAAAGATGTCCTATTTGGTATGCTGGTTCAGGACCTCTTTCTTGGCTTGATGACAGTGTTCTTGCTTCTGGTGCCCTTACTCATTATTCTGGGTTTTCCCATACTCTTGGTCATGAAACACTTGAAGGGGATAATGAATTAAAAGGTGAGTTGGCCGATGTAATGTTAGATGATGTAATCATTGAGTATGATCTCTGTGAAGTTGACGTTGAGAAGGCTATTACTTCTATTAGAAATAATAAAGGAAGGATGCCAAATGGTCTGGGAGATATTGTTGACCACGTACAAGTCTTTGGGGGTCTTGGAAAGGAAGCTCTGTTTGACAGTTCTAATTTAGATGAGGATTATCTTTTAGTTACTGAGGACATAGCTAATTCAGCAGAGGCTTTTTCTTTAGCAGCTAGATTCCCAAGTGAGCACTCAAGAACCTTTACTTTTTTGCACTATTTTCCGGGAACTCGGGAACGTTTAAGACTATGTGTCGAAAATGGTTTTATAAGTAAGGATGTGTGTGATTATTTGGTGGATCCTAAAGTTTTAAAGAAAGCTTATGTTGGAGAAGGGGTGCTTACTGAAGAGGAAAAAGACAGAAAATCTTTCATTGATTCTGTTGGTGGGAGGATTTTAGACCTGGATTGTAAGTTGCGTGACCTACATTCAAAATGGAGTAATGGTTATATCTCCGACAGGCTTCTTGACAAATATGTTAATGAAGCTTTGGTATGAACGATAGTAGGTTGACGTACGTATTTAGTCAGCCGTTAATTGGCCCAGTTTTTGCTAATTATAGGATGGAACAGGAAATTAACTTTGTGCAAGCAAAGGAAGATGTCTAATTGACGCCTTGGCTAACTAACTAAATACGTATAAGTTGACAAAATATTTTTAAATACAACTGAAAATGGATAAAACATGATCACGGAAAACCTTTTAATTGCAGAGTTAGTAGAAAAATATCCTGAATTGGTAGAAATTCTTCTAGAAAATGATGTCCATTGTGTAGGTTGCCATGCAAGTCCAGTAGAAACTATTGGCGAGGGATTAAGGGGCCATGGTAAAAGTGAAGAAGAAGTTCAAGAAATTTTAAAAAAAATGAATGAGAAAATAAAAGAGAAACAGGATGAAGAAGTTGGAGTTGAATTTAACATCTCTAGTTTAGCTGCTGATAAAATTAAAGCTTTCTGTTCAAAAGAAAACAAACAAGCTTTGAGGGTTGGTGTAAAGGCAGGTGGTTGTTCAGGTTATTCTTATACTTATGATTTAGTTGAAGGGAAAAATGATGACGATTTAGTTTTTACTAAAGAAGATGCAAAAGTATATGTTTCAAAAGAAGCTATGAATAAACTTTCTGGAGTTACTTTGGATTACAAAGATAGTTTGACTGGGGCTGGGTTCACCGTGAGTAACCCTAATGCTAAACGTGTTTGTGGTTGTGGGGTTAGTTTTAATTAGTACTGCTAAAATTATGGTATAAATTTATATAAAAGACTTCTTATTTCTAAAATTAATGCAAGCTAAAGAACTTAAACAGAAATATTTGGATTTTTTTAAAGAAAAAGGTCATTGCGTTATTCCCTCGGCACCTTTAGTACCGCAAAATGATGCTTCTGTGTTATTCAATACTGCAGGGATGCAACCCCTTGTCCCTTATCTATCTGGGCAAAAACACCCTAAAGGAAAACGTTTAGTGAATTTACAAAAATGTTTGCGTACAGTTGATTTTGAGAATATTGGAGATAATACCCATCACACTTTCTTTCAAATGCTTGGGAATTGGTCATTAGGGGACTATTTTAAGGAAGACACTATTAGATGGAGTTTTGCCTTTCTAACTAAAGAGTTAAAGATACCTCTAAATAAGTTGGCTTTTACTGTTTATGAAGGTGACAAAAATGTACCTAAAGATAATGATTCTTACAAAGTGTGGCTATCTCTTGGTGTACTTAAAGAAAGAATTGCTTTTCTAGGGGAAGATAATTTTTGGATTGCTGGAGAAACTGGTCCTTGTGGCCCATCAACTGAAATTTTTTATTGGACTGGTGAAAAAATTCCAAAAAAATTTGATCCAGAAGATGAAAGGTGGGTTGAAATTTGGAACGATGTTTTTATGGCTTATCATAAAGACAAAAAAATAACTGAATTGCGACAAAAAAATGTTGATACTGGTATGGGTTTTGAAAGAACTTTAGCTGTACTTAATGGCAAAGAAAGTGCCTATGAAACTGATCTTTTTCAGCCTATAATCAAAAAGATAGAAGAGTTAAGTGGTAAGGATTATCTTAAAAACAAAAAGGCAATGAGGATTGTAGCTGACCATGTTAGAGCAGCTCTTTTTATCTTGGTAGAAGGAATAGTGCCTTCAAATGTTGATAGGGGTTATATTTTACGTAGATTGCTTCGTAGGGCGATTAGGTTTGGGAAATTACTTGATATAAAGCAAAGTTTTCTACCAAAGTTAGCTGAAGTTACGGAAAAAATTTATGTAGATCTTTATCCAGAAATAGCTTCTAAGAGAAAGTTTATTTTGGCTGAACTAAGGAAGGAAGAAGAAAAATTTGAACAGACCTTAGAAAAAGGCTTAAGAGAATTTTCTAAAATGTCAAAAAGGATTAGTGGAGGAGAAGCTTTCTTGTTATTTCAATCGTATGGTTTTCCTTTAGAAATGACTGAAGAACTAGCTGATGAAAAGGGCATGGAAGTGGATGTAGAAGGCTTTTTTAGAGAATATGAAAAACACAAGGAACTTTCTAAAAGGGGGGCAGAGAAAAAATTTAAAGGGGGCTTAGCGGACCTTTCTGAAGAGACAATAAAATTGCATACAGCCACACATGTCTTAAATGAAGCTTTAAGAAAAGTAATTTCTAAAGACATCAAACAGAGGGGGAGTAATATCACTCCAGAAAGGCTAAGGTTTGATTTTAGTTTTGATAGAAAATTAACTAAAGAAGAGTTGCAAAAAGTTGAGGATGAAGTAAATAGGGTTATTAATTTAGGGTTGAAAGTAATTAGAAAAGAAATGTCTAAAGATGAAGCAATTAAACTAGGTGCTCAGATGGAATTTGGTGCCAAGTATCCTGAAACAGTATCAGTTTATTTTGTTGGTGATTATTCTAAAGAGTTTTGTGGTGGTCCTCATGTTAAGAATACTAAGGAAATTGGGCACTTTAAAATCGTTAAAGAAAAATCTGTGGCAGCAGGAGTTAGACGTATTAAAGCTGTAATCAGAGAAGAAAGGAGTGAAATTGAATGAAGCCTTATTACAAATTTATTGATCATACTGCTGATGTTCTATTTGAAGCTGGTGGCAACTCCTTGGAAGAATTATTTGAACAGTGTGCCTTAGCCTTAGAAGAAATCCAGGTAGATGTTAATAAACTTGAAAGTAAAAAGAAAATTATTATTGAAGGAAAAAATAAAGACATAGAAAGATTATTATTCGATTTTCTTGACGATTTATTGTTCTATAAAGACGCAGAACTATTGTTGTTTGGTAAGTTTGACATTTCTATTAGTCAAGAAGATGGTGAGTATAAATTGAAGTGTGTGGCTCATGGTGAAGAGCTGGATGTTTCTAGGCATGATCCAAGAGTGGATGTTAAAGCCATTACAATGCATCTGTTTGAGGTTAAAAAAAAGGGCGAATGGTGGTGGGCTAAAGTTTTAGTAGATATTTAATTTTTTTTTGACTTGTTTTTCCATTTTTGGAAAGAATATTCTGTTAAAGACAAATAAATTCTGGAAATCGAAAGATTTAAAAAGTAAATTATAATCTTTGTTCTTAGTAAATGGGCTTATTTTTAGAGCTGGTAGATGAAAAAGTATTAAGAATTCTAGTTGTATTACTGAATAGTCCAAAAGAACATTTTCATATACAAAAACTATCTCGTATGGCTAGGGTACCCTTATCCTCCACTCACCGTCTAGTGACCAAGTTGGTTAAAAAGAAAATCATTCAAGTTATTAGGATTGATAAGTTCAAAATTTATTGTCTACAAAACGAAAAAGTTGAGGAATTAAAATCTTTGGTAAAAAAATGATTAAAAATTATAGGAGGTTGAATGGAGGGGTTTTCTTAGTGTTATTAATAATAGCTATGGCCTCGTTTGTAGCTTTTAATTTAGATAACAATTCTTTAACCGGGGCAGTAATTGGTTTACCTGTATGTCAAGAGATAACTACTTGTTTCAACAATTCTATAACAACCTGTACGAATTCAACTGTTTGTGAGGGGAATAGTAGCTGTAGGATAGAGGAAGTGTGTGTCCCAGAGATTAAAGAAGTTTGCTCTACCGAAGAAGTTTGTGAACAATTAGCTTTAGTTAACTTGTCTTTACCAAATAATTCGCTTGCTGTTAATGAAACAATTGAAAGTATAAATGTTTCTTTTGGGAATATTACAGCAAATAAATCAGAAGTTGTTAGTGTTCCTAATAATGTTACCTTGCCAGAAGAACCTTTGAAATTAGTTGCTCCAATTATTACAAAACAAAATGTTACAGAAAAGATTCTAGAAGTAACAGATTATAATGAGACACAAATGAAAGATATTAACTTGATCCTGTCTAAACATCTTCCAGATATTAAAATAATTAGTTCTGGCCAAAGTAATTATGAATTAAGTGGTGAGAACTTAGGAATTACTATTAAATCTGCTAAAAGTTCTCTTGATTTATTTTCTGAAGAAAGGGAAGCTAACATTTTCATAAGTGGTGTTAATGAAAATATTTCTATATATTATGATGATTATGTAGTTGAAGGTTACGATCTAAAAACCAAATTATTAGCTGTAAATGATATTGAAATAAAAGAGGCAATAATCCAGTTACCAAAGAGTGGAAATGTCGATTTTATTTTGAAGTGTGAAGAGTTTAGTTTTGATGATTTGGGTTGTATATCTTGGAAAGTCACGGATATTCCTTTTGTTGAAGAAACTAATTATGTTGAATTTATAGTAGATAGTTTTAGCGGTTATGCAGGCGGGACAACTATTCAAGAAAATAATTTGGTGTTGTTGGCCCCTCCTATTCTATTAAATTTAATACTTAATACGACAAGTCCTTCAACTAATTATACTAACACGAATTTAACAGCTTATTGGGGTGTATCTGATTTGGAAAGTGATCCAGTAAAAAATATTACAAATTGGTTAGTTGATGGTAATTCAATTACAGTTCTTAACATGCCTTTTGAGAAAATTAATGATACTGCATCTAACAACGCTTGGGATTATTCTGGGTCAGGTAACAATGGAAGTGAAAATGGCAATGTTGTTTGGGACGCAGGTGGTGGTTATGATGGTGGGGGAGCTTACAACTTCCCCGGGAGTGATGATTTTATCAACCTTACCAACGATTCGTCTTTGAACTTTGGAACTAAAGATTTTTCTATCGAGTCACGGTTTTATTTGCCATCACTCCCTTCAGCTTGGGCTAGTATTATCAACAAAGGGGCTTCTGGAAATCCAGGGTATGGTGTGGAGGTAAGTAACACAAACCAAATTACTTGTTCATTACAAGGTGATGGTGGAACTAATCAGCATATTCAAGGAAGTGTTTTATCAGCTGGGAGATGGTATCATGCAGTTTGTGTTTTTGATAGAGATGGTCAGTTAAGTCTTTATTTGGACGGGATGGAGAATGCTAAGGCACATTATTTGGAAGGTAATCGGAACTCGGTATCTACTATTTATAATTTTTTAATTGGAAGATATACAACAGGTGGTTTTGATTTTAATGGAAATATTGATGAAATAAGAATTTATAATCGTAGTTTATCTCCAGAACAGATTAAACTTCTTTATGAGAATAGAACCGATATTATTTCATTCACTGAAACAAGAACTGGAGAAAATTGGACTGTTGATGTAACACCTAATGATAATAGTAGTGATGGTGTGAAAGTAAGAGCTAATCAATTGATAATTCCTTCCATTGGTATAGATAATGTTAGTTTGAACACAACTGATTATACTTTAAATAACACTTTTGGAAATATTACAACCAATTACATTTTGACTAACGGTTCTAGGAGGGGGATTATAAACTGGTATGTTAATGGAACGTCTTTGGCTGTTCTTAATCTTCCTTTTGAAGGTAATGTGAATTTTTCAAGAGTAGTAGATTATTCTGGTTATGGCAATAATGGAACTATTAATGCTACTTATAATAGGTCGGATGGACATAGCCGTTTTGGAGCTTATGAATTTAATGGAATTAACGAGTCTATAGTTATTCCACATAATGACGTATTGAGTTTTACAACTGGTGGTATGTCAATTTCAGCATGGATTAAGAGATCAGAACTAGGCACTGGTGATCCAATTTTGGACAAATATGATGGCGGCTTAGAAGAATACGTTTTTGGTTATGTTGGCGGGTTACTATATTTTTGGGTTTATGATCGGTCAGCTTCAGCATATATTGGAAGAAGTGCCCCTGAGGGTGGTACTGCAGGATCTTGGCAGCATGTAGTTGCTACTTATGATGGAGGTACTACATCAAGTTCTGTTAAAATTTATATCAATGGAAGTCAAGCTGACACTACCGATTTTGAAGCGGGAACTTTTGTAGCTATGGAAAACAAAGGGGGAACAGTTGGGATCGGTAGAGGTAATGGTGGTCTTGGAAGTGATTCTTTTAAGGGAATGATTGATGAAATTCTAGTTTTTAACAGAACTCTCTCTGAGCGGCAAATATTAACTTTGTACACGAATAGAACTGATTTAATCCATAGTAATGAAACAGCACCAGGAGACATTTGGCAAGCTTGTGTAACTCCAAATGACGGTTTTGAAGATGGTGCTAGGGTCTGTTCTGAAAATTTGACTGTTCAGCCGGTGGCGGTAGGAGATACTACTCCTCCAAATATCACTCAGTTAGTTCCTAGTTTGAATAGTCGATACGGCGTTGGCAGTTCTTTGACTATAAGTGGTATTGCCGTTGATAATATTGGTGTTGACAGTGTTTTAGTTAACGTTAGCTTCCCTAATGGTAGTACACATAGTATCCCTTTAACAGTTCAAGCTGCAACAGACAATTACTCTGTAAGTTTCACTCCAGATCAATTTGGTTTGTACAACATTACGTTTATTGCTAACGACACCTCTAATAACATTAATGGTACAGAAATGACTAACTTTACTGTTATTGATTTGACTGCACCTAACATTAGTGACCTCCTGCCGGCTAATAATAGTGTTTACAACGTCAGCCAAAAGTACTTTGAACTTTCTTTGAACTCTACTGACAATAGGTTTGTTAGCCAAGCTTTGGCTAACATAAGTTACCCTAACGGCAGCAGTATTTTGTACACCTTAACTAACGGCACCGGTTATGGTAAGCAGTACAATTTGTCTTTTATCATTCCTGGTCAAATTGGGTTTTACAACATTACTTTTATTGTTAATGATAGTGCTGACAACAAGAACTATAGCACCTCGGTCAATTTCAGTATAACTGATAATACTCCTCCTAATGTTACCTCATTAATTCCAACTTTAAACACACAATATGCTTTTGGAACAGGAATAACAATTAGTGGTTTTGTTCAAGATAATGTTGGTGTTGACAGTGTCTTAGTTAACATAAGTTTTCCGAATGGTAGTTCCCATAGTATAACTTTAGCAGGTTTTGAGACTTTTGCTGGTAGTCTTACTCTTGATCAATTTGGTTTGTACAACATTACGTTCATTGCTAACGACACCTCTAATAACATTAATGGTACAGAAATGACTAACTTTACTGTTATTGATAATGTACTACCTAACATTACTCAATTAACTCCTGGGTTAAACAGTTTATTTGAGAAAAACACTGTCATTAATATTAGTACGATTGTTAGAGACATAGCTGGCATAGATACTGTCTTGGTCAATGTGAGTTATCCTAACAACAGTTATCATTCTATTTATTTGCTTAATAGTACAGATAATAATTTTACTTTTACTTTTTCCCAGACTTCACAAAATGGACTTTATAACCTTACTTTCATTGTTAATGATACTTCAAATAATGTTAATAGAACTGGTTTCACTAACTTTACAGTAACAGACACTACTAAGCCAAATGTTACTAACTTGCTTCCAAGTGCCAATTCTTTGTTTAACATAAGTGATATTATTGAAATAGCTGCAAATGTTACTGATAATGGAATAGTTGGTAAAGTATATGCTAATTTAAGTTATCCAAACAATTCTGTAACCTTGTATGAGTTGAGTAATGGGACAAATCATAAAACAAAATTTAATTTATCTTTCTCTGCTCCTCAGTTAGTTGGTTCTTATAATGTTACTTTCATTGCTAACGATACATCTAATAACTATAATAGGACACAAAAAACAGGATTTATTGTTACTGAAGTAGTATTGCCAAATGTTACAACTATTCTTCCAGCATTGAATAGTCAATTTACTGGAGCAACCACTTTGGAAATTGCAGCTAATGTTACAGATAATGTTGGTGTAAGCAAAGTTTATGTTAATCTAACGGACCCAGACGGAAATCAACAAACTTTAGAACTAAGCAATGGGACAAATCATAAAACGAAATTTAATGTGAGTTATACCGCTAATACAGCTGGATTATATAATGTTACAATTGTAGCAAATGATACTTCAAATAATGTTAATAACACAGAAAAGACTAATTTTACTATAGTTGCTGCTACGCCTACCCCTAGTCCTTCACCAAGTCCAAGTGGTGGTGGCGGAGGAGGTGGTGGTGGTGGAAGTAAATCTACCAAAAAGAAAGAAGAAGTTAAGGAGATAGAGAAAACAGAAGAAAAGACAAAAGAATATGAGTGCTCTGAGGATAGAGATTGTCGTGAAACAGAGTTCTGTCAAGAAAATAGATGTGAAAAGCGAGAATGTACTGTAAATTCTGATTGTTCAACAAATGAGTATTGTGTGAATTATCAGTGTTTTGAGATATTTGATTTACAGCTAACTGATTTTCCAAGTACAATTGAGCCAGATGGTGATTTGGAAGGTAAAGTTCTTGTTTTAAGTAAGACTGGTGTAGAAGGGGATGTTCATTTGGAATATCGTCTAGAACTTAATGAAGAAGTTATTTCTTCTGGGTCGGATGTTGTTTTTATAGGGGCTAGGGGAAGTGCAGATGAGAAAAAAGAGGTTGGTTTTAAACTTAGTCTGCCTGAGAGACGGGTTTCAGGTGATTACCAGCTTTATGTTAAGCTATCTTATAATGGATACGTTGTAGAAAGCCATAGGACCCTCTTTGTAACTGTGGATGAAGAGGGAAGAATTAGTCTTGTGGGGAGAAATATCTTGCAAAAAATTCGTGAGCTTTTTAGTGACTTTAGTCTTGTAGCTTTAATCGTCTTATTTTTGGCTCTTCTTTTTGTGACTATTTACTATGGAAGAAGCTTATATGTTAGAAATAAGTTACTGAAACGAGCTGAAAGATGGCCGAGGATAGAAAAGAAAATTGTTGTTGAAGAACAACAGGTCAGAAAGAAAAAGAAAGTAGTGTCTCATGTAACTCATAGAGCTACAACTAATACCATTACTCATTATGGAAAATTTATGATTAGATTGTTTGCTTTTCTGAAGAAAGGTTTTGCTTTAGTTCTTAATGTGCCTAAACAATTGATAAGTTCTCTTGGAAATAATGTGATAGAACATGCTAAGAAAACGCACAAGGTTTCCACCAATTTCCTTAACTCCTTTGGTGAGATTATAATTAATTCAGCCTCTTTTGTTGTTAAAATGTTATACTATGGTGTGGTTCTTCTTTACAGGGTGCCTGTTATTTTGATAACAAAAACTGGCCATTTAGTGATAAAACTGTTTAGACATTCTTCAGGAGCGGTGGTTAAAACTGCCAAATATACACACGAAACATCTACTAGTTTCCTTAGTTCTTTGGGGAGAATTGTAATTAACTCAACGACTTTTGTTTCTAGAAAAGTGTTGGTGGTAGTAACTTTGGTGTATAGAACTCCTATTGTTTTAATTACCTTAACTGGGTATCTAATAATTTTAATAGCTCGAAAAGTATTTTATGGAATGAAATGGATCTTTAAAACAATTGAATCTTCTATCATTCGTTTAGGTAATTTAATCATCTCTTTAGTAGCTGCTATTTTGAAGTCAATTAAAAGATTCCTTTTTTCATTGTTTAATAGCCATGCTAATCTTTTTACTAAAATAGTTAACCTACTTAAACCGCACGCTGACAAGAACATAATCATAGAAAATCCTCTCTCCTTATTCATTCGAAAGATGCTATTATTTGTTTTTTCATTACCTGGGAAAGTATTATCTTTAATTTTGAAATTTTTCTTAAGATTGTTCTCTACACTAGCTAAACTTTTTAGAAAAGCTTCAGTTCCTTTGGTTACTTCAAAGCCGACAAAAGATCAAGAATTAGATGATTTAAAGAATTTTATTAAGAAAAACAAGAAAATATAATTATTTTAATCTGACAACTTCTAGATTTTTAGGTGCTGAAGTTTCTAACCTAAACTGTTTATGAATAGAACTAGCAAGATCTAAACATCTGCTGGCTTCTCCGTGCATGGTCATAACTTTCCTTGGTTTGGGGTTACACCTTTTAATATAATTCATGAGTTCTCGACGATCTGAATGGCCAGTAATTTCTACTTTATGGACTTCCATTTTAACTTTTAGGGTTTCTGTTTTGTTGCCATCTCTAATCATGATCTCTTTTTCTCCTCCTCTAATTCTGTGACCCATACTTCCAGGTGGTTGGTAACATGAGAAAATGATGGAGTGTTTGTTGTTTTCACATAAACCTTTAAAATATTGTACTGAAGGTCCTCCTGTCATCATACCTGAAGTAGCTAGTAAAATGCAGGGTCCTTCCTCTAACATGATTTGTTTACGTTCTTTAGCAGAACCTACTTTTTTGAAAATAGGGGAAAGAAAAGGGTTGTTTTCTTTGTGAAATATTTGTTGTCTAATGTTACGATTTAAGTATTCAGGGTAAGCTGTATGAATAGCTGTAATGTCCCATAACATACCGTCAACATAAACTGGTGCTTCTGGTATTTTTTTCTCACGCATTAAACGTTCAACAATAATCATTACTTCTTGAGCACGGCCTGTTCCAAGAACTGGCATTAAAACTTTACCTCCTCTTCCAATGGTTGTTTTGAAGACTTCTGTAAGATAAGTATCAGCGTCTTTTTGGCTCATAATACAATCTCTTCCTCCATAAGTTGCTTCCATAATCATAGTTTCAACTCTAGGAAATTGTGTGTTAGCTGGTTCTAATAAGTTAGTTCGTCCGTATTTTAAATCTCCTGTATATACGAGGTTGTGTAAACCATTTCCAATATTTAGATGGACCATAGCGCTACCTAAAATGTGGCCTGCATTGTAAAAAGTTAATCTAATATCAGGTGTCACATCAGTAACAGAATCGTAATCTAAAGTGATCGTATGGAGAACCATGTCTCTAATATCATCTACACTATAAATAGGATCCTTTCCTTCATTACGTTGAATTTTGATCATGTCCATTTGCAATAAGGCAATTACGTCCCTGGTAGGTTTAGTACAATAAATTGGACCTTTGTAACCATACTTAAAAAGATAAGGAATTAGTCCTGAGTGATCAAGATGAGCGTGTGAAAGAATCACTGCATCAATTTCACTAATGTTAAACTCTGGGGCGTCTAAGTAAGGATAGGTTTCTTGGTTATCTTGGCTGGGATCAATCCCACAATCCATTAAGATCCTTGATTCTGGTGTTTGTAATAAAAAACAAGTTCTTCCAACTTGTCTAGCTGCTCCAAGAAAAGAGATTCTTACCCATTCATGTTTCTTTTGTCTAATCCAACCATCATAAATCCGATGGCCAGTCTTACCTAGAAATTTTTTACGATATTCTGCATTTTCATATAAAACAGATCGAATACTTTCTATTAATTTTGATCTAATTGGTGGAACTCTTTTAATAAGAGGTACCCAAGAGGTTTTTGCCTTAATTTCTCTTAAAATTTCTCCTCTTTTACCAATAACCAAACCTGGCTTTTCAGCATGAATAATAACTTCAGAACGTGGTGCGTCAAAAATGAATTCTTTAGCTCCAGCTTCTTCTGGGATTATTTCTTTGATTAGCTTCTCGGCTTTTTCCATTTCTAGGCAGATGGAAGGGTCAGGCCTAAGCTCGATTCTTTTTTTGAATTCATTAACGGCTTTCTTAATAGTTCCTTCGTTATCTAGGAAGTAGTTTTTGTCTTTAGTGTAAAGTACAATGTTAGCTCCTTCAAAGGTAGCTTCTGAGATTTTACCTTCCGGTAAAACTTTTAATATTTCTTTTAGTATATCAGCCATTTTATCTTAATCAAATTAAAAAAAGATTTTTAGAATCTTTTGTTTTAAAGGTTATAAACTAAATCTTTGTCAAGTACTCTCTTAATTTCTTTATTACTAATTACTACGATGTTGATACCATTTCCTGAAGCACTGTCACGTTGTAAAGCCGTGTTCACAGCTTTAGTAGCTAGCTTAATCGCTTCACTTGTAGTGATATCTTCTTTGTATTGTGTTTCTAAAACCCCATAAGCAAATACAGAACCAGAACCTGAAGAGATGAAGTCGTTAACTTTAGTGATACTTCCGTCAGGAAACAAGTCATATAAATGTAATCCTTGCACATCTTTTCCACCTAAAAGGAAATGAACTACTCCTGGAAGCATGCTCGGTCTACGAATGTTGCTATAAAGTAAGCCACCCAACAAATTAGCTGCTTCCTTAGCTGTTGTTTTTTTATTAGTTTTAACTTCCTTTAATTTTAATTCAGCACGAATAAGTTTAATTAACAACTGAGCGTCAGAAACGCCGCCTGCAATTGTCAGAGCAAAATCGTCAGAAATAATGTGAACTTTTTCTGCTCTTTTATCAACAATCATGTTGCCGGCAGTAGCTCTCTTATCAGCAGCTAAAACAATGCCGTCTTTGCATACTATTCCTACTGTTGTAGTTCCTGTTTTTAATCTTTTTTCCATAGTAAATCACTAGAATGATTTGACATCCATCTTTGTTTTAGCAGGGAAAAGTACCTTTTCTTTTTAAATTTTTTGGAAGAGTTAGGGTTTTTGGAGCTTCTGGGGGTACTCGTCAACTAGTTTCTAATGCTGATAAACTTCCGGAAAAATAAAGGCCTAGAAATTAATAATAATTATAAGATGTAATTTCCACTGGTGTTTCACCAGTGGTGCTGGCAAATTCTTAAG
>CAYFOH010000026.1:0-13336 GCA_964344755.1 uncultured Methanosarcinales archaeon
ATGGCAAAGGCATTAGTTTATTTGTTCAGAGTCGTACGACTCTGGACAGCGCCGACAATAGTAACCTTTTAATATTAAAGAAATTTTTCTCCTAACATGAAAGCTACTTTTGCTGCTGGTTGTTTTTGGGGAGTTGAAGCTGCCTTTAGAAGGCTTAAAGGTGTTACTAATACTTCTGTGGGATATACTGGTGGTAAAACCAAAAACCCAACTTACCATGATGTATGTTACAAGGACACAGAACATGCTGAAGCTGTTTTAGTAGAATTTGATTCTAAGATAATATCTTACGAGCAACTTTTGGCAGTATTTTGGGATATCCACGACCCCACACAGCTTAATCGTCAAGGTCCTGACACTGGAAACCAATATCGTTCAGCTATTTTTTACCACAACGAAAAACAGAAGAAGGCAGCTTTAGAATCTAAAGAAGAGATCCAAAAACAGTATCAGGATAAAATAGTTACACAAATAGTTCCTGCTAGCAGGTTTTACTTGGCTGAAGAGTATCATCAGCAGTATTTAGAGAAAAGGGGCAGGTTTACATGTGGGTTGTAAAGTATAGTAAACTATTTTAATGATTGTTAACTTTCTATAAATATGAAAATTATTTTGCTTGGTCCTCCAGGGAGCGGTAAAGGAACGATTTCTGAGTTGCTTGTTAAAGAACTTGGTTTTTATCATGTTTCTCCCGGTGAGTTATTAAGGGAGGAAGTAAGCAAAAAGACAACAATAGGTGAAGAGATCCAGAAGTATATGGAGAAAGGTGATTTGGTTCCAGACCAATTTGTGGTGGAATTAGTAAAATTGGCCATAGATGGGAAAGATAATTTCTTGCTTGACGGTTTTCCAAGAACTCTTGAGCAAGCTAAAACAATTACAGAATTGGGGGTTGAAAAGGTCATTTACCTAGAAGTTCCAGAAGATGTCATCTTAAAACGTTTTTCAGGAAGGCGTGTTTGTGAGAAAGAAGGTCACACTTTTAATCTTAATACTTTACCTCCAAAGAACCCAGGTGTTTGCGATTATGATGGCTCTAATTTGATTCAAAGAAAGGACGACAACCCAGATGTAATTAAGGAAAGATTTAGGATTTTTCACGAAAAAACGAAACCTTTAATGGCTTTTTATAGTAAAAAAGGTTTATTAACAAAAGTTAACGGCAACCAATCACCAGAAGCTGTTTTTATGGATGTCAAAAAAGTCCTAAAATAAACCTAAATATTTATAAAAAACAGCTGTTTTTGCCTTTATGCTGAGACGACCTCTTTGGTTTGCGCTATCAAGCTCTTAGGTCTCGGGAGGAAAAGAAAAATGTCATTTAAATTAGTTATGTCCACTAAGGATGGTAAAAGCATACAACAGGAAGTTGATACGGAAATTCTTTTAAATAAGAAAATTGGCGAAACAGTATCTGGAGATGAACTAGGTTTTGCAGGTTACGAGTTCTTAATTACAGGTGGTTCTGATAAATGTGGTTTTCCCATGCGTAAAGGGATCATTAGCCCTAGGAAAAAAGTAATGATTGGTAAAAGTGTTGGCTTTTCTGGTAAAAACCGTAACAAAAAGAAACAAAACGGTTTGTTTAAACGTAGAACAGTTTGTGGTGAAGCAATAGTTCCCTCAATTGTTCAGGTTAATCTTAAAGTTATTAAAGAAGGGAAGTCTCCCTTAGTTAAAGAGGCAGCTGAAGAGAAGCCAGCCGAACAATAAGCTTTTTATATTTCTTTTATTTTGTACTTCTAAACAAAGATGGGAATTAATCAAACTATTAACGCTTTAAATGCTAGGATTAATTACTTTTTTGTTTTTTTGTTAAACAAAATTAAGGATTATAGGAACCTAACAATAGGTGAACAGATCTCTTATCCAGCTTTTGGTTTAGGTCTTTTGTTAGTTTTGGTTTCCATAGTCTTATTTATAATTTAGAGGTGTAAAATAATGGGTGAAGAACAAAAAGTGGAAGTGCCTAAATCCTCTTTGATGGATAAAGAGGTAAGTATTAAATTGAAGCCGATGCTTCTATTGAAGGTTTTGGTAGTGTTATTGGTTCTTTCTGGTGTTTTCTTTTTAGGAAGGATTAGTGTAGGGGATTCTTCAGACTTATCAGGATTAGCTGTTAATGAAGTTACAGCTGAAGATCCGGCCGAGCCAGAACCAGAAGTTCAGCTTGAGGAAGAAGTAGAAGCTGAACCAGCTCCAGAACCGGAAGTTGAGGAAGAAGAACCAGAAGAAGAAGTAGAAGAAGAAATAATTACTGAATATTCTAATAAAATTGGTTTGGATATTGAAGATTTTGAGTTAAAATGGATGGAAACTTGGGGTAAAATAACTAGGATGCAGGTAGCTATCACTAACAATGAAGCAGGATCAATTGAACCAGGTCACTTAATAATGAAAGTTGAAGGATATGGTGATTTTGATAAAGAGGTACCACTTCCACCAGGAATGCAGTTAGTTAAATCAGGTAAGACCTTAAGATCCATGGTAGAGATACCTGACGGTTTTTCCTATAGTGAGGCAAGTGCAGGAGATCTTGATGAGGTTAGTATTCAAGTCCTACTTTTTGATGTGAGCGGTAATGTGATGGCTTCTTATACTACCCAAGCTGACTTGCGTGGTTAATTTTTTTTCTTTTATTTTTCAATTAATTATAAATACTGGTAAATTTTTACTTGCTTATGGCAGACATTCTTGAGCTTATTAAATCGAGAAGAACTATTAAAAAATTTTTACCTAAATATGTGTCTTGGGAGAATGTATCAAAAGTACTTGACGCAGCTCGACATGCTCCTTCTTCTGGGAACATCCAAAACTGGAAATTTATCGTTATTATTGATCCAGACGCCAAGCAATCTTTAGCTGAGGCAGCACACGAGCAATACGAAATAATAACTGCCCCTACGTTGGTTGTTGTTTGTGCAGAACCAGAGAAAGCAGAAAGATATTATGGAGAAAAAGGAAAAAGTTATACGCTTCAAAGCTGTGCTGCAGCTGTTGAAAACATGCTGTTGGAGGCTCATTCTTTAGGACTTGCTTCTGCTTGGATAGGCGCCTTTAATGAAGATGAAGTTAGTGAAACTTTAGGTTTGCCAGAAGAGATTTTACCTTTTGCTATAATAGCTCTTGGTTATGCTAAGGAAACAGTAACTAAACCAGTCAAGTATCCTTTAGAAACTTTAGTTTATTTTAATGGTTGGAGGGGCAAGTTACGCGACCCTGCAAAATACATGATTGATATTTCTACAATTCTTGCTAGAAAAGCAGGTTATGCTAAAGATGCTTTAAAATCTTTGGTTAAGAAAGAAGAATAAGCCAAATTATATTCTATGGAATAGAAAATTTTAAATAGAAAACATACTTTACTGTACCCAGGGGTTTGGGTAGAAACAATAATAATCATATAAAATTAAGTTTTGGTCGCCGCCAAGAGACCAGTGTTTTAATTTTATAAGTTTGGGTTCGTTCTGAGGAGAGTAAAGATATACTCATATTTAATATTTTACATACTGTAGAATATACTTTAAAAAACATACAAAAACGAGGTGGTGTAAAAATGGATTTTATAGTTGAGAGGGCAATGGAAGCAGCTTCTCAGGAAGAGTTTGAAAGTGTGAACCAAGCTAACATTAAAGTAATTGGTGTTGGTGGCGGTGGAAACAACATGGTGGGTTGGCTTTACAAAAAAGGTATTAAGGGAGCCGAGATCATCGCAACGAATACTGATATTCAACATCTTAACATTACTGGAGCTGATAGAAAATTTTTAATTGGTAAAGAATGTACTCGTGGTTTAGGTTGTGGCGGATTTCCTTCAAGGGGAGCTGAAGCTGCTCAAGAATCACTTATTCAAATCAAAGATTCTCTTAAAAGTTCAGATATGGTCTTTGTTTGTGCTGGTATGGGTGGGGGTACTGGAACTGGTGCCGCTCCGGTAGTAGCACAGGTAGCTAAAGATACTGGTTCAATAGTAATTGGAACTGTAACCATGCCTTTTAACATTGAAAGAGCTAGGTGTGATAAAGCTGAATTTGGACTACAACAGCTTAGGCAAGTTTCTGATACTGTAATTGTTATTGATAACAATCGTTTAGTTCAGATAGCTGGGAACTTACCGATTCAGCAAGCCTTTGCCGTGGCTAATGAACTGATTGCTACCATGATTAAGGGTATCGTAGAAACAATTGCTGTACCTTCTCTAGTTAATTTAGATTACGCTGACGTTAAGGCTATCATGTCTAATGGAGGAGTAGCTGCTATTGGTGTAGGTTCTTCGGATACTAATAACAGGGTAGAGGAGTCAGTCAAAGGTGCTTTATCTAATCCTTTGTTAGATATTAATTACGAAGGTGCTACTGGTGCTCTGATTCATATAACTGGTGGTCCAGATATGACTTTAGATGAAGTTTCTAAGATTGGTGAGTTAGTGACTGAATCATTAGATGATGATGCTAATGTAATCTGGGGAGCTAGAGTTTCTGAAGACATGAAAGGCAAAATGACAGTTATGACGATTATAACTGGAGTTAACTCGCCTTGGATCTTAGGAAAAGTGGACCAGAAAAAATCATCTGTAAGAGCTGAAGGGTTACACAGAGAACTGGGAATTGAGCTTGTTTAAGCTTTTCTTTTAATTTTTTTTATTCTTAAGAAGATCTTGCCCGTGCTAAATATTGCTCTGTTCTCTTACGCCACCCCTTGTAAGATTGCAACGGGCAAGATTTTTTATTTTATAAATAAAATTTTGAGCGGCGGTCATGCCATCCAGTCTATAACGTAGTGGTGACTGGTGGTAGCCGCTCAACTATTTTCTATTTGACAAAAGCCAGAATAGTCTGGTCTGAACTTGTTTCTTTTTGCTTTTTTTGTTAGATAATCTATTGCTACAGTTAAAGAATATTTCTCTCTTTTGACTGTAGTAATTTCTTCAAAATTATTAATTCCTACAACTGCATCTTCTAAGGCTTGCAAACCAATATCTCCATAAAGTCTACTTTCTGCAATATCGTAAACCACTGCTTGTACTGTTAAAGGAGTCAACCTAAGATAATCATCGATTGTTTGATTTTCACCTCTGTTTTTATTACCTGGCAAACAGAAGATATCAATCTCTTCACTTCCTTTAGAAAATCTTAGATTGTCCCACTTTGTCTTTTTTCTAGTCCATCCTTGAAGGGTAGGGATAGAATCTAAGTTCATTTTTTCTTCCAATAATAAATCCAAATCAGTTGAATCACGTTCATAACCATGAAGTATAGGAATAGCGACTTTATTAATAAACCCACCAACAATCCAGATCTTCCCTTGATAAACTTCCCTTATTGCTTCTAAAGTTGTGTTAACGGGATATTCATTGGAAGCTTTTGCTAAAGCATCTTCAATTTTTTGCTTAGTTTCTGGAGTCATTTAACCTTTCCTTCTAACTGAACAATAAAATTACACTTACCACATCTCATTTGATAAATTCCGTCCTCATCAGAATAAGCTGGACCTCTTTCCAAAAGTTCTGCTTTATCGTGTTGACACCTAGGACATTTATGGTCGTGCACTGCTAAGATATTAACTCCATCATTAACGCCAATTTCAGAAGTTTGTCTAACATTTTTTTCTGTGGTTAAATTGGTTTCTTGGTTAAGTTTAGGTTGTGGGTGCCCTCTTGGACAAGCCATCCATTGACCATACTTTGTTTTTTTTGGAAGCAGAATTGTACCACAGGTTTTACAGAACATTTAAACTATTTTTAGTCTTTTGTTTTTAAAACTTTTGTCGTAATATTTATATACTCCTGTGCATTAATGCATGCATGGTTAGGAGCATTAATGACATCGGATCGTAAAGAGAAAGTTGTTAGGCTATTAAAAAAAAATACTGACGGTTTAACAATTAGTGAGATCTCTAAAGAGTTAAATATCTCTCGTAACACTGTGCCTGTAATTTTAGCTGAGCTCAAAGGAGAAAAAAAAATAAGAATCCGTCCCGTTGGTAAAGCTAAGTTACATTATTGGAAGGTGAAAAAATGAAGCAAGCCTCTTTTTTCATTTTAATAACATTAGTAATATTCTCTCTTAGTTATGCCTTTTTTCAAGGACCGTCTATAACTGGTGCAGTGATAGGTTTGGCCGTAGAGAACAATATGGGAGATAATTTAACAAATATGACACCTAATGAAAGTGGTTTGATTATCATTATTAATGAAACTTTATTTGTAAATAATACCGAAGGGGCAGGTAATTTTTCCAATAATTCAAAAAATGTCAATATTACGTATAGAGTAACAAATGAATCAATAAAGATATACGAAATAATTAACAACTATTGAAAATAGATCTTTAAATGAACCAGAAGTTGTAAGTCAAATTATTGAGAATGAAACTGTTGAAGAGTTAATTTATCCAAATGAAAACAACACTTTAATCTATGTTTCTCAAGATCTTGTGCCTCTTTCAACAGTATTTCCTTTAATTGACTATTCCAGCTTAACTCCAAATGATGGATCTACCACAACAAATGCCTTTGTTGAGGTAAATATTTCAATAACTGAAGCAAATTTGAGTATAGTTAAATGGAATTGGAATGGCACAAATTATACAATATACAATAATTCTTTAATTCTAATGTATAATTTTGATAATGTTTCTTCAATTGGGGAGAACAGGACGTTAATTGTTGATGTAAGTAGTTCTAACAATAACGGGACTGCCCTTAATGGATTGACCATAAATTCTTCAGGTAAGTATTCAGGTGGCGTATACTTTGATGGATCAGATGATTATATTGATATTGGTGACGTTGATGTTATAGACGGAGCAACTAAACTATCAGCTGCAGTTTGGGTGGAGTTGGGTGATTTAACCGATGATGGAACAATTTTAGCAAAAGATGTTTTTGATGTAGGATCACAACTCCTTTTTTGGAGAGATGAATCAGGAAGTGGGAGTGGTAGGGTTGACACTTTTTCTATTTTGGTAAGTACTGGTTCTTCTGACCAACGTATTGAGGGTGCTTCTGGAATAGCTAACGACACTAACTGGCACCATGTAGCTTTTACTTACGAAGGAGGGAGCTCTACTGGGTTAAGATTATATATTGATGGTGTGGAAGATCCTAATAGTCCCCAGAGTACAACTAGTGTTGGTGCATTAGAAAGTACCTCCAATTCTTTGCAAATAGGGAAACCAATTGTTTCTTCTAATAAAGAGTTTACGGGGGGAATGGATGAATTCAGATTATGGAACAGGGTTCTAGATTATGAGGAGATTTATTTAAGTTACATTTCAAATCTAAGAAAATATGATCTTGATAAATGGGAATTATACATTAATCAAAGTTTAAATTCAACTGACACCCTCTCTAACGGAAATTATACGTATTACTCTTATGCTAAAGACAAAAACGGCAATCAAAATGTAACTTCCACTAGGTCTGTTAAAATCGATACTCCTGATGTAACTTTTCCTAAAATTAACTTTACTTCTCCGACATTTAAGAGTGGTAAAATAACAGCTAATACTTCCATTTTGGTTAACGTCTCTATAATAGAAAAAAACCTAAAAACAGTTAAGTTTAATTGGAATGGCACCAATTATACAATATATAATAATTCCTTGGTTTTAATGTATAACTTTAATAATAGATCTCTTCTAGGTGATAATACCTCTTTTGTAGCTGATATTTCTAATTATGGTAACAATGGGACTTTTACTGGGACAACTAGATACAATTGTACTGGTGGACGTCATGGTTGTGCAGCTGAATTTTCATCTAATGATTATATTAACTCTACAAATTCTGGTTCCCTTGATTTAGGGTCTTCTTTTACTTTGGCAGCCTGGGTTTACGTTAAAAGCCACGATGCTGACTATTCTTTTATAATAGCTAAGGATGGCGGTTCATCAGCCACTGGTAGTTACGACCTTGGTTTTAAGAACAGTAAACCATATGTTGCTATCTCTGACGGAACGTGGTCAGAATATGTTACGGGGGCAGTTTTAGAAGAAAACTCTTGGCATCATTTAGTTGGTGTAAGAAACACTAGCAACGATTTAGTTATTTATGTTGATGGAAGGATTAATCAGACTTTTTCTAGTGTGAGGGTACCTCAAAAAGTGAATACTCCAGTTTACATTGGAAGAAGAGCAGCTACAGATTACGAGTTTGTTGGCTTAGTAGATGAAGTGAACATTTGGAACACTAGTTTTTCATCTAATGAAGTTTATGAGCTTTATGTTTCTTATTTTAATCAGTTCAATAAAACCCAGTGGTATCTATCTATAAATCAAAGCAAAAACGCAACAACCCTTCTCAATGATGCCAACTACACTTACTTTGCTTATGCTGAAGATGATAGTGGAAATAGAAATATTACTGAGACTAGAACTGTTAGCGTCAACACTACAATTCCTTCCACCTCATCCTCTGCAAAAATTAATCTAAATTCTATTTATCCTACATCTAATCTTAATGTTACTGAAGATCTTTTTTTTAATTACACAGTTAGTTTAACGTGTTTAGTAGATGATTGTGGGCAGATAAATGTTAGTTTGGATCCAGCAGGAACGCCATTATCTTGTAAAGAGCTATTGGCTTTAGGGAACACGGAGGATGGTATTTACACTATTTATCCTGATGGAGAAAGAGCCGTAGAAGTTTATTGTGACATGACAAGAGAAGGAGGGGGATGGACTTTATTTGCTAATATGGAAACAAGTAAATGTTCAGAACTTTTACCTTTTGGTGACAAGAATTTAACTAATACTACTAGCGCCTATTTTTCTAGAGCCATTAGTGATTTTAATCATTCTGAAATAATGGTTGTTTATTTCGATGCCGGTACGTACAAATTTGATTTCATTATGAATTTCACTTCTGGAAAGAATATTTCGCAGAGATTCATTGATATTGTTGCGGGTGGTGAAGATGTAACTTGGAGTGCAAGAGATGGTACAAATGATTATAGTGGTGTTTCAAGTGACTACGAGTTTAGCAATGGTGCTGGTTTAACTAGCTCTACTTGGTATGTTAGAACCACTTTCTCTGCTGACGATGGCGTTTGGGGGGGGGGTAGCCAATGCTACTTCTTTAGATGGAAATGGTGGCCCCTACATTAGTGCTAGTACAGGTAGCTTTGGTTTTGAAAACAGAAATTCAGGGGATTCTATTTGTAATACTTATTATTTAAATGGTGTGGGAACGGCTTCTTCTAACTGGCTTGCTAATGCTTATGTACGTGAGAGTACTGTTTATACTTCAGCAAAAGGAGGATTAGTATCAACAACTGTTGGGACAACTCCTTTTTATACAAACACAACTAATCCTTTTAACATCTCATTAAATGAAGGTGAAACTGCTACTGTTACTTGGTGGGTAAATTCTACGGGGACCATAAACACGAATTACTTGTTTTTTGCTTATGCTAACTTAACTAGCGACCAAGCTATTAATAACAAGACGTCTATTTACAATATTACTATAAAGGATTTTACTAGCCCCATCATTAACATAACTTTCCCTTTAAACATAACATATAATGTTAATGTAAATGCACTTAATTATTCTTACATTGACAAGAACGCTGGTAGTTGTTGGTATACAACTAATGGTGGAGAATCAAATTCTAGTTTGGTAAATGCAGGTATAAATTTTACTGGTGTGACTAGTAATGATGACGGTAATACTTGGACTCTTTACTGTAACGATAGTTCAAACAATATAGTCTCAGATACAGTTCTTTTTAACAAAAAGATTCCAACAATCGGTTTGATTTTGATAGAGCCAACTTCTAGTCATAATGTAGGTCAAAATCAAACGTTTGTAGTTAAGGTAAATGTTACCTGTACACAAGCAAATTGTGGACAAATAAATGTCAGTCTAGATCCTTTTCAAACTGAAATTATTGACGATGATTTAAATGATAATCCTTTTGATGACAGTGTTTCCTACGAACCAGAAATGGTCAATATTTCTTTTATTGGAGATAAAAAGGATAACGACATTGTTCCTTTAAGTTTAATTACTCTTACGGATAACAAAAGTTTTGTTTATGATATAAATGATGGGTGCAGTATTCTAGATGGACAAGTGGATGTTTTTGATACTGGTTTACAGCTGCAGATTAATAATTCTGCTTTTACTGGAACTAGAAGTACGACAGAAGATAATGGTAGAGAAGCTATTTGTGATCCTCAAACAAAATCTTATCTTAATGTTAGTCGTAAAGTTTATGTGCCAAAAACTGAGCATTGGGCAAGATTTTTAGAGATTTTACACAATAACAACACATTTAATATTTGTGTAGATGTTAAATTATTTCAAAATATGGGGTCTGACGGGGCTGATTTTCTTAATACTTCTGATCACAACAAAAGTTGGGAGGTATCTGACCACTGGTTAATGTGGGATGATACCAGCATTGCTGCAGGTGATGATGCAGCTGGTTTTGTTTACCAGCAAGATGATGCAACTGAAACAGTAGATACAGTGAGCCCTGTCACGGCCTCTGGTGGAACAAACAATTGGGTTTGGGAAGACGTTTGTGTGGGGCCAGGAGAGTCAAAAATATTAATGCATTTTTTTACTCAGTGGAATTCTAGGGCTGAATCAGAAAATGAGTCTACCATCATTTACAATAATTTTAATGATGTAGCCCATACAAGCGGAATGAGTTCTGATGAGAAAAGCCAGGTTGTAAATTGGAATCTAGCTCAGGGGAAAGATGGATTAGTATCAACAACTGTAGGAGCAACTCCTTTTTATACAACTTCAAACAATCCACAAAACATTTCTTTGAATGTTGGAGAATCAATAATTATTTCTTGGACTGTTAATGCAACTGGAACAATTAACAACTCTTACGAATTTTATGTTTATGCAAATAAAACAACGGATCCTACAATTAGTAATGAAAGTTCACATTGGAATGTTACCATAACCACGCCAGATGTAACCTCTCCAAACGTTACCATCGTTTCTCCATTAAACAAGAATTATCACTCTTTACCGATTTATTTCAACCTTTCAACAAATGAAAACTCTACAGTTATCTACTCCATAAATAATAGTCCAAATATTACCTTAACCCCTAATGCCTCAAATACAGGCTTTTTTGGTCAGAATGGTACTTTAGCTAATGGTGATTACAACATAACTTTTTATGTAAACGATACTGTAAATAATCCGGCAGTTGTAAGTGTAGTCTTTAGTAGCTTTGGTTTTGATAGTGATGGGGACAATATTGCTGACCTTAATGACACTTTGAAGGGTAACTTTAACAGCGTTAATTACTCTGGTTTCACCAAGTTTAATTTAACAATTGCTAAAAACAGTTCTAACGGCACATTTGTTGATCTTCAAGAAGTTAATATTTACGACAACAGCACTTTGCTTATAAATTTCACCCATGATTTTTCAAACACTAGTTTAGATTTAAGTAAGGTTTCAGTAGAAAAAGGTGACAATTATATTGTAGTTAATTTTTCCGGACAATTGGTTAGAAATAAAACTATTAATTTTCCTGACAACAATTATGTTTCTTTATGTGTAAAAGATGCAGAAATATCTTCAGTAAATAATTTATCAGCTGACTGTAATCAAGATAATGAAACCGATTTTACTTCCTGTCTTGGGGGACAATCTACCATCAATGGGATTGGTTGTTCAGATTCAGGAGCTACGATAAAAATAAGCAACCTCAAACATTCTGCTGTAAGGGGCACACAGGCAAGTGTTTCAGATACCTCTACTTCGGCAGGCAATAGTGGTGGTGGTGGAGGACAATCAGTAAGTAAGAAAGAGAAGAAAGTTGAGGAGATTAAAAAAGAGGTGCTTGAATGTGTTTCAGATACCCAATGCCAAGAAGATTATGTTTGTTTTCAAAACGAATGTGTAAAACTTTTTGATATTAAAATAGTTGAAGTAACCTCTCCCATCACTACTGATGGTTACCTTGATTTTACTTATTTCATAAAAGGTATGGCGAAGATCAACGGGGATGTTGTTGTTAATTTCTGGTTAGAAAAAGATAGTAATAAAATAAGTTCAGGACAGGACGTAATTTACCTTGGATCTTTCGAAGAAAAGACAGAAAAAACTAAGATTTTTTTACCTAAGTATTTAGCTTCTGGTAATTATGAATTTTATGTGCAAGTTACCTTTGAAAATTACCAAACGTTCTCTCATAGAACATTATTTGTTGAAGATGGAAATGTTGAATTGATTCCTCTAAAAGAAGAGTCTTCTTTTAATTCTGGCCTTTTTATCATTGTGATACTCTTTGTTTTACTTTTATTATTAATTCTCATTTCAGTTTGGAGGAAAGGATCTTATCAAGAAAAAATCAAACGGTTAGTAAAAGAGAGTTCCATAAACAAAGAAAAAATGGAGAAGATTAAAGATAGATTGTTAAGTTATAAATCAAAGGTAAGAAACTACCATTTAAAAATTAAAATGCTTTATTTAAAATATAAAGAAAAAATTAATACTATAAAAGTAAAACAAAAAATAAGAAAAGGAGATGAAAAGAAAGAACCACCAAAAAGATTAAATAAAAAAAGAAAGCCTAAAAAATCACCTAAGGACGAAGGCCGTCTCTTAATTAAGGGCTTATTAAAAGCAGTTTTAAGTAAAAAACCGACTATCCCAAAAGAAGACAATGTCAAAAAATAATCTTTTTTCAATTAAGATTAATTGTTTTATCAACAGACTCACTTATGATGTTAGTGATCTCTTTATAACTTGGTGTGTTTAGAGAAACAATCACAACGTTTATTCCCTTACTTCTCATTCTGGAAAGCGTATTTTGTATAAATTGATAAAAAGTTCTTTCGTCATTGTACATTAGCATACTTGTCATAGAATCAACCACCAAAACAGTCTGTTCTGGTGTTGTAACATCTATTTGATTTATTTTAATAGAAATATCTGTAAGATTACGAATAATTTTCACGTGTGTTACTTGGGGTAAATCCTCACTCTTAATTCCTTGGCTTTTACATACAGTATCTAAAATATGGATCTTTTCTATATCTATCTTCTCATCCTTATAAAGATTTAAAACAGTTTCACAAGGCCTGCTCCCTGAAAGAACTATTAATCTTAATCCCCTCGAAGCAAGAGATTTCATTAAGGTAAGGTTTACTTTCAGAGCTTCTTCAGGATTAACTTTAATAAGTAAGGCGTCTCCTTTTTTTCTTAACGTTGGAAAGGATTTTAATTTCTCTTCAATTTTTTTAACATCTACCATTTAGAGAAGGGATGTTTTTAGTGTTTAAAGATGTTTTATTTTTTCAGTGCTGTCCCAAATGGAATAAATTTGTATACTGGCATGATATTGTTTCGAGTT
>CAYFOH010000027.1:0-12861 GCA_964344755.1 uncultured Methanosarcinales archaeon
CACTAGACTAGAAAGCTTTGCTTTCAAGTAGTTCCAAGCGGCGGAGCCGCACAGAGAAAGCAACCACACAAAGCGCATTTTCTAGAGTCATTTTAAACATAAAGAAAAGATATTTCTTCACCGAAACTTATATCAAGAAGCTACCTTTTGCACTTGCATGGGCTTAAAATTTAAAGAAATAGTTGTCAAAAAAGAAATAAACTTGAAAGACTTGAAAGACAAAGTTTTAGCAGTTGACGCTTACAACAACTTGTACCAATATTTAACAACAATTAGATCTCCAGATGGTTCTGCTTTAACAGATAAAGAAGGACGTGTAACTTCCCACTTGATTGGTTTATTTTCTAGGACAACCTCTTTGATGGAAACTGGTTTAAAACTGGTCTTTGTTTTTGATGGCAAACCGCCTAAAATAAAACAAAAGACTTGGGAAAAAAGATCTGCAGCTAAAGAAGAAGCTAGACTTAAACTAAAAGCAGCTGAAGAAGCAGGTAATTTAGAAGACATGCGGCGTTATGCGGCCAGAAGTGTTGTATTAAATAGAGATATGATCAACGATGCTAAAATGGTAATTAAAGCCTTAGGTTTGCCTATTGTCCAAGCTCCTTCTGAAGGGGAAGCTCAGACAGCTTACATGGTAAAAAGAGGAGACGCCTTTGCTTCAATATCTCAAGATTATGACAATTTGATTTTTGGCTGTCCTAATTTAATTCGTAATTTATCTATTGCTGGAAAAAGAAAAATGGCTGGCAAATTCGCTTCAACAACAATTAAACCAGAGCTAATTTCTCTTGAAGAAACTTTAGGAGAACTTGGTTTAACTTTAGATCAATTAATTGTTTTAGCTATTCTAGTTGGAACAGACTATAATCCAGGTGGTATTAAAGGAATTGGTCCAAAGAAAGGATTAAAGTTATTACAAAAACATAAAACTGAATTTAAAAAAATATTTGTGGAAGTTAACTGGGATGACAATTATCCTGATCTTTCTTGGGAAGAGATCTTTAAAACCATTAAAGAGATTCCCGTAACCAAGGATTACCATTTAGAATGGCAAAAAATAAATCAAGAAGAATTACTTAAATTATTAGTTGAGAAACATGATTTTAGTTTGCAAAGGGTTAAAACCAAGCTCGAAAAATTACAAAAACAACAAGATGGCTTAGAGCAGAAAGGGTTAAATAGCTATTTTTAATTATATAAAAATACAAGAATATGTAAATCTTAAATTTTAATTTTATTAAAAATTTTAGAAGGTGATAAAAAATGAAAAAAGTAGTTCTATTGTTTAGTATAATGTTGTTTTTATGTTTTGGTTTAGTAAGTGCTTCATCTTATGAGTGGGTTGAACACATCACTGTTTCTTCAATAGATGGTAGTAGTTGTGAATTGAACCTGTCAAATGGCGTTTATAAATTAGTTAATGGTTGTAAATACGGAGTTGGTGCTTATTTTCAAGGAGACGCTGTTTTCAATGAAAACATGGCGGTTTATTACAAAGATGAAACAAGTACGTTTAATTTTTTAAAAGATACGAATTCTGGCGATATTAAAATAAATGCTGATCTTTCTTATCCGGATTTAGATTACAATCTAACGGGCGTATTTAACACTGGAGATTTAGGGATGGGGAATTTTACCTTTAGAGCTTCTATTAATTACAATGGTTGTGGTAGTTGGACACCGTATCCTGATTTAGTAAATTGTGGAGACACTGAAGACATAACTGTTGTGATTAGCTAAAATAAACACATTTAAATAATTCTTTTTCTTTTATTTTTATATGCTAGCAGCTTACGCTAAGTTAAAGGACGCTCAAAAAGTCAAAAAGATTTTAGTTAAAGCTAAAGTTCTTCATCCGGATTATTTGGTAGTTAAAGAGTTAGACCACATTTTTTTTCCTATAACAAAGAAAATAAAGTCGGTTCAGATTACTAATACCAAATTTAAATTTCCTAAAAAACCAACAGCTATTTCTTTGAAGGATTTACTTAAAAAAGATTTAACAAAAAAAGAATTAAATTTAATCCCTAGATCACAAGAAATCGTTGGTAATATTTTAATTCTTGAAATTCCAGAAGAAATTATAAAGAAAGAAAAAATAATTGCTAAAGCTTATTTGGAATATAACCGAAACATAACTACTGTTGTTAAGAAGCAAGCCATCCATTCAGGTTTATACAGAACAAGAAAAGTAAAGATTTTGGCAGGCAAGAAGACTAAAGAGACAGTCCATCATGAGAATGGTGTAAAAATCAAATTACATCTAGAAAAAACTTATTTTTCTGCCAGATCTGCTAACGAAAGATTAAGAATAGCTAAAAAAGTAAAAAAAGGTGAAGAAGTTTTGGTTATGTTCTCAGGGGCTGCACCTTTTCCTTTAGTTATAGCCAAAAACTCAGAAGTAAAAAAAGTGTATGGTGTCGAACTTAACCCTTTAGCTCATCAATATGCTCTACAAAATGTTGAACTAAATAAATTTTCTAACCTAATCAAAATTTATCAAGGAGATGTTAGAACAATTCTTCCAAAAATAAGAAAAAAATTTGATCGTATCGTTATGCCTTTACCAAAAACAAGTGAACAGTTTTTGGGCTTGGCTTTAAAAAAGGCTAAAATTGATACCATTATTCATTTGTACACTTTTGCTAGTGAAGAGGATTTTCCGAAGGAGGCCAAGAATCTTAGAAGGATTTGTCAGGAGAATGGCAGAAGAGTTAGAGTGTTGAATAAAGTTAAATGTGGCCAATTTTCACCAAATGTATTTAGGGTTTGTTTTGACCTTAAAATCATCAATTAAACTTTTTCTTCCAAAACTTTTATATAAACAATTCCTGCAAAATAATTATGTCTAAAAACATTCAGCCTATCTTTATTTTATCAGATAACACACAGCGTTCTTCTGGAAAACAAGCCCAAAATGATAATATAATGGTAGCTAAAGCTGTAGCTGAGACAGTTAGAACTACTTTAGGTCCTAAGGGGATGGATAAGCTTCTGGTAGATAATAATGGTGAAATTACGATAACCAATGATGGTGTAACAATTCTAAAAGAAATGCAAGTAACTCATCCAGTGGCTAAATTAATGGTCGAGGTAGCTAAAACACAAGAGGAAGAAGTAGGAGATGGTACAACCAGTGCTGTTATTTTAGCTGGAGAATTACTTAAAAAAGCAGAACATTTGCTTGAACAGGGTGTTCACCCTTCTGTTTTAGCTAGAGGTTATCAATTAGCTTCTTTGAAAGCACAAGAAATAATGAAAGAATTATCTGAACCCCTTGTGGAAGAACACCTAAAAAAAATTGCTATGACGGCAATGACTGGAAAGGGCGCCGAGAATAATAAAGAAGAGTTGGCTAAGTTGGTTAAAGAAGCCGCTGAGATTGTTAAAAATTTAGAAGATGTTAGAATTAAGAAAATAGTTGGTAAGGGCAAAGAAGAAAGCAGTCTGCTTAGGGGAATTGTCTTAGACAAAGAAATAGTTCACCCTAGTATGCCTAAAATGTTAGTTGACGCAAAAATTGCTCTCCTGAATTTTCCTTTAGAAATTAGATCCACAGAAATTGATGCTAAAATTCAAATAACGGATCCAACTCAACTTAACATCTATCTCTCTCAAGAAGAACAAACGATTAAAGAAATGGTGAATAAAATTGTTGCTTCTGGAACAAAAGTAGTATTTTGTCAAAAAGGAATTGACGATTTGGCTCAACATTTTTTAGCTAAGCATGGTATTTTAGCGGTTAGAAGAATAAAGAAAGATGATTTGGAGGCCTTAGCTAAAGCTACTGGTGGTAAAATAGTAAATCATTGGGGAGAATTGACTGAAGAAGATCTTGGCTTCTCAGGAAAAGTAAAAGAAGAGATAATTAAAGAAGAAAAATCTTTATTTGTAGAAAAGTGTCTTAATCCTAAGACAGTAACTTTGTTAATCTGTGGCCACACAGAACACGTTGCAGAGGAGACAAAAAGAGCTGTAGTTGATGCTTTGGGAGATGTAATAGCTTGTTCAAAAGAAAAAAAGGTTTTAGCTGGGGCTGGTGCCGTAGAAATGGAATTGTCTAATCAATTAAGGATTTATTCCCAATCTTTAGAGGGACGTAACCAGCTTGCTGTTACTGCTTTTGCTGAAGCTGTTGAAATAATACCTAAGACATTAGCTGAAAATGCAGGACTAGATGCCATAAATATTTTAGCTTCTCTTAAAACAGCTCACATTCAAGGACAAAAGTGGGCAGGCTTAGACGTTTTTTCTGGAAAAGTAATGGATGCATGGAAAGAAGGTATATTGGAACCGCTTAAGGTGAAATCTCAAGCACTGGCTAGCGCTACAGAAGTCACTGAACTAATTTTAAGGGTTGATGATGTAATTTTAAGTAATGACGCCCAGGCTTCACAAAAACTTTTAAAAGAGGTCAGCAAATAGGAAACTGAAATGAATCTAGCTAATGCTTTAACTGTATTTCGTATTATTACTTTACCTTTCATAATCTATTTTATTTATCAAGAAAAGCTTTTATTTTCATTTTTAGCATTACTTTTTTTCACACTTAGCGTTTTTAGTGACTATTTGGATGGTGTAGTTGCTAGAAAGACTAGAACAATTACGGATGTTGGATCTTTTTTAGACCCTTTATCAGATAAGATTGTGGTTACCGGTTTACTCTTAGTTTTTTTGGTAAGGGGATCTTTCTGGTTGTTTCCTTTGGCGATTTTTATATTTAGAGATTTTGTAGTTAATGGGATCCGTTCTATGGCTGCAAGGAAAGAATTAGTTATTGCTGCAGACATTTTTGGCAAGTTAAAAACTAATTTTCAGTTTTTATTAATTTATGGACTAATGATTAAAGATTTTTTGCTTTATGATAATCTGCAAAATTCTTTCTGGATGGTTTCCATTAATGGCTTAATTCTATTTTTCACTGTTATTTCCGTTTTACTATCTCTATTTTCTATGTTCAACTATATCTATCAATATTGGAATAAAAGCCGTCCAGCAACTAAGGGAAAAGAAATAAAAGAAGAAAAATTAGTTATTTTGGCTAATCGCCGTTCTCGAGGATTTAGAGATAGATACAGGAGAAGGCTTTTAAAAAAATTTTCTAAAAGAAGAAATGCTCCGATTATTTATCTTCCTAACAAAAAACAGATGTACAAAGATGTGGAAAAAAAAATAGCTAATTACGACCATATTATTATAGCAGGAGGAGATGGGTCTTTTGAAGGTGCTTTAAATTATCCTCCATTTAAGAATAAGAGCTTAGGTTTTTTTCCTTTAGGTGCTGGCAATGCATTCTATTCTTATTTTTATAAAGGAAAACGTTTTCAGTATTTAAGATCTCAATTTCTTTTTAAGGAGATAGAGATGGATGTTTTGGAATTAAATTGGGACAAAGGCCAAGATGAAACCCTCTTTATGGGGGTGGGGATAGATTCTGAAGTAGCTAGAATAGGTAGTAAAAAAAGAACCCAGCACGGTTTTTTGGATTATTTGAGAGGGGCAGTAAAAGCTTTATTTGAAGCTAAAGCAAGTTATGATTTAAGATGTCAAGTTGATGAAAAGGAATACCATTGGGAAAATTGTGTGAATCTTGTATTAGGAAAAGTGCCATATTATGGTTATGGTGTAAGATCCTTGCTTTTTCCTTTAGACCCAAATGATGGTTATGTTTATGCTTTAGCTTGTATTAATACTCATTCTGTGTTTTTAAATAAAGCAATTAGGTTGTTGGCTATCATTATTACTGGTTTAAACTTACATAGGGCGCCTCTACTCGCTCTTAAAGGTAAAGAATTTATTTTAGAAAGTGAAGAACCATTCCCAATACAAGCGGGGGGAGAATTTCTAGGATATACACGAAAGGTGGCAGTTAAGGTTAAAAGAAAACAGAAGATTTTGGTGATTTGATTTTCCACAAGTATTTATAACTTCAACAACTTATTACGGGATAATGCACCCTTTTCTCAGAATCATTGCCTCTTTAGAGAAATATTATAGAAAGGGGTTTCTGTTAACAAGTAAAGTTTTTCCTAATATCAATCCTGATTTGTTAAAAGAAGGTGTTTATCGGGCTTGGTGTTTAGATGATGGGGTTAAATATTTAGACAATTACCTTGCTATTAAATGGGTCAAACCACAAACACATATTATTAGTTTAGAGAAAACTTACGGGGGTAAGTATAAAACCAGCATTCAAAGAGTAATTTTAAGAAGACCGCCAAATCAAATAAGTCTCAGAGATTTAGCTGGTTGGGCTCGTCAGCCAAATGATCTAAGATATGAAAGAATTGGTGGTTTGGAAGAAGTTTTAGGAGAATAAAGCACAACCCACTGGACAAGTGCATGTAAGGTTTATATAGAAATTCTTGGAAGGATTATTAAAAAGAGCCCACGCAAAACTTTTTACAAAAACTTTTCCCTTCAAAGGTTAGCTCAGGTGAACCTAAAAGTTTTTTGTAAGTTTGGCTCGTTTGCCTCTTTTTTGGACCCCAATCTTCTGACTAGTGAGATTGGAGGCAATAAAAATGAACTTAAGAAAAAAGAAGATGTTAAGTAATAAAAGGGTACCTAGGCCTTGTAAAAGAGGTGAATCAATCATTAAACCTTCTCAAGCTAAAATTCTCTTTAAAAAACGTTCTTTGGATTTTGATGTTTCACCTATTAAACTAAACTCTTATGATAGAAAGAAAGGTGTAATTTTACCTACCAGATTAACTCCTCTTCTTGCCGAAGAGATGGGTATGCATTTGGGCGATGGTTTTTTATCTGCCAGAAGGAAAGAATATAGGTTAAAGGGTCACAAAATAGACGAGGCTGAGTATTATTTAACTTATGTTAAGAACTTGTACAAAACCCTGTATAATGTCGATGTTAATATAAAAAAATATTTTGACACTATTGGTTTTGAACTTTCTTCTTTGGCTATTTGGAAGTTTAAAGTTAATATTTTGGGGATACAACCTGGTAGGAAAGATAAGATTCGGGTTCCAGAAGTAGTTAAAGTTGAAGATAAAAATATTTTAGCTTCTTTCTTACGAGGTTTTTTTGATACTGATGGTTCAGTTGCATTTTTGGTAAAGTATGGAATCAAGAGTTATTATCCCTGTATCTCTGCTGCTCAAAAGTCTCCTGGTTTTATTGAAGATATAGCGGAACTTCTCCGTATGTTTGGATTTTTTCCTAGGGTCCATCATTATAGAGATTCAAGTAGAATTGTAATTAATGGTTTTTCACAGTTAAGACACTTTGAGAGGCAAATTGGCTGGAGTAGTACGAAACATTTAAAAAAAGTAGCGAGGTGGAAGAAAATGTTTTCGGTGACTATGGTGTAATGGTAGCATGAGAGCCTGTGGAGCTCTAGGCCGGGGTTCAATTCCCCGTAGTCGCCCTTTTTTTCATAATTCGGCTAAATATTTAAATACTTACAACTACTTGTAATTGTATGAAAACAAAAAGTGATTGTATTCATTGTTAGTAAACTTAATTCTAATAGTTTTTATGGGGGGAAAAAAAATGAAAATAACTGAACAAGATTTGATAAATCCGCAACGTTTTGTGGGGGAAGGGCTAGGTGCACCAGAAGCTAAGATAATGGAGGCTAGGACACAGAAAAGTGTTGATTGTCCCCATTGTTTACGTACCCCAGAATAGTCGCCTTTTAATTTATAATAAATTAGTTAATGATTATTTTTCAGATTCAGTAAGTTTACTGAAAAAACCAGTAGTAAAAATACCTTTAGAAGTTGAAGTTAATGGGAACTACGGTTGGACTGGTAACGATCTTTGGAACGACTATAAATTAGCTTGTAACCAATTAACTGAAATAAATGAGGTTACATTCTTAGAATGGCCATCTAAAGATAAACCAAGACTCTGTTTCCTTAAAGCAGAAGAAGATCAAGTTGAAGCTAATTTTACAGGAAATGTTGCTATTCCTACCAAATATGCAAATTTGGCTCTTGATTATCTTAAAGAATTCTTCCCTGAATCTCAACCAAGATTTTTTTCTGGGCAAGTAGAGAAACAGATTCGTCTTGGTAAAGCTCGTTTTGCTATTGACATTGTTTGTTCAGGGAGAACTTTAAGAAATGAGCAACTAACAATTGAGGAGGTTATCTTTTCTAAGGCAGGATTTGTTTTACTAGCAAAAGATATATAAAAAATAAAATGGAAGATACTAACATGAGAATGCAAACAGCTAAGGGTGTAAGAGATCTGGCTCCAGAAGAAAAAATAAAAAAAAATGAAGTAGTGGATAGAATAAAGACAATATCTGAACTTTGTGGTTTTGTTCCCTTAGAGACTCCAGTCATTGAACGTTATGAAACGTTGTCGGCTAAATTTGGAGCAGGAACAGAAAGTGATGCTTTAAAGGAAACATTTAAATTTACAGATCAAGGTAAAAGAAAACTAGGATTAAGGTTTGAATTTACAACTTCTTTAGCTCGTTACATTGCATCAAACCCTACTTTAAAATTGCCCTTTAAACGATATCAAGTAGGTCCGAACTTTAGGGATGGTCCGATTAAATTAGGAAGGGAGAGACAATTCTGGCAGTTCGACTTAGACGTCGTTGGTAGTGATTCTGTGTTAGCAGATGCTGAATTAGTAGGAATTGTTTATGATGTCTTTAAAAAACTGGACCTTAAAATTGTGATAAAAATAAATAACCGTAAATTATTGAACGGTATTTTAAATCAAGCAGGGATTAAAAATATTAAAGAAGCTATTATTGCTATTGATAAGTTAGATAAAATAGGTGAAAATGGTGTCACCCAAGAACTTTTAAAATCAGGTTATTCTAAGAAACAAATTAACCAGGTTTTTAGTTTGATTAAAAAAAATGTCAAAATAAGAGAACTTAAAAGCAAAGTTACTGATAAAGAGGGGTTAGAAGGTATTAAAGAATTGGAAACTCTTTTTTCTTATCTTGATAAGATGAATATTAAATATACCTTTGAGGTCTCTCTGGCTCGTGGCCAAGCTTATTACACTGGCACAGTGATAGAAGCTTTTTTTCAGAAAAGCAAAGTTTCTTCGTCTATAGCTGCAGGGGGAAGGTATGATAAAATGATTGGTGGGTTTATTGATGGTAAAAGAGAAATTCCTGCCGTGGGTATTTCTTTTGGTTTAACACCGATTATGGAAGAACTAAGAAAAACATTTGATAAAAAAACTTTAACTAAAGTTTATGTTATCCCTATTAATACAGTTGACGAATCTTTACAGTTAGCTAAAGAGCTTCGTTTAAACGGTATCAACACTGAGATTTCTTTGGCCAAAAAGGGTGTTTCTAAGAATTTGCAATACGCTTCTGCATTAGGCATTCCTTATGTTATCATTTTAGGCGAAAAGGAAATGAAAAAGAAGAAACTGTTGCTTAGAGATATGCAATCAGGTGTAGAACAGTTATTGACATTAAATCAAGCTGTTAAAAAATTAAAATGAATTCTATAAAATTATTTAGTTGGTTTTTTATTATAATATTAGTAGTGAACTTAGTTCTGTTTTCTTTTAGAATTATTAATTCTACTTTTTTTTGGATAATAATAATTGTTGGAGCTTTTGTCTCTTTTCTAATCAAAAGAAAAAGAGTTAATTAAACCAATCATGAAGTTCTAAGCTAACAGTTCCATAAACAGCGCCAGAAAATTTGTAGTGACCTTTGTCGTGTTGTCTAAATAAAGATTCTGGATCTCTTCTTTGAAAGTCCCAGGAGAAACCAATACCTGGTTTAACGTATGGCACATTAAGAGCTATATCAAATCCGCTTACTATACCAACAGAAAGATCATCCTCAAACCCAGAAGGAACTGGCTTCCCTCTGTTTGCTGGTGCAAATCTGGATATAGCCATATGAATGCCTCCTTGAAAAGCTATGTATGCATCTAACTCTAAATAGTTTTGTTCTCTGTGTAACCAGTAGGCTCCCAGGACTAAAAAAATATTGTGTTCAATTCCTGTTTCTGATCCTTCAATCTCAAGAGGTATTTGGCTTTTCCCTCCAGGAATGCCAAAACCAGATAAGTCTAGGTCAAGAGATCCTACGTTTAGACTTGATCTTTCATACTCGGAAAGGGAAATTGGTGCTTGATAACGAATTCCAAAAAAAGCTCTATCTATATTTAAAGTAAATTTAAGATCACGCTTGCAGTCTTCTTTATCTAAACCATAACAAGAAATCCCATAGGAAGAAGAGAAACTAAAAGCTTTTGTTTTCTTTTTTTCACTAATCTTTTTCTCTAAATCAGTTGGTTTTTCATCAATAATTCTTACTTCTTTAGCAGAATTAGGTTTTACTTTTGCTTCTTGAGAGAACGCATAACTGCCATATAACAAGCTGAGAACACTTGTAGATGTTGCTAAAAATTTACGCCAATTCACGTTTTTCTTATTATAAAGCTTACTTTATAATCTTTTTGTAAAAATAATCGGTTTTTCTTGGATTATAACAGAATGTTCAAATTGACTTACAATACCATTTTCAATATCGCATAAAGGTGGGTGTTGTCTTATAGCTCCTTGTTGGACTAATTTTCTCAAAGCAAAATTAACTTTTTTACCAAATTTTCTTTCCAACCATCTTTTAGCAAAAGGCAAGTTTTTGTACGTTGAAATTTCTTTCATAACATTACGGGTGATAGGATCTCTGGTCCCTACTTCCCGAATCTGTTCAAATACTGTTGGAATTCCTCTCTCTTTGATCAACCCTGCTCCAGTTGAGGCGAAAGGTTCAATAGCAATAACCATGCCTGCTTTTAGTTGTAGGGTGCTTTTTGTATCAAAATTTGGAATGGAAGGCTTAGTATGAATTTGATATTGGCCTAGGCCGTGTCCAGAAAGGTTTCTAACTGGTTTAAAACCGTAAGAAGCAATTGTTTCTTCAACAGTTCTTCCAATTTCACTTAAAGTAGTCCCAGGAGCAACAATTTTTAGAACGTTATCTAAGGCTTCTTTGTTGGCTTTTAGTAGTTCAACATATTTTCCAGACAAGTCTACTGTTAAAGCGTTGTCTCCCACATAACCATCAACATGTGCTCCTACATCTAATTTAACTACTTGATCTTCTAAAATAGTTTCGTCTTCCAAATCAGAACAAGCGTGTGCAGCAACTTCATTTAATGAAATTTGTGAGGGGAAAGCTAATTCACCTCCTAAGGATTTGACTTTCTCTTCTACTTTGTCAAGAATATCTCTTACTTTGACGCCGGTTTTTAATAAGGTTTTGCCGTAATGTAAAGCTTCATTAGCTATCTTTCCTGCTTGACGATATTTCTTAACAATTTCTTCATCCATTAAGTTAGGAAGAATCTTTGTTCTTTTAAAACCTTATGGAAACAGACGATTTAAATGGTTTAAAGTATCTTGATGGTTTTTAACAGCAACGCTATCAACTATTCTGCTTGCTGAATAATCATTCCCGCCAGGGTATATTTTGTCTCCAAAGAAAATAATTTCATTTAAATTTATTTTTTTGTGTTCAGCAAACGTTTTAATTCCCCATTCTTTGTCAAGACCTTTTCTAGTAATATCAATAGAAGTAGTTCCACCAATTTTGAAATCGTACTTTTTGTTGCTTAGCTTTTTAGTAAGGAAATTCACCCATTCGTTTCTTTTTTTACCTTCCGGATCATAATTTTTCTTTTTTTCTAATGGAGCATTTCTTCCAATAGCAGAAAATGTAATTTGGGATTTTCTATCTTGCAGTTGGTCTTCTTTAGAAGTCAGTGGAACAATGTTGTAATAATTAATCAACTCTTCTACTGTCTTTAAAATTTCTTCTTTTTCTTCTGCTTTTAAGTTGTAATTATAGATTTCTTCACCATTTGATTTAGTATAATTAGTTCCAGTTGTTCCTAAAAGGTGATGTTCTGTTTGTAATTTTAAAGAAACCATCTTCTTTAAGTCTTCAACTTTAGTCCCACTTATAAAAGCAAAGTTGTAACCATTTTGTAAAAGGTGATTGATTTTGTTAGCCATTTCTATAGAGATTTCTTGACAGGATTCACAAATCGTGTCGTCAACATCTGCTATAATCCATTTCTTTTCTTTAAGATTGATTTTTGGTTTAAAATTCAAACAAGCATGAGTATACTTTTCTAGAGTATCAGTAGGATACCATTGACCTTGGTGTTGATAAGCTACTAATTCTCCTGGCGGTAATTTTTCGTACAAATCACGTTCAATTGATGATTTGCCTTCTGGTAAAAGATGTAAAATTTTGGGGTCAAGAATGATTGCTCCAGCATTAATTAGGTTTGATGGTGCTTCTTCTCTTTTAGGTTTTTCTACGAAAGAGAGGATTTTGTCCCCTTGTAATTTTGCTACACCAAAATGTTCAACATCGTCTCTTTTGGTTAAAACCATAGTTACAGGTTTTTTGTGTTCTAAATATTTGAAGTATAGTTCTGTACAATTAAAATCCATCAAGTTATCGCCCCATACTAAGAAAAATGGTTTGTTCAAACCGTTTGCAGCTTGCTTTACTGCTCCACCTGTTCCTAAAGGTTCAGTTTCGACAGAATATGAAAGGTTAACCCCCAATTTTTGACCGTCTCTGAAGTAGTCTTTAATGATTTCTGACTTGTAACCAATGGATAGGATGATGTTTTTTACACCGTGGCTTTTTAAATTTTCAATAGCGTGCTGCATGATTGGTCTCCCTTTCATGCTAAGTAAGGGTTTTGGTGTTTCGTTGGTTAACGGTCTTAATCTAGTACCTAGGCCGCCAGCTAGAATTATTGCAGTATCTATATCCATCTTTTTATGAAAACACTTGAAAGATGTTTTATAAGGGTTATGGAAAAAGAGTGCTGTCCCAAATGAGACCTGGATAAAATCCAGAATATGGGTTTAACC
>CAYFOH010000028.1:0-11215 GCA_964344755.1 uncultured Methanosarcinales archaeon
CTCGAAACAATATCACGCCAGTATACAAATTTATTCCATTTGGGACAGCACTTAAGAAACTGGCTTCATCCGGAATAGAGTAAATATGTATACTAACACACCCTACTCCATTTTTGTTTTCTTAACCGTCGCCGCCATTATTACTACATTTTACGCTAGTAATAATGTAGTGGCGCGATGGAACTGATTATGTATCTATACGAAGTATAGAGTTATAGTCAGTGAAATAGGGTAAGAAAACAAAAACTACGTCTGGCCATGCAGTGATATGCATAGCATATCCCAGCATATCACGGCACAGACGGTTGTGTTAATATACATTATTGTGTTATTCCGGATGTGGCCTAAGAAGCTATTAACAAGAACTCTTCAAGATCCTCTAACTCACCCTGCACATAATGGTATTGCAAAAGATCTTGGTAGTATTTCTTATAACGCATTTATTCTTCGCTCTCTTCAGCATGGCCTGTTGTTGGCACTGCATTTTTAGAAATGATTAGAATGTCCCCTACTGCTTTAACCAATTGATGTGGGACAATTACACCCTTAGCACTTCCTAATACTCTACTTAGAAAGGAATTTTTAGTAGCTTTAATTTTCCATCCATAAACCTTATTAGAGGTGATGATACTATCTTCAACATCACCAAAATAGTCACCATTGTCAGTGAAAACCTTCAAATCATAAGTCTCGGAAACTTTCTTCATTTTTAACATAATGGGCCACCTCACTCTAGCGTTTTTAAAAGAGACGACTTAACTTTAAATACTTTTCTGTACTTGGCTAACATAAAATGCCTTTAAAAATAATTGGAACGTCTCATATTTCAGCTGAAAGTATCAATGAAATAAAGGAAGAGATTGTTACTAACAAGCCAGACATAGTAGCTGTAGAACTAGACCTTGGAAGGGCAAATGCTCTTTTGAGTCAAAAAAAAAGCAAGCTGGGATTAACAGAAATATTACATATTGGAGTCAAAGGCTATTTATTTGCTAAGATTGCCCAATATGTGCAACAAAAATTAGGAAAAATGGTAGGTATTGCACCTGGGTCAGAAATGAAAACTGCACTTTTGCTAGCTAAAAAAAATAATTTAGAAATTGCTTTGATTGACCAACCGATAGTTATTACTTTAAAGAAACTTTCTAAAGCAATTACGTTCAAAGAAAAATGGCGCTTTTTCGTTGATTTAGTAAAATCAATCTTTATGCCCAAAAAACAACTTAAGGACTTTGGTTTAGACCAATTTAATCTTAAAAAAGTTCCAGGTAAGGACGTTGTCAAGAAAATGACTAACCAAATGAAAAAAAGATATCCTGGAGTTCACAAAGCTTTGGTAGATGATCGTAATAGATATATGGTCAAAAGATTAATAAAGTTAATGCGGAAGAATAAAGAAAAGAAGATCCTAGTGATTGTTGGAGCGGGCCATGTTGAAGGTATGGAAGAACTGTTTTTAAAAGTCGATATTGTGAAATAAAAATATTTATTAATTCTATCTTTATTTGATTAGGTATGAAGAAGGTTCATTTTGATGAAGAGTATTTGGCTTTTTTTGATGAAGAGGGTAATGTGCGTGCAGACTTGATCAGATTTAAGACCATTAATGCTTTTAGTTCAAGAAGTTTTAGTGACAGAAAATTAGCTGAAGCCAATGTAGAAGATCTTCTTCAAGGAAAAGGAAGGGATTTGGGGGCCAGAGCCTATGAACTGGTTAGTTTACAAGTCCATGATTCTAACACGGAATATGATTCCACTCCTTATACCTCTTCAGCGACTGCTATTTTGTATAGATAGAAATTTCTAAGTAAACTTTATAAAAAGGAAGCATTCCTTACCTAAAGGTAGTGGTGATAGGAAGCTTAGGTTGATTTTTCAATCAGGAAAGTCCGCCCACCATTGACTTGGAATCACATCCGTGATTTCTTGCTCACTACAGCTACTTCCATTTGGAAGAAGGAGAAATCCTTAGCTCTGGAAAAGAAACGACACGTCCTATAGCTCTGGAATGATAATGGCGAAGCTTGCTGAGAAGCAAGGGAGTTGCTCAAAAATCAAAGAATTTTTGGCATGTCTAAGATAATATCTTAGTGCATAACCCTTTGACGTCGCTATAGGGAACGCTGAAACGGCGAATCTTAGCTGGTGCAAGTGCTTAGCACGCTTAGTAGAATGCTTCCACAGACTGCTTGTTTAACAAAGTCTGACAGAAGGCGGCTTATTTCACCCTACCACTTTTTAGTAAAAGTTTAAGTAATTATTTTCTTTACTTTACAAAAATGGAAGACTACCTAGCAGGAGCTAGAACTTTTGCTTTTGGTTTATATAAGACACTTTACGACTACCAAGCTTACAAAACGCCACTAGAAAGATCCCTAGACAGAATAGTTAATTCTTTTGAAGTTTATTTGGAAGATTTGTTTTGAGCCAAAAACCTTATAAAACAACAACAACTCCACTAACAACATGGCTAAAGATAACAAAATCAATTTACCCTCTGGACAAGGAGGGCTGACCAGATACTTTGATGAATACAGTTCAAAGATAGAATTGTCTCCAGCAGCAGTAATTGTTCTAGCAGTAGTTATCATGATCGTCATTATTCTTTTACATCAGTTTGGAGGAGCTATATTTAACTAAAATGTTGCCTGGAATGAATCCTAAAAAAATGCAGGCCATGATGAAACAGCTTGGTATTAGGCAAGTTGATATCCCTGCAACAGAAGTCATTATTAGAACAGAAGACAAAGAAATTGTCATTACCAACCCGTCTGTTGCTAAAGTTAACATGATGGGTCAAGAAAATTTTCAGATCTCAGGAAACATCCAAGAAAGAGCTATTTCAACAACCCCTGAAATTTCTCAAGACGACGTTAAAACTGTAATGGAACAAGCTAATGTTGATGAGGCCAAAGCCAAGGAAGCTATTCAAAAAGCAGACGGTGACTTAGCTGAAGCCATCATCAATCTAACTTCTTAAATGCCAACTTTAAGAGATAAAGCGATCCAAGAACATAATGGAGCCTGTTACTTGTTCTATAGAACATACCCCTACCTCAAAGATCCTAAAATTCTGCTTGAAATACTTAGGAAGACCTATAAAACCTTAGATTTTGTTCTTTTAGCCCTGTCTAAAGAGACCACCTTTGTAAAGAGAGTCCATTCTCTTAATTTAAAACAAAGCAACTTTTTCTTACATATTAAAGAACTTGTGGACTTGCAAAAAAAAAGTCCAGTTCAATTTAGGCGTAAATCACAGTTTGTTATCTGTAGCAAGGATTATCAATTAAAAGTTCTTTCTGAAAAGAAAATTGCATCATATCTTAAAGAAACAAAAAAGATCTTAAAAGTTATGGACACTATTTTAACAGAAAGAATTAAAAATAAGCCTTGATTAACACATTATTCTTTACAATATGAGTGAATCATTATTAGAAGCCCGCGAGGAACTTAAACGCTTAGAACACATTCTTTACGTTAGTTTAAAGTATACTAGGACTGTTGATGTCCTTCTCAATGGGATTAAACGCCTAATTAGTATCTTTGATTTTATAATAGAGGCTCTACTAGAAAATGCTAAAGAAGAAGAATTAATCACAAGTTTACCTATTAGTCCGGCTCTAAGAAGCACCAAATTAGGTAAACTCTACCCTGAAGATGAAGAATTACAAAAATATCTTACTTTTTACATCTTCTTAAGAACCGTCCTAAAACTTCCTCACACAAAACGTAAAGAGTATCGTCGACATGTAACCTTTATCGTTCCCTTAGAAAATAATAGTACAGCAGAAATTGATAGTGACAATTTGCTTAATTGCGAAAAGTTTGCCCAAAAATTCTTAAAATACGCTATCAAAAAGGTCTCCCAATAAAAAGAATTATATAGTTCTCATCAATAGTTTAATAGAGAAATGACTACATTTGTTGCTGTGGTTTCTGGAAAAGGAGGGGTAGGTAAAACTACTACTACAATCAACCTAGGCCAAGCCTTGGCAGATAAAGAAAAAAGCGTGACCATTATTGACGCTAATCTTAGTACACCAAATTTAGCACTGCAATTAGGATTTCTTAACCCAGAAGGTACATTAAATCATTTCTTAAAAAAAGAAAAGTCCCTTAAAGAGATAACCTACCAACATGATGGTGGTTTTTCAGTAATTCCCTCAGCCACTTCATTGCAAGAATTTCATAAAACAGATTTGAAAAAAATAAACAAAATATTTCATCATTTAGACAAAACGACTGACTTTGTAGTTATTGATTCTCCTAGTGGATTGGGCAAAGATATTGAAGAAATCTTTAAACACACTGACGAAGTAGTTGTGGTGGTTAAACCAACATTAAGCTCGGTTATGGAAGCTCTTAAAACAATTCAGTTAGCTAAGGTCCACAACAATACTGTTGCTGGGATTGTTTTAAATATGAACTCTTGGGGAAGACATAAGCTTAAAGAAGCAGAAATCGTAGAAATTCTTGGACATCAAATTTTAGCCAACATTAAACAAGACAATAAAATCAAAAAGGCCGCCCATATTGGTCAACCTCTTAGCTACTTGTATCCTCGCTCTAAATCAGCTAAACAGTTTAGTAAAGTTGCAGAGTTTATTTGTTCTGAATAAAGTCAGCTCCCAAAACCAATCAATACAATGCCCAACATAATTCCTGTTAAACCAAACCATTTCCAGAAATTCATCCTTTCTTTTAGATATTTGACAGATAACAAGGTAGTCCACAAGTAAGTTGTTGACACTAAAGGATAAAGTAAAGTTAACCTCTCTTCTCTTAAAGCCACAATGTAAATCAACAAGGACAAACCATATAAAAAAAAACCTTTCCAGGTTAAACTGCTAAAAAATAATTTTTTAATTGTGTACCTATTTGTAGCTTTTTTAATAACCAAGGCCCCTAAAGAAGCTAGTAATGTAGCTACTAAAACTAAAAAAATAGACATAAAGTTAACCACTTGTTTTTCCTCCAAGACCCAAACATCCTACTGAAAATAAAATTACGAAAACACCTAACCATTTCCAAAAATTCATTACATCCCCTGGGAAAACTAATGGTGACAAAATGCCAACCCAAACATAACTTAAAGCTAAAACGGGATACAATATACTTAATTCACCTCTTTCAAAAGCTAACAGCATTAATCCTGCCCCTAACCCATATGAAACAAAACCAAAAAAAAGTGGGAAGTTAATAAAACTAATTAAGTAAGAATAATCAACCTTATTTATCCCCAACTTCATTAAAATTTGTGCTAAAGAACTAAACAAGGTGCAAGAGGCCATCAATAATACGGCTCCCTTCTGGTTTCCTAACTTGTGAATCATTTTAGCAGTTGTTCAATGATCGCAGCATAAGCTGGCCTAGCTATTAGAACACCAAAAGAAATCCCAGCAATTGTTGTTAAAGCAAAACCTTTTAACAATCCTGCACCCGCCCATAGCAAAGGTAACATACCAACAACAGTAGTAAAGTAAGCACCCATCACCACAAACATAGCATTTTTTATTCTCCTCTTCCAATCCGCGATCTTTTCCCCTCTTAGCGTTTCGTCAGTTATGACAATTAGATGATCTACTCCTGTACCTGCAACAATAATAATACCTGCAATCGCTGCCAAATCAAGATTCCATCCTACCAATGCAGCAAACCCTAGTATTAAAATTAGTTCAGATAATAAGGTAACTACCATCGGAACAACTACTTTTATGTTTCTGTAACGAATCAAAACCGCTGCAATTACAGCTAAAATAGCTAAAAGTCCTACTAACAAAATATTTCTCCAAAACTCGTCACCTAATGAAGGAGAAACAGTATCTAGCTTTACTATTTCCAACTTAACAGGCAAACTACCAGTCACCAAAACAGTCTGTAACTTCTTCATTTCTTGTAAAGTATTTTCCACAGCTTCTTCTTGAGTTCTTCCCACACCGGATCCGGTTATTTGAATATCTGTTGTAGCTCTTCCTTTTAGGCTAGCTGAGATTCTTAGTCTATCAACCTCTTTATCATCTAAAAGTAAAACTAAGTCCTCCGATAAGTAACCGCCACCTTCTTCTGTAATTACTGCCAAATCGCCTGTTAATTCAGCTTGCCTTTGAGCCGCTTCTGGACTTAAAGTAATCGAAAAGAAGAAACTACATGCAGTACCTTCTCCTGTTGCTCCACAACCACGTTGCGGATCAATTCCTGAACAGTCAGCACTTCTACAAACGTAAGTAATGTCTTTTTTTCCACCGAAGAAAACGGTATTCTCTCCTATTTTTGCTTCAAATTTTCCTTGTCTGGCTAAAAGAGATTTTACTTCATCTTCAGTTACCCCTGCAATCTCTACCAATATAAAGTCGTTTCCAGATAGATCGGAAGCGGCGCGAACAACAACGTCACTAAGACCATAAACGTTTAATCTTTCCTTTAGGCTTGCTAAAGTTATCTCTAAATTTTCATCTGATATTTTTTCAGTAGGAGCCAATAATACCCTAGTTCCACCCTCCAAATCCAGCCCTTTTCTTAAATTGGAGTTAGGAGAATCATAGACTTTTAAGCCAAGATTGACTTCACCTTGACTGTTTGTTAAAAGGCTGTAAAAACCCCTGTCTGTTTCCAGATTAATTGTCGAGTTAGGCCTTAATTGTGCTTGTTTAAGATAAAATTCTTCTTCTGAAGTTACAGGTTCACCATTAATGGCAATAATTTTTTCCTTGGCTAGTGGAGTTAATTTCCCCAAAGGATTTTGAATTCCTGAATTGGACGCAGAAGAGTTGGGAGCAACACTCCTAATCGTCGCTCCTTCGTTACCAAATAATTGAGGTTGGATGGAAATTATCGCCAAAATTAAAGCAATAACTAACAATAAAACTCTCCATTGTTTGAAGACATTAGTTAGTTCCTGTTTCATTTTTTGCGCTCCAAATATAACCTTAAGATCCCCACATTCTGAATATAAGTCATAACTTGATCAACTAATAAACCAATAAATAAAACTATCATTATTTGTTTAACAACGTCACTTTGGACAAAGATAAGAGCCACTAGAATAGCTGTTAAAGTAGTAAAACTCATTGTTAATCCTGTTTTCATGGCGCCATAAACTCTTTCCATAACCGTGCCTTCTTTCCTTTTTAGAACCCTTGAACTAAGTAAGATATCCGTATCTACAGAATAACCAATTAACATTAAGAAAGCGGCAATTCCTGCTGTGCTTAATTTAATTCCTGTTAAATTAAAGATTGCTAAAGTTACCACAATATCAGAAAAGGCTGCTAAGATTACTGCTAAACTAGGAGCAATACTACGGAAATAAACAAACACTAAAATTCCCATCATTAAAAAAGCGATAAGAAGGGCAAAGACTGTTTGTTTAAAGAAACTATTACCTAAAGAAGACCCTACAACTTCTACATTCAATTGTTGATTTGTTAAGCCAGTATCTTGTGTAATGGCTGCCATCAAAGCATTTATTTCAGATTCCTCTTGGGCATCTGAGTCGACCGCTAAACTTACTGTTTTACCTGCCCTAGTTAGTTCTCTTACTGATAAATCTGCTCTTGGAAACTGTTCCAACAATTTGCTTTCTAAATTACTTGGATCAAAAGAAGGTTGGTAATCAAAAGTTATTGTTGAACCGCCCTTCAGAGAAATTCCTTTATTTACAAAATCTCCTGTTATTGCTGTTTGTGCTACAATTTGAGTGATAGCTAATAGTAATAAAATAAAAGGAATGATCAATAATGTCTTATATTTTTGTTCGTAAATCTGTTTAATTTTCATAGATTAAGCAATTTGATCAACGTTTTCTATATAAATATTGTGTTGATTAAAAGAAACAACTAAAATAACATTTATATATCTATAACTTTTCTCAATAAAGGTGGATTTGATCCAATTAAAAGAGGTGACGAAAGAGTACGGTAGAAACATCATTCTAAAAGATGTTAATTTAGAGATTGCAGAAGGCGACATTTATGGTATTATAGGGCAATCAGGGAGTGGCAAGACTACTTTATTAAACTTAATCACCGGATTTACCAAACCAAGTGAAGGCGAAGTCTCTTATTATTCTAATGTTACCAACGAAACAAGAAACTTAACCAAAGATTTACCTAAAATCAAAAAAAACTTAGGTTTCACACCCCAACATTATTCCTTCTATCCAAAACTTACAACCATAGAAAATCTGATGCATTTTGGTCAGCTTTACAAATTAAAGAAGCAAACCCTTAAAAACAACGCCAAGGCTTTACTTCAGTTCACCAAACTTTCTCAACACGAGCACAAACTGGCAGAAAATTTATCAGAAGGTATGAAAAGAAGGTTGGATTTAGCCTGCTCGTTAATTCACAAACCAAAACTGTTAGCTTTAGACGAACCTACTGCCGATTTAGACCCTCTTTTACAAAAAGAAATTTTGAATTTATTGCAAGAGGTTAATAAACAAGGTGTAACTATTGTAATTGCTTCTCACCATTTGGAAAGTATTGAAGATGTTTGCAACAAAGTAGCAATCATTAGAAACAAACAAGTTCACAGCCACGGTTTAATTGAAGATGTCAAAAAGCCGTTTTTGCAAGAACATTTTACAATCAGTTTAAGACCTGGAAGTAACAAAGAAAAAATAATCTCTTCATTGCAAACCTTTGCGGTAAAAAAAATAGTTGAAAACGGCAACAAAGTTGTTATTTATCCACAAGATCTAGAGAAAACCCTTGGTAACATTCTTCAATTGATTAAAGAAGAGAATATTCAGATTAACAATGTTCATTTAAGTGACCCCTCATTAAATGAGGTTTTTGAAGAAATAATTTTACATCAATAACATGGCATCTATCTGGCTACTAACTAAAAAGAACCTTAAACTATTGTTTAGATCAAAAAGTTCGGCTTTGATTGTTTTTTTTGCTCCTTTAATGATTATCCTTATACTTGGCCTGTTTTATAGTACATCTACCTCTTATAACTTTAAAGTGGGTGTTAGTAACTCTGCAATGAATGAAGAAGTAAACAATTTTGTTTCTTCTCTCCAAGATCAAAATTATGATACTATTGTTTATGAAAATATTGAACAGTGTGTTAAAGATATCAAAACCGAGGCTGTACACGCGTGCATCACACTCCCTGAATCCTTTGCATTAGAAGATAATCAACAAAAAGAGATTACTTTCTATGTTGATCCCAGTAAGATTAACTTAGTATGGGCTATCCAAAGTAGTCTTGGAAATAAATTCAATTTAAAATCACAACAACTATCTCAAGAGATTGCCCAAGATCTTTTAGATAGAGTTTCTAGTGCTTCCAATGAATTGAGTGTAGAAGGAAGCAATTTACAATCTTTAAAAGACAAAAGTTCAGCTGCTACTTCAAAAACCTCTGAATTGCAAAAAGGTTTTGCTGGTGTTGATATTAGATTCCCTGCTGAAAGTTATGATGTGGCTATAATTGCTAACATTAAACAAGATTTAGAAGAAGCCCAAGAAGGTTTTGCTTTAGCTAAAGCTAACGTAGATAATTCTAGTTTGGAAGGATCTGAGCAAGCAAACATTCTAAGTTTATTAGATGAAGCCGAAGACAAACTAACTAATAGCATCAACACTTTTGAAGGGTCTGATGTAGGTACAATTAATGGTTTGGTGACGACTATCAACAACGAGTTGAATTTTGCTAAAGAACAACTAAGTTTGTTAGCTAAAACAATCAGTTCGGCAAGTGAAGGACTTACTACAACTACTTCCTCCTTAGAAGAAATTGACACCTCTCTTGGGGCTGTTATCTCTTCCTTAGATTCTATTCAAGCAAATTTACAAGCCAACAAAGTAACAGAAGCACAAACACTTTCTTCTCCACTAATTACAAGGATTGAACCTGTAGCTAAAGAAGGGAGTTATCTTGACTACTCTTTTCCAGCTTTACTTGTTTTAGTAATTATGTTTACTTCCTTAATTCTTGGTACAACATTAGTGATGATGGAAAAAACAAGTCCTGCTTATCAAAGAAACTTTTTTCTCCCCCTTAAAAAATCTACCTTTGTTTTGTCAACATATTTAACTAACATAGTACTTATTTTTGCTCAAATTATTATTATCTTAGGAGTTTCTCTCTTTTTCTTAAAATATGAATTCAGTTCCTTAGGTTTAATTGTTTTAATTTTATTCTTAGCTTCCTCTGTATTCACCTTCTTAGGAATGTTAATTGGCTATTTGTTTACTTCAGAAGAAACAGGTTTGTTAGCCTCTATTTCTTTAGGGAGTTTATTTCTGTTTGTTTCCGGAGTAGTTCTTCCTATAGAAACCATTTCTTCTTTGTTTAGAGAAGTTGTCCAATACAATCCTTTTGTGATCACTGAAAAGCTTCTTAGAGAAATCTTTATTTTTGGTTCACAAGCAATTAAGGTTGATCTCTTAATCTTGATAATTTATACAATTATTTTGTTCTTAGCCATAATTATTATGGAAACTATTTTACACAAACACCTTTTACAGAGGGTAATGTATAAACACCATAAAAAACAACGTGAAAAACGTAAAAAGAAACATGTCTAAGATTATTGTTATTTCTGGCACACCAGGTGTTGGAAAATCTACTTTAGCTAAATACTTGGCTAAAAAGTTTAATTTCTTAAGATTGGATTTACATGATTATTACAAAGAAATATCCACTGGTTACAATCGTAGCAAAAGGTGTTATGATATTGATCTTAAAAAGTTAGAAGAACTTGTTAACAGTTTCCAACGAGATTTAGTGATTGATTCCCACATAGCTCATTTACTGCCTAAAAAAAGGGTTGACTTGTGCGTTATTTTAACTTGTTCCAATTTGAAGAAATTAGAAAAAAGGTTGATAAAAAGAGATTACAGTAAGAAAAAAATCCGTGAAAATTTAGATTCTGAAATCTTTCAAATTTGCTTGAATGAAGCTAAAGAAAAAGGACACAAAGTCTTGGTTTTTGATTGTAATGTGAAAAAGGAAGAGATAGTAGAAAAAGTCCAAAAGCAGTTGTGACTGCCTCTAGTTTGTTATACATTGCAAAGGTGCTAAAATATTTCGTTTTATTTATATCTAAAGAAATTTAAGAGGTTCGTGCTTCAAACAATTATTTCTTCTGTGTGACTCCAGCGCTGTAAGACCTTTGGTCTGAGGCGTTGGAAAAGTTTCCTTTCCCTACGCTTGGAAATACTTGAAAGCGCTGCTACAGTTAGCACTACTTCTGTGCGGC
>CAYFOH010000029.1:0-10985 GCA_964344755.1 uncultured Methanosarcinales archaeon
CTTAAGAATTTGCCAGCACCACTGGTGAAACACCAGTGGAAATTACATCTTATAAAGTTATTGCCCCTCTTCGGTAAGAACGGATCTCAATGTCTCTGCCCTCCTAATATCAACTTTCTTTAACACTGCCAAATACTCTTTACCCAACTTAATACTCTCCTTACAATCTGCACTACAAGGAAAATGAGAAATAATGACCAAATCTTCATCTCTCTTAGATAAATTAGTAAAGATATTATCTGAAAACTTAACTGGATTTGTGTTATTAACAGAAAATGTTTTACAAAAAAAATTTACACAGCAAGACGGATAACCTAAAATTAAACCAAGATTCTTATCATCTTGAATTAGTTCATAATAACTAGCTAACAAGGCTTTTTCTTCATCTTTAGAAATGTAAACAAAGTACATACCATCTTGACTATCTTTAACCCTAATTCCTTTATTAGAATAGTTACCTTGACCATCTAAAACAACCTTAAATCTTGACTTAACCAAAAATAAGCCCTTCTCTCGACAAAATTTTTCTACTTTTTCCAATTCTGAAGGATAAAAACCCTGCCTAACAACTTGCTTAACATCATTAAGTAAAAGAATAATTTCTTGTGCCTTAGTTTTAGTGCCAAAAATTGCTTCCATTAACACTAACTAAACCTTCAACCAGATTTAAATAAATTTCCCAATATTTTTGACCTTTTCTAACTAAATCTGTAACAAAGCTGTAGGCTATATTATGTAAACCATTTTGGGCAGGATTTTCTAGTACTAAAGCATCTGCTAGACCTGCAATGTTATGTTTTTTGATAACTTCCATCCAAGCAAAGGAAAAAGAATAAGCTTTAGCCTCTTCGTTATGAGAACTAGCTAGGGTTGGAGTTAAAACGTGTCCTAACTCATGCCCTAAGGTTAACATCATCCTCCCTAGACTGTCTTTTAAAACAAAAATTTCAGAAAGCAGACCATAAGAACTGCGATTTATCGAAAGACCCAAAACACCTTTTCCTGGAGCAACCTTTCTAAAGTCCGGGGCTTCAAGAATACTAATCTTAATATCGTTGGGAAAAGGCAGATCAAACATTTTTCTAAAAGTTTCTTTTACAAACTCTTTAACCTCGCTAGCCTTACCCACAAACTTTTCTTCCTTTCCTGGTACTAAAAAATTGTCAGGAAAAAAACTGTAAGTTTTTTCTGGTTTAAACAGCTGATAAACAAGATTACTTAATTGGTAAGTAGGAATAAAAGTTTCTGTTTGGTATTCCTTTAGTTGTAGGGGCTCAAAACTAGCATATTCTGAAGCTATAGAATGATAGACATTACTTTGTGGAACAGAATAAACCCTTGCTTCTAGTGAACTGTATTGAGACTGATGGTACATAATTTACCATAATTTGTTTTAGAAAAATTTAAAGTTTGTCTTTAAACCGAGACAAAAAAGTCAAACCAGGTTAATTGGTTTCCCTTTCTTAAAAGCTTTAATATTTTTAACAGTCTCATCTAATATTCTTTTTACGGCCTCTTGTGTATTAAATCCGTTATGGGGAGTAACAAGAACATTAGGCATGTTAAGTAAAGTTAAATTACTGAAAAATTTTCTTAAATTATTTTCTTTTTCTAAAACATCTAATCCTGCACCTGCTAAATGTTTTTTCTTCAAAACTTTAACTAAGGCCTTAGTATCAACAATTTCACCTCGAGCAGTATTAATTAAATAAGCTCCTTTTTTCATACTAAACAATCTTTTTTCGTTCATAAGGTGAAAAGTGTGCTTATTCAGGGGAACATTTAAAGACACAATATCAGATGTTTTTAATAAGTTGTTTAAACTAACATACTTAATCCCTTTTTTCTTTTTAATATCATATGCAACAACCTTCATAGAAAAACCTTTAGCAATCTTAACTACATGTTGACCAATGCTTCCAGTACCAATTACTCCTAAAGTTTTACCGCTTAGATCAAATCCCTTTAAACCATCAGTTTTAAAACTCCCTTTCTTTGTCCTATTAACAGCAGCAACTAATCTTCTGCTTAAAGCCAGAATTAAAGCAAAACTGTGTTCAGCGACGGTATTTTCTCCGTAGAAAGGAACATTACTTACTTTAATTTTTTGTTGTTTGGCAGCTTCTACGGCAATATGATCGTAACCTGTACTTCTAGTAGTTATATATTTCAAATTTGGTAATTTCTTAAGATCGTTTTGATTTATATGGGTGTGTGTAAAAACTGAAATAATATCTAAGTTCTTTGCCTTTTTAGTAGAAAAATTTTCTCCATAAAAAAAAAGTTTATCTCTTGGCAGAGACTTTAGAAAAAATTTTTTGTCCTGGTTATCCAATCCGAAAAAGCCTATCCGCATTTTTTAGTTGACAACAACCTGCAATGTCTCTTCTGTAAAAATTCCGTCAACGAGCGTACAAACACCCTTTTCTTTGAAGGTCCAAGTGAAACTTTCGCCCTGTTTTAAAATGCCACTATTCACACGAACACAGTTTCTTGTTCCTACAATTAAAGCTTGATCAAATGAACCTTTACGGTTGTTGGTCCATTGAATAACATCGTCAACCTTTATATTTATTTCCTTTACAGGAAAACCTTCTTCTACAAGATCTAAGGTATGTGTTTGTGGACCCTGTGGAACAACTTCTTCTGGTTCTACTTTTTCTATAGGTTCTTCAACGATTGGTTGTAGTGGGATAGATACTTTCTCTTCTTTTTTTAATAACTGAAAAAATTTCTTTAAAAGATTAATCCTTAATTTGTTAAAAAAACCAATGGCCTTATAATTATTAGTAAGGGATTCTTCTAAGGCTTCAATAGTTAAAGCGTCTACAGATACTTCGATTGTTGGCTCAAAATTAGCCTGATTTACCTTAGTAATTACCGCATTTTCAGTGACTAAGTTATATGAATTATCAGCAAAATGAACTAGTATGGCTTGATTAGCAAAAATTGTACCTAATTCACTTTGGAGGACCATTCCTCTTAAGTCCTCTATTGAAGGCTCTGCCCAGGCCATATTTAGTAAAAATAAGAGTAAAATTATGTAAATTATGGTTTTCATTCTAATCTGGAAAAACGTTACATTAAAAAAGATTTCTTTACTAGAAAATAGTTCACTACTTTAGGATACTAAACTGACCGAAACATTTAAATATATGGGGTGTTCCTAAGGTACTAAACATCTATCACCTCTTTTTCCCCAGCAAATCACTTCGGTGGTTTGCAGGGGTTTTTATTATCACCTTTTCTTCTTAAATCTTAAAACTAATATAGTTAAAATTATTCCCAGAATTAGCCCTTTAATAAACAGGAGAGAATCTTTGTCTAAAGATAATGTTCTTTTAACCTTTTCTAGAAAAGTGAGTTCTTCGGGAAAATAAAGCTGTAATTCGCTTAGCTCTAAGGCATATTCGTAATAATTAAGTGCAGAGTATTCTTGAGTGTTTTTAAGTGTCTTAGCGTATTGATAATAGGAATAACCAAGAATGGGGAAAACACCCTCAGCACTATTCTCAAAAATGACCCTTTGTGCTGCCTTTTCTTTACTAGAAATAAACTTATTAATAGTTTGATTGTTTAAACCAAGTGAGCTTAGAATGGTAGTTGCATCAGCTTTGGCCTGAGAAGCAGTAATTAAACATAATTCGTAGTCCTCATTATTGTAGGCATTATTAGCGGTGGATACTTTTTCATGAATGTAGTCAATGTTTAAATTACCAATAAAGAAACTTGCATATTGTACTCTTTCCTTAGCCTCAGAGATCTTGCTTAGACAAGCATTTTTTAAGATTTCTTTATCTAAAACGTACTTCTTACCAAACATTTCAAAAAACTTTTGCCATGATAAAGCTGAATAAAAGCGTTCTTCAGCATATCCCAAAAGATTGTGAAAATTGTTGAGATTATTTGTTTCGGATGATTCTCTAAACTCTTTTATCTGATTCTTTACGTCCTGTAACCTTTCTTTTACAATCATTAAAGCTTGAAGATCGGAAATAGTTTCTATTTTTTCATTAGAAAGTTGTTGTTCAAGCTCACTAACTTTTTCTTCTAGAAGATCAAATCTTTCAGTTATGGTCTTAAAACTAGCTCCTTCTTCTCGATAATAAGAGCTTTTTAATTGGATGTTGTTGCCAAAACAGAAACTTGCTGCTGAATAATAATCACCGCTTTTTGTTGAGTTTATAGCTTGACTTTGTTTACTGTTTACTGCTTCTAAAGTAGAATTATCAAGTGAAATTCCTTTTTCAGAAATTTCTTGTAATATAGCTTTATTTCTGTTACAAAGATCAGCTTGTAACATTTGCATTATTTCGTTATATTGTGTGTTTTCACTTATCGTATAATTTTTACCATTAAGATCCTTTCCAGTTAATTGTAAAATAACTTCATCTAAATCTATTACTTCTATTACTTCTAAACTAAGGTTATTTTGGCCATAACTAATTAGGTCAAGCTGTGTAGAATTAATTTGAGAATTACCAATAGGTATTAAGACTTTAGATGATTCAAGCTCAGAAGCTGCCTCTAATTTCTCTCTAACTCCGCCTACAGGTCCAATAATCCCGCCGGAATTAATAGTTCCAGTAATAGCAACGTTCTGGTATTCTAAATCAAGAATGGCAATGGTTGTTAAAGCTGCCATGGCTGCTCCAGCTGAAGGACCTCCAATTATATTAGAGCTAGACTTTATAGTAAAAATAAAGTCGTATTTGTTGCAATCTAAGTTAAAATGTTTACAAGCAACCTCTTTAGCAAAACGTGTTGAAATTTGGGTATCAAGTTTAGTTAAAGGAAAAGTATCTAGAAAAACCCTACCTGAACCTTCTTTTAACTCTAAAAATAAATCTGCAGTTATTCCGTGGTACTGATTATTAGCTTCTTCCACAGCAAGTAACGGAAGATGATAAATCTCGTTTTGAGCAACAGCAGTTGATGCTATTACCAGCAGTAGCAAAACATAAATCAATCTCTTCATTTCAAAAAAGAGATTCTTTAAGGGTTATAAAGTTTGTTATAATGGTTTTTTAGAAAAAATTTATATTTAAAAAAAACTTTCTGAAAAAAGTGAATGAAAAAAAGTATCCTTTAGACCCGGATAGAGTGTTTTTTTCTGGAGAAACTGTTAGGGGAGTAGTGACTGGACCAGGGGAATGGAATTTTGAGCGTCTTAAGATGCCTTATACAGGTAGTGGTGAGTATTTGAGGACAGAAAGGCTAATTGAAAGAGGCTTTCCAGTTAGTCTCTGGGGGATTGAATTTAATCTTAATGAAGATGTTATTGATATTAAAGGAAGTATCTATGACAGAACTACTAAAAGAAATATCATAGAATACAGCTCTTCTTTAGAAGAAAAATTATGGCAAAGACTTAACCTAATCCTCTGTAAGGTGAGAAGATATAAAAGACCAAAGATAGTCATCAATGGTGGAGAAAAGGAAACAGATGTACCATCCTTAAGAACTCTAGAAATGCTAACAGAAAAAAATGTTGGCTACACAGCAACAATAATTCCTATAGGGGGCCATAAAGCAATTTATCAGGTTCTAGAAAAAGAAGAAATTATTGGAACTGGATACGTTTTGAATGACGGGAAAGGCTTAAAAGAAGTTAGACGCATTCCTCAGAAATAGATATTTGAGAGATTTCTTTATACTTAAGATGTACTTTCTTCCCAGTTTTATTATGCTGTAATAAAATGTCTTTTCCCATCTGTTTAACTTTATATGTTTCTCCTTGATAAATAACTAAATCACTTTTTTTAAAACTAGCTTGCCTAAACAGAACAGTTATTCTGTATAGCTCCTTGTTATCTTTTTTTGTATGAAGACTAGCTGTTGTAAGTATTTGACCACCAAACTTTTCTTGAAGTTTCTTGCCAAGAGCCTTAGTAAAACTATTATCTGAAAGGTAAAGATCCAAACCATTTTTCTGTTTGGATTCCTTTGTTAGATGAACTTTTTTTCTGTTTATTTCATCTAATACAAAATCATATACTTCTTTAGAAGTATTTCTTAATTGTAAAATTGCTTCATAATAGCCTGGGTGTTTACCTTGAATTGATCTTACCATACAGATAAAAAACAAGATTGATTTTTAAATATGTTGTGGTTAATATCCTCGTGTTTAAGCAAAAATCTTATAAAATAGCCTAATAATGGCTTGTTTGTTAACAATAAAATGAATGAAGAAGAAATTAAACAGAAGTATATGGAGTTCCAGACTTTAAATGAACAGATTGAACTTCTTACTAAACAATTAGAAGAATTAAATCTACAAAATGTCGAAATAGACATTTCTATAGGTGCTGTCCAAAAGATTGCTAAAACAGCTATTAATACAGAGATTCTAACTCCAATTGCTAATGGAGTTTTTTTAAAGGCTGAATTAAAAGATAATCAAAAAATGATTGTTAATGTAGGATCTGGAATTACTGTTGAAAAAACATCTAAGGAAGTTGTTGGCTTGTTAGAAGAACAGAGAAAGAATGTTTTGACACAGATAGAATCCTTTAATTCTTATTTACAGGAAATGCACAAACATGCACAACACATTTATGAGGAGATAGAGAAAAATGTTTAAAAAGTTTAGAGATAAATTAAAGGACACTTTATCTATATTTTCTAAAAAGGCTGAAGAGGAAGCTAAAGAAGAAACTAAAGTAGAGAAGCCAATTGAGGAATTATCAGAAAAGGAAACTAGAAAGGAAGAGAAAAAACAGCAAGAAGTTATAGAATCAGAACCTAGAGAAAAAAGAGAAGTAAAGAAGAAAAAAGAAAAAAAGGAAGTTGTTCCTGAAACTAAAGAAGAAGTAATCAAAAAAGAAATTAAGGAAGAAGTTGAAGAAAAAGAAGAACCTATTGAGGAAAAAAGTATTTTTTCTAAAATAAAAGAAGTTTTCACTTCTAAAGATGAAGAGGTAGAAGAAACTAAATCAGAAGAGAAGGATGAAAAGAAAGAAGAAGTTGAAGAAAAAGAAAGCTTCTTTAGCAAAGTAAAAACCTCACTAACAACTAAAACTATTTCAGCCGAAAAATTTACTGAATTATTCTGGGATTTGGAACTTGTTTTATTAGAAAACAATGTTTCTGTCAAAGTTATTGAAAAAATTAAAGGAGATTTAGAAAACGAACTTGTAAATAAACCTTTACCACGTGATGTTTCTAAAAAAATTCAAGAGACGTTAAGAGCAACACTTGAAGAGATCTTAACTTTTGACAAACTAGATTTGCTTAAAGATATAAAGAAGAAGAAACCTTACGTTATCACTTTCTTTGGAATTAATGGAGTTGGAAAAACAACCACAATTGCCAAATTAGCTCATTATTTAAAGGAAAACAACCTATCTGTTGTTTTTGCAGCTTGTGACACATTTAGAGCAGCTGCTATACAGCAATTGGAGGAACACGCTAACAAGCTTAGTATTAAAATAATTAAACATGATTATGGTTCCGATGCCGCAGCCGTAGCTTTCGATGCTATAAGGTATGCTGAAAAGAATGGTATTGATGTAGTAATGGTTGATACTGCTGGTAGACTACATTCTAATACTAACTTGATGGCTGAACTAGAAAAAATAATTAGAGTTACTAATTCTAACCTTAAAATTTTTGTAGGAGAAAGTATTACAGGAAACGATTGTATTGAGCAAGCAGAAAAGTTTAACCAACTGGTAGAAATGGATGGCGCTATTCTGACAAAAGTTGATGTTGATGAGAAAGGTGGGGCACCAATATCAATTTCTTATACAATTAACAAACCAATTCTCTTTATAGGAGTTGGACAAGAATACAAAGACTTAGAAAAATTTGATAAAGAAAAAATATTGGAAAAACTGGGATTTTAAAATGACTTCAATCTACTTTATCACACAAGGCTGTTCGGCAAATCAGGCTGATACTGAGCAAATGAAAGGTTTGTTGAAACAGGCTCAGTTTGAGATTGTTGAAGAATTAGAATTAGCAGATATTGTAATTATGAATTCTTGTGTTGTTAAAACACCTACTGAAGATGCTTTAATTAATAAGCTGGAGACTATAAAAAAAGAGCACCCCTATAAGATCATTATAGTTGCTGGTTGTATGGCACAAGCAGATAGAGAAAAATTGCAAGCTTATCCGTTAATTGGAACTAAACAAATTCACAATGTAGTTGAAGTGGTAGAAGAAGCCTTGAATGATAATGTGGTTCATAACTTGGCTACAGGTGAAATGCCCCCTCTTAATTTACCTAAAATTAGAAAAAATCCAGTAATAGAAATTATTCCCATTAACAGAGGTTGTCTAAGTGCTTGCACATTTTGTAAAACAAAGCAAGCCAGAGGCAATTTGCAATCTTATCCCATACCTGAAATTAAAGAAATCGCTGAAAAGGCCGTTAGAGAAGGTATTAGAGAAATTTGGTTAACCAGCCAAGACACTTTTTGTTACGGTTTTGATTTGAAAACTAACTTAGCAGAATTGTTAAAGGAATTGATAAAGATAAGAGGCAAGTTTATGATTAGGGTAGGTATGGGAAATCCTGTACACTTACTTAAAATAAAAGATGACCTTCTGCCATTATTTAAAAACGAAAAAATTTTCCAATTTATTCATCTTCCTGCTCAAGCTGGAAGTAATAAAGTTTTAAAAGATATGAGAAGGGGAAATACAAACGAACAATTTCTTCAATTATATAAAGAGATAAGGCAAGAAATACCAGAAATTACTTTTGCTACAGACATTATTGTTGGTTTCCCTACAGAAAAAGAGGAAGATTTTTGGGAAACACAATCTTTAGTTAGGAAAACATCACCAGATATTATCAATATTTCTAGATTCTGGCCAAGACCTAAAACACCAGCTGCCAAAATGGAACCTTTGCCTGTAGAAGAAGTCAAAAGAAGAACTAAAGTTATAACTGATATCTTTCATAATATATCTAGGTTACAAAATGAAAAATGGTTAAACTGGGAAGGTGAAATAATTATTGACGAAAAAGGCAAATATGAAGATCAGTGGGTGGGAAGAAATTTTGCCTATAAACCTATTATTGTTAAGGGAGATTTTAAGTTAGGGGATTTTGTAAGAGTTAAGATTAAAAAAGCAGATGTTTTTGCTTTGTTAGCTGATCCAATTAAACTTAAGGTTGTACCTTATCTTTCCTAATAATTTTACTTACGTCAGATCTAATCTCTTCTTCTGTCAATGGTTGCTGCTTACTTTTATTTTGATATGAACTTAACTGTTTCTTAATTTGGTTGTAAATGTAAGAAGTGTCTTTTTTTAACTTTCCTGGAAAACTTTCTTCAAGAGGAAAAATATATAGAAATTTGTTAATTAAACCTTTTAGAAAGTATACCCATGGCTTTAATCCCCAACGAGCTTCATAATCAGTTAATGACCATGCATCAAAAATAATCTTAACTTTTCCTTCTTGCAGTCTTCTCTTAATTTGATCTGAATCTACTGTTTTATCTTTAATATTCTCCAGATATATTTTTATTTTAATCATGAACTGAACATATTCAGTAACATCTTTGTAAGGTCTAAGCTCCACAAAGATAGTTTTACCACTTTCAGTAACCCTTTCTTCATTCCTTTTTTCTCTTTTCTCATAATCTTGTTTATCTAAAGATTGATTAATAATACTAAAAAGTTCATTTAAAGAAAAAAATCCTTGGTAATTCAGTTCTCTATTATTAATGATTAAATTTTTTTCTAAGTTGTCGATTCTCATTTTCTATAACTGTAACCAAAGAGGTTAAGGTAACTTTTAATTTTATCGTGCAAATCCTCAACATCACTTTTTATCCAAGCTTCAAACTTGCTGAAATGATTTCTAAAGAAATATTTGTCTGCTATAATGCTTAAAAACCATTTAAAGACAGAATCTTGCCACTGGCCTTTTCTGTCACTAATAACATACCCATCAAAAGTTATATGTATAAGACCTTTGTTTAATCTTAAATCTCTTCCTTGAAAATTTACTTCAACATCCTGCACATCCGTAAAATGTAATTTAATACTTACAGCTAACTTGTAATAGTCACTAACATTCTTCCAAGGTTCAAGAATAATCCTAACTTGTTTTCCTTCTTCTGTAATTAGTTCTTGGTTGATTCTTTCGTACCAGTCCCAACCTTTATCATAAAACCAAGTGGAAATTAAATTGTAAAGCTCAGTTAAATTAAACAAACCTTCATACTTTAATTTCAAATGGTCTACAACTAATCTTCTTTCTGCCACTGATTAAATCAGTAGAAAGGGACTTATAAATTATTCTGTTTTCCTGACTTGGTTGAGGATAAAGGAATAAGAAATTAACTTTAAAGTCTTGTTAGATTTATGTGTTGCTTAAAGAATCTTCTATCTCTATCTTGATATAAAAGAACAAGGTCACCGGAAACAATACCCTCAATAGTCCAAAAATTACCATGTGTTGGAGTACTATAATGCAAAAGTTTACCTCTTATTTGACTATCCTCAATCCTAAACCCATAACATCTCTTAGAGGGTCTTTTTCCAGCTAAATCAAAGCTACCTTCATTCTTGAGACAAAAGGCTGCAATGCCTTCTTCATCATTAATTTTAATACTATTGTAGGAAACATACGTTTTTTGCATTTCTAGCCATTGGTTGTCAATCCATTTCCTATGTGATTCTTCTGTAATATAGGGTAATAATGCCCCTTGAATATGAGGATTATAATTTGGTCTTTTTTCAAATTTTTGCTCTCTAATTATATGATCTGCAACCAGATGAACGAAATCCCTGTTCATAACGGAAGAATCCCTTTCTAAAGTGGCAGAGAAACTATCTGGGGCAATAATTATGCCAACACCCAAACTAACTATCTCTGAGAAACCATCTACATTAAAGTCCCTTATTGCTTTTTTATCTTTCTGTTCTTCCACTGTTATTCACCTTAATTACAATAAAAAGGCTCTTTTGTCAATTGAATTCTAGTGAATTGCTACCACTGGTGATACACCAGTGGCATGACG
>CAYFOH010000030.1:0-10253 GCA_964344755.1 uncultured Methanosarcinales archaeon
TAAGAATTTGCCAGCACCACTGGTGAAACACCAGTGGAAATTACATCTTATAGGGGTAAAAACTAAAATGACAATGCAGATAATGAACAAAATTTTGGCTTTGGAGATTGCCGCTAGCGTGGAGGCAGGTTTGCCTTCTCCTTTGCTATAATAGTTGTGGAAAAAACTGTGATTCTCTATCCGCGTTTAGCGGCAAGTTGGGGTTCAATTCCCCTTCTCCACTTTTATTATATTTTAGTTCTTCTTACAGAAAAATAATTACAAAATAGAAAGCATTATAAAGATTAATGGTATAACCAATAATTAAACTATAGGTATAACCAAATGAGAGTTTCAAAGAAGAGATGGGGCGAAGTTACAGTCAAAAGACAGGGCGAGAGAGGAAAGAACCACTTTGACAAAACTCGTTCATTCAGCATAGAAGAGGCAGGTAAGAATTACTCGCTTGATAATTACCTTGACATCCTCAAAGTAGTAACCGATATGACACAAGAAATGAGCTATAAAGAGCTGTCAAAGAGACTTAGAGCCATCAGTATCAAATAATTTAAAAAGATGCTAACATGACACATAAAATATGGAAGACAATTGGCCAAGTTGGCTACCTAAGATATGGGGGGAGCCTACCTTTGCGAAATTTGAGGAGGAACTCGCTGAATATCTTAGTTTGGAGAATGAAAAATGTGCTGATGGATACATTGAATCAGCCTTTAAGAGCATATTAATAGAAGATAAAGGAACAGATTTCAAAACAGGCATAAGACAACTACGAAACACGTACGCAAAACTAACACAAGATAAGAATAAGAAAGTGGATGAGATAATATTGAAGATTAAAAGAATAAAATCACCAGAGAAAAACAATTACAAGTTTGATAAATCAAAAGAATACAATAACAGGAGAGTATTAAAATCAAAATTAAGTGGCAAATGGACAATATTCAAACAAATCGGGAATCAACCAATATTCAACGATTATGGCCCACCAGAAAATAAAAGCAGAGGAAAACTACAATGAGCTTGATTATAAAATTTAGCCGGATTCCAGGACAGCTACACATTAATAGGTTAGATTCCTCTATAAAAGTAATTGAACTAATAGTTAGTTTATTTGATAAATCAAAGATTGAAGAATTTTATAGCTATGAGAAAGAAGCTTCATTATCATTTGATAACAGAGAATTAATTAAATTTAATGAAGATAGCATTAATGCGATAAAGAAAAAAATTGGACAGATGAATTTTATAGACAGATCATCTATTGGATTTGAGTTTGAGGGATCAATAAGTTTAGATCAAAGAGAATTTAAGTTTATTTGTAACATATATCCAGAAATTTTCTCTAGAAGAGAATCCTTTGATTTAGATTTTAATATTTACCCCAAATTTGGAATAAGATCTTTTGCTGATTTAGTTAAATACAAGAATATTATACTTGATAAACTTTGCAATTCAATTAAACTATACAATGAGAATAAAAAAGTTTCAAAATTAAAAATTAAAAAAGCCATTATTACTCTCGCCGATGAAGACTTTGATATACGAGGAAGAGTGTTCTCATATTATAAATCACCAGCAGAGTTTATTGAAGATGTAATTAAGACTTCAAAATTAGCGGGCGTTTCAATGGCAGGATATTTTAAAGATAGATTTGCATTGATTAATGAGAAAAAGCTATCTCACCTAATTAATAGGAATGAAAATTATCATTTGGGTATTGATATTATCTATGGAAATTCAAATACTGCTGCTGTTGTCGGTAGTTTATGTTTGATTCCCCAGAATGAAAATTCTATGGGATTGTTATTTGGTGATCTAAAAGATAAAATTTTGAAGCCAGTAGCAGATAAATTAGTAAGTAGAAAAGAAGTAGAAAGTAGTCTAAATGACTTAGAACTTGAGAGTTAGATTATTTACACATCTCAACCCAAGAACAAAACCCGCAATCCTCATGTGATTCTGGCATACTTCCCTCTAGAGTTTTTACTGCATTATTAAAAATATTTTGAGCATTTTTCACATTATTCTTCATCTTAATGATATCAGTATTAAAACAAACATGGCCATTCTCCTCAACTTTGTGAGGATGATAAAAAATTAAGTAAGTGTATTCTTCAGTTTCATAACTATTTTTTCTTAAAAGAAAGTTGTAAATATCCATTTGGTCTTGATAATGTTCATGAGTATCTTCTTTCAGAGGATAACCACGAGTCTTGTAATCTAAAACAACTAATTTCTTTCCTTTTACAAGAATGTTATCAACTGCTCCACGAAAAAGATTTCCTTTCTTATCAGTCCATTGAATACCTTTAAAATTACTTCTCCAAACTTTAAGTAATTCTTCATCATCAAACAACTTATATCCTTTCAATTCGGATAATTCAGGAGGCAATTCTCCTTTTCTCATAAACTTATCAAAATGAACTTTTAGAATCTTATCTATTCCAGAGGGTAAAGAGGGAAAAATAGTATCCGGTCGCTTAATATTCTTATTAAATTTAAGCCAGAAACATCTAGGGCAGTCTTTGAGTAGGCTTAATGATGATGGACTAAATTTGTATGTCATTTTTCCAATATGAACTTATTATTATCTTGTCTGATTACCTTCTTCTTGAGCAGATGTTTAACGGCTTCATCAATTTTTGATTTAATTTTACTGCCCGTCCTATTGTTATGATAAATTTCCCGTGCAATATCCGCAACAAGTGTTTCCTTTGTTGCACTGAAAGTATTTGTTAGTATATCAACAATTGCTCCAGCAATCTCTTCTTTTGGAATTAGTGTGAATGGTCTTTGCTTTTCAGTAGAGATTCTGGGAGGACAGTATGAATCAATTTTATCAATGGAAACTGTCTCCTCATAAACATAGATGTTACTATATTCTCTTTTCATCTGGTTAACTAAATCATCAAAATTTCTTTTCAGCCTTGCACCCAACTTATTAATGCCAAATGAAGCAAGAACTTTCTTGTACAATAATTCTTTCTCAATAGGAGATTCAACCTCTAAAACAGATAGCATCAATTCTTTTGCTTTATTGCCACCCCAAACCATATCGCCATAACTATCAAATTCTATTTTTGTTCTTGAATTTGGTAATTCAGCTACCTCATAATTCTCATATTTTTCTTTGAGAGAAATTTCCTTAAAATCTTCCACGTCTTCAACTTTATCAACTGTTTCCTCTTCTTCTGTGCATAGCCAAAGTCTTTCTTTTGCTTTGCCATTCTCCTTTTTCAAGATGTTAACATTCTTCTCATGGTTTAAATCTTCAATAACATGCTTAAAATCAGGTTCTTTTATCTGGAGAGATTTAGCTTTTGTAAACCGATAAGAAACAAGATTATTCCTTTTAGACAAGTCAATAAGTTTCTTTTTCCAATACTCCGCTTTTTTGTCTATAACTTTTTTGACTTCCATTCTAACTCAATTCTCCCGACATTTTTTCTTTTGAAAGTCTAAAGATAAACTTCTTCTGATCTTTAATTTGTTCCAGATAGCCTAACTTAGTCAAATGCAGCAAATCATTTCGTGCTGTATCATACGCTACATTGTAAGCATTCATTATCTCTTGTATTACAAAACCTTTCTCCGGATTTTTAATAAATTCTTTCAATATTTCTGCCTGTCTGAGATTAATATCCTTTAGACTTTTGATTAGTTTCATTGCTTCTGCTTGTTCTTTTTGCTTTTGTTCAATATGTTTCTCCATATCATGCATGGCTTCTTCAATTGCATGCAAATTGTATTTAATAAAGTAAGTTAAATCGTTGTCGTCTGTTTCAGTGTAAAGATATGCTAAACCATATTTCTTTTTTGATCTTAATAAAATTCTTGAAATCGCCATATACTCAAACAACCAATATCCGCTAGATAAAGCGTACCAATAAAAGATAGTTCTGGCGGTTCTCCCATTTCCATCATTGAATGGATGAATGTATCCCATTAAAAAATGAAGAAGAACACCCTTAATTATGGGATGCATAAATTCGTGTTGATTTTTATCGTTGGCAAAATTACAATATTCTTCCATAAGTTTTGAAATTTTCTTATGGTCTGGCGGTTGGTGATATATCTTCTCTGCTTCAATTGGATCGGCAACTACAATTTCATTGTTATCTCTCCACTTGCCAACATCGTCAGGATCTTTAAGTGTATCTTTTGTAATTTCCCTTTGAAATTCTAAAATTAATTTTGGTGTAAGTTTCTCGCCCTTTAATTTTACTGCCCTTTGAATTGTATGAAAACCGTTAACAATCATTTGTTCTGATTTATTTCTTGGTTTTCTATTTTTCCGCAGAATTTCCTTTGCAACTTTCCTTGTTGTTGCCGCACCTTCTAATTGACTGGATGCAATCGCCTCTTCCATAAGTGAACTTCTTATATAACGTTCTCTACCACTAGTATTTAGATGTTCAAGACCAGTTTCCAACCTTCCAGCAGCACCTTTGTCTAAAAGATGTAATTGACGTTGAGATTCATCTGTTAGTGTATAAGCAAAATTCCATTTGTTAAATTTAAATAGTTTTAGCTGCGTTCCACGAAATAACTTTAGAAGAGCCCAAATATTTTCTGGATTAATATCTTTTGGAATTTGCTTGTATCTCAATTGATCCCAATGTACATAATCCTTGTTACATAGTCTTATGAATTTTGAAATTTTTGGATCATCAAGTAGCTTGAACACATTCTCGCCTGCATTTTTAAGAATCTCTTGAACTGGCTTTGGTTTTTGTGGAACTTTCATCTACCAATCAAAATAACATTGGTAGTATATAAAGCTTACTACCAATTCGTTAGATTTTGGTAGATATTGGTAATTAGATAAATAAGTAAGAAAACTACCAATTCGTTAGATTTTGGTAGATCTTGGTAATTCAAAATTACTATCAAAAGATACTGATACTAATTGATAGTAAAATGATAGTAAAAATAGTGTTTTCTCGCCCCTTTCTTCTTGTTTTCAAAGTGACGCTTCGCTAACTGGAATGAACTTGAACTCCCCCCGTGCTTCGCACATATAGACTGCTTACGCAGAAATTGATAAAGTCGGCAAAAACTACAGTGACATGGCAATCTCTTGATGAATAAGTTTTATAAGTAAGTCACTTTCCTTAATTAAATGGATTTAGCTCAAATTTTAGGTTGGATGGCAACCATTTTGTTCTCAATAATGATTATACCCCAAATGGTTAAAACTTTAACTTCAAGAGATACTAAAGGGGTGAGTTTGTTTCTTTTTATTATCTTCTTAATTGCTAACATTATAGCCTTAATTTATGCCATTTTAATTGCTGAAAAACCTCTAATCATAAAATATATTGTTGCAATAGAAACGACGGTTGCTTACATAATTATCTTCTTTTACTTTAAAAGGAAAGAAAGTTTTATTAATAAACCCTCTTTAATTTAATTAATGATTACATCTGCGGTTGTTTTTGATTTTTTGGAAGAAGGTTCTAGGAAGATATTACTGGGAATCCTTATTATTTTGGCTACGGTTCTTGTGCAAAAGATTGTTGCTAGATTAATTAGTAGATCGGTTAAGAAATCATCAAAATTTATTAAAGTAGAAGAAACAAGATACAAATTTTTTAAACATTTTGTTTCAGCCTTAATTTACCTGATAGGTATGGGGATGGCTATTTATACAATACCGCCATTAAGAACAATTTCCGTATCTTTATTTGCAGGTGCAGGTATTTTGGCTATAATTGTTGGTTTTGCTTCTCAGCAGGCCTTTTCTAATATAGTAAGTGGATTAGTGATTGTTATCTTTAAACCTTTTAGGGTAGGTGACAGAATTACAATTGGCGCAGATTTGAGGGGTATTGTTGAGGATATTAATTTAAGACATACAGTTGTAAGAAATTTTGAAAATAAACGCATAATAATACCTAACTCTGTAATTAGCAATGAAAAAATTGAAAATGCTTCTATAGATGATGAGACCATCTGCAAGTTTGTTGACTTTTCAATAGGTTATGATTCAGATATTAATAAAGCAATGAAGATTATGGAAAAGGAAGCACTTAAACACCCTTTACATCTGGATAATAGAGATAAACAACAAAAAAAAGAGAATGCACCGGTGGTACAAGTAAGAGTTATTGGTTTTGGTGATTCATCGGTTAATCTTAGATTGTGGGTTTGGGCAAAAAACTCAGTGGACGCTTTTGTTCTTGGCTGTGATTTAAATAAGAGTATTAAAGAGTCATTTGATAAAGGTGGAATTGAAATACCTTATCCTTATCGGATGATTGTATATAAGAATAAGAAAAGATAAAGTCTTTTTTTCTCTTTAAATGGAAAATGGTAAATTATAAATTAGTAAAACATTGTTTGTTTTGTAAGAGTAGGTTTGTTGTAGAAAAAAAAGACGCTAGGACAAATTGTTGCAAAGCCTGCCAAAGAAAATTAAACAAAAAAGATAAGAAATAATCTTAGTTATCTCTTTAAAGAGATTACAAAAGTATAAAAGAAGAAGCATCTTTGCTTTTAGTATGCCTGTAAAAAAAGCAGATAAATTAGATAAGATAATTAGGAAATTAACTTCTCTTGAGAAGAAGGTAAATCATATTGAAAGAATAGAAAGAAAAATTGAGTCTGAACAGATTAAAGTTGAGAAGCAAGAAGCTGAGATTAAGGAAGAAGAAAAAAAGATAGAGAGAACATTATTAAAGATAGGAACATTTACTTTTAAAAGAAAACATTTATTAGAAATTGTTAGGGGCACAGCAGGAGCTTTTTTAGGTGTTGGCCTAGGAAAGAATTTGTTAAGTTTTACTAATTTAGCAGAAACTCTTCCTTGGTGGAATATTTTAGGAATTTTAGCGTTTATTTTAGCTATCTCTTTATTGTTAATTTATAAGAATGAGAAAGACTTTATTAAAAAAGAGGGCGTAATTATTGTTTGGAAAAGGTTGTTTCTTTTATATTTAATTGCTCTTGTTGTAGAATTGTTTGCCTTATGGTTGTTTGGTGGTTTGCCAAGCGATCCTGTCTTATTAACTAAGACACTAATTATTGGGTCCTATACTGCAATGGCTGGAGCTGTTAGTTTTACTATTGTTTAGCTTTAAACTTCTACTCCTAAAAAGTTGCGTAATATAATTCCGATACCAAAACTAATCACGGCTACTGAAAGGGAAATTAAACTCATTTCAAAAAATCTTTTCCAGAACTTAAGACTTTTAGCAGTTGTAATGTAGAAGGTGTAAGCAAAAATGACTAAAATGGCTACTATTAACATTACTGCCAAAGAGACAAAAATGTTCTTAAAAATGAAATAAGGGGCCACGAGAAAAATTACAGTGATAATATAGGCAACACCAGTGTAAATTGCTGATTTAATTGGGTTTTTAACTTCACTTTCAGCTAAATCTTCTCTTGAAGAGAGATAGCCTGATGCGGCCATGGAAAGTGAAGCTGCAAATCCTGTTATTAAACCAGTAATGGCTACGACCCTACTATTTTGTAAAGCAAAAGTAAGTCCAGCTAAGGCACCAGTCAATTCGACTAGGGCATCATTTAATCCTAAAACCATGGCTCCGGCATATTCAACACTCTCTTCACTAATTTTATTAAGTAACTCTTTATGTTGGGCTTGTTTATCTAAGTTGCTACAAGTTACATGAGAAAAATTTTTAGTTAGCTTTTCACAATTTTCTTTAGATGGATGCACTTTCTTTTGTAAAAGTTTAAGCCCAAAAGAAAGACCTAGTAAACGTGAGATATAAGTATAAAACCATACTACCAGATAATATGGTTTTACTTTTTTTTTAGTTATTTTTTTCCAGGAATTGTAATGTTCAAGTTCTTCTTTGGCTATTTTTTTGAGGATCTTCTTGTTATTTTGGTCCTTTGTTTTGTTAGCTAATCTAGAGTAAATTAAGTGTTCAGTAAGCTCTTTTTTTTGAATTTTTAATAAAAAATTACTCTCTTTTTTTTCCATTTGGTTCAAGTAAGATTTTTTTATTTTAATATGTTTTGTTTTTTTTACTTTTTCAAACAAAATATTAATATAGCAAGGAACATTAAGATAATTAATGAAAGAAGTCCTTAAGTTAATCAAGCCTGATAGTAAAGAAAGAAAAAAAGTAGCTTTGTTAACTCAAAAAATAATTAAGAGATTAACACCAAAATTGACTAAAGCTAAGGTTATTTTGGGCGGAAGTGCTGCTAAAGGTACTTGGTTGAAAGGAGACCACGATTTAGACTTTTTTATTGCTTTTAATTTTGAGGAATATAAAGATAAAAATCTTTCAGAAATATTGGAGAAATCATTAAAAAAAGCTTTTCCTAAAAAAAAAATTAATTGCCTTCACGGAAGCAGAGACTATTTTCAGTTTGTTGAGGATGGTTATAATTTAGAGTTTGTTCCTATTCTAAAGATTGAAAGAGCAGAGCAGGCTCTTAATATAACCGATGTTTCGCTTCTTCATGCTTCGTGGGTCAAAAAAAATGTTAATAAAGATGAAGTGATATTAGCTAAAAAGTTTTGTAAAGCTAACAAGCTTTACGGAGCGGAATCCTACATTGGCGGTTTTAGTGGTTATGTATTGGAAATTTTAGTAGGTTATTATGGAACGTTTAAAAAATTGTTACTACATTCCCAGAAATGGAAATATAAACAAGTTATAGATGTTGCTAAGTATTATCCACGAAACAATTGTTTTTTTCATTTAAACAAGTCTAAATTACAGTCTCCTATCATAGTAATTGATCCTGTTGACAAAAATAGGAACGCAGCTGCAGCTTTAACAAAAGAAAAGTTTACGCTATTTAAAAAATTGGCTAAATCCTATTTAAAAAAGCCTGAACAATCCTACTTTAAAAAAACTAATCTTTCTTTAGCTTCTTTAGGTAAAGAAAAAAATTTGCTTTTGTTTGAAATTTTGCCATTAGGGGGTAAAAGGGATGCTGTTGGTGGAAAGTTGTTGAAACTATTTAAATTTTTAACTAAAGAATTAGAAGAATTTTCTATTATTAAAAAAGGTTGGGAATGGGAAGACAAATGTTATTTCTATTTTGTTCTTAAAAAAAATCATTTGCCAGAGGTTAAGATTAGACCTGGTCCACCATTAGACAAAAAAGAATATGTTAAAGATTTTAAGAAAAAAAATAAGGATACTTTTGTAGAAAATAGTAAAGTTATGGCTAGAATAAAAGTAGAATTCCCAGAACTAAATGCTTTTGCCAAAAATCTAATAAGACAGAAGTATGTTAAAGAAAGAGTTAAAAAAATTAAACTTGTTCCTCTAACATAATTTTTTTTCTTTTAGGCAACTTTTTGCCACAATTTTGACAGTACTTAGCGTTTCTATCGTGTTCTTGAAGACCACATTTGGAACACTTTATAATGGTTTTAGTTGCAGACATGAAAAGAACTTTAACCAATTTACCAAGTTGCCAGGGGATAAGTGCTATTCCTGTAAGGATCATGGCAATAGTTATTGTTTTACCTAAAGGTGAAAGAGGGGTTACATCTCCATATCCAACAGTGGAAAGAGTAACGACAGAAAAATAAAGTGAGCTCCAAATGGTTCCGTATTCTGGATTAATTTTACTTTCTACAGCCCAAATTAAGCCTGAAAAAACAAACATGATGGTAAAAACAGTTAAAACAATTCTAATAACTATTAGTTGAGTGTCAGTTAATTTTCCAAACATGGTATCCTTTGCTTTGAAGATTCTTTGAAATCTTAAGACTCTTAACATTCTAAAAAGACGTAAAATACGGAAAATTCTAAAAAAGGATAAATTTCCAAAATTGGCTAATATAGGGACAATGGAAATTAAATCAATAAAACTATAAACACTAAAAAAATGTCTTAATTTGTTTTTAGAAACTGAAATTCTAACTAGATATTCTAATATAAAAATACTTACCAAAACAAACTCTGATGTTTTTAGGATTGTTTTAGCTAAACCAGTTAAAGCATAAGTATCAATGATAAAAAGAATAATTGCTAGGAAATTTAGAAAAAATAATGTTCCTTCTAAAAGTCGTCCTTCTTTTGAAGCATAATTATCAATGTGTAAATGGAAAAACTTGGAGATTTTTCTTAAAAAAGAGTCTTCTAATTTAACAGCCTTTTTCATAAAAGCTATTTCATCTGCGTCTTTTCTTTTTGCCATGTGACTGTTTGTATCTTGGGTAGTAAACAAAATTTGTTTTTAAAATTTTTTAAATAGGAGTGCTGTCCCAAATGGAATAAATTTGTATACTGGCGTGATATTGTTTCGAGTTA
>CAYFOH010000031.1:0-9820 GCA_964344755.1 uncultured Methanosarcinales archaeon
TTGGTTAAACCCATATTCTGGATTTTATCCAGGTCTCATTTGGGACAGCACTTAAATAGGCAGTTTTAGAAAACTTTAAGTACTTAAAAATTTATTCTTAACATAAAAAGAGGATGGCAAAAAGACAAAATAAGTTAGATAAGATAGTACAAATACTAATACCACCTTCTTTAGTTTTGCTTTTGGTTGTTACCATCATTGAATTGTTTTTTAGTGTAAATAAGGTCTTCTCAATTTTTATTGATCTTTTTGATGTTTATGTAATAATAATTTTTGCTATTGATTTGTATTATAGATGGTTTGAAACACCAAAACTTTGGCCTTTTTTAAAAAAACATATTTTAGATATTATAGCAACTATACCTTTTAACCTTCTATTTTTAGGTGTTCAAGGACTGGCTCTTATTAGGGCTTTAAGAGGAGTTAGGATTTTAGCAAGGGTTTTAAGAGCTTCTCGTTATACTAGGCTAATAAGGTTGATTAGGTTTGGTGCTAGAGCACCCAGGTTTCTGAGAACTAGAAAACATATTAAAAAGGCTAAAATAAGAAAGGTTCAACCACATGAGAAAAAGTTGAAAGGGGTTCTGAGTTTCAAAGTTATTTTATTGATAACTATTAACTCAATTATGGGAACAGGTATTTGGTTTTTAACAGCAGCAGGGGCTAAACATGCTGGACCTGCTTCATTAATTTCTTGGGGTATCCTGTCCTTAATTTCAATTTATATTGCGATGTGTTTTGGAGAACTAGTTTCTATGTTTCCTAAGGCAGGTGGTGTATATGAGTTTGCAAAGCAAGCTTACGGGAGATTCTGGTCTTTTGTCATTGGCTGGACAACTTCAATTGCAGGTAGTGTAACCATTGCCATGCTTCTTCTAGGCGCTTTACAATATTTGATTCCAATTAAATATGCTTTTACTTATGTCCCAATTGCCATTGCCTTAATTTTAATCTTTAGTTTTGTTGCTTTTAGAGGTATGCAGACCTCCACGTTTGTGTTAGTAACATTTGCTTTAATTACATTAACTGCTGTTATTGCTATTATTGTCCCTGGTTTTGTTAATCTTAACCCAAGTAATTTAAGTCCTTTTTTTGTTTTTCCTACAATGAGTATTGTTTTAGCAATCTTTTTTATTGCTGAAACTTTTTTTGGTTGGGAAAGTGCTATCTTCTTATCAGCTGAAACTAAGAATCCTTCAAAAATTATGCCCAAGGCTCTTATTTATGGAACTTTAGTTATTGCACTACTTTCTTTCCTTTTAGCATTCACAGCTTTAGGAACCATCCCTTGGCAACAGTATGCAGAATCTGTAGCTCCATTAAAGGATTTAGGAGAAGTTCATTTTGGTAGTTATGGTGGTATAATATTTGCTTTTTTAATCTTTATTTCTGTAATTGGCGCTACTGCTGGTTGGATTGTAACAGCACCACGCTTATTAATGTCAATAGCTGAGGATAAGTTGTTCTTTATTCAGTTTGCTAAGATACATCCTAAACACAAAAGTCCTTATGTTTCAATCATATTCCAAGCTCTTGTAGTCTCTATTCTGGTAGTAGTTGGGGCAGGATCTTATGAGACTCTTTTGCATATGTTGATACCTTTAATTTTAATTGTTTATTCTGCTGTTTTGTTAAGCGTAATTATCTTACGTTTCAAAAAGCCAGAAATAAAGAGGCCATACAAGGTTATATTTGGAAAGGTAGGGCCCTTTGTTACTATTCTCTTCATGATCTTTTTGTTAGTGATGTTTATTAAAGAGACCCATGGTGCACTTGATATTTTAAGAATTTCTGGGGCATTAGTGGCTTTTGGTATACCTGCTTATTTTGCTATTGAACTATTTTATGATCAAAAATACGTTAAGTTAAGAAGAAGATTAGTGACAAAACTTTTTCATAGAATTTTTTTACCTAAGAGATTGTTTAATAAAGTGTTATCATATGTTGGACCATTACGTAAGAGTTCAATTATTTTAGACTATAATTCTTATAGTGGTTCTTTTACAAGGGGTGTATTGAAAAAGAAGTTACACTACAAAAAAATATATGTTTGTAATAATGTTAAAGAAGAATTAAGATTAATAAGTGGTAAGAACATAGAAAAAAAGCTTCTAAGAACTTTAAAAATACCTACTCATTTGAAAAAAGTTGACGTTTTTGTTTCTTTTAATGATTTAGGTTATGTTAAGGATATTCCACTTTTCCTAAAAAATTTAAAAAATTGTTTATCTAAGAAGGGAAAATTTTGTTTTTATTTAAAGAGTAGTTTTCTGAATGTAACTCCTAATGCTTTGATATTTTCTGATAAAAAGAAAACAACTAAGATTTTTAAGGAAGCTAAATTAAAAATAGGTTATGTTAAAAAGAAAAGCTTATTTACAACTGAAATCTACCTTTACGGTAAAAAATAATTACTATGTTGTGAGAACATTCTTTCTATAAATTTGATGATACAAAACTATAAATAAGACCTACTCTTTTGCAAGTTAATGATGGGTCAAGGAATTAAGGCAAAATGTAAGCAGTGTAGCAATGAATTTCCAGCCGACCAGTTTAAATTACACTATGTTTACAAGCAGATGGTTTGTCCAAATTGTTTTAAAGGCAAGAAGGAAAAAACAGTTAAAGAAATTCTTAGTGAACCGAGACCCAAAGGATGGGATAAAGAGGACGAGTATCTTGAAAAAGTTTCCAAAACTAAAGACCAGCAAGTTACTTATTCTAAGATTCCTGGGACAGATTTAGTTAAATATAAGTGCGTTAGTTGTCAATTTCAGTTCAAATATAACCCCTTTAGGAAAAGACCAGCTACCTGTCCTTATTGTAATGGAGAAATCCCCAAATTTAAAACTTTAAGCTTATTTTAAGGACTCCATCTGTGCCAGCCCTTGTTTTCTTTATCGTAGTTGCCATTAGTTAATTTTCTTTTAGGAAATAAACTGCCACCTGTCTTATGTTGGCCGTAGGCTAATTTGGCAAGACAATCACGACACTTTAATTCATAATAATCATTACAGTCAACTGTTCTAACTAAGAAATGAATATTTTCACTATTGCAAGACCCACATTTTGGTTCATCAAATATTTCTTGAAATTCAGCTAATTGTTTGAAAATTTCTTTGAGTGAATTGTTTTCTAATTCAACTTTAATTCTATTATTTTTAGTAGTGTAGGTTAATTTCATTCTTTTTGAAGAAAAGTAATATTATTTAAATTTTTATAGAATCGTTTCCTTCTGTAAAGCTAAGCTTGTTTTGGTTTTTTAGTCTAAACAGGATTTGCTTAGCCCAATGTTTGTTACCAGCATGACCACTTTTAACTAAATAGTTAATAGCTGTAGATGTAGGAAGAGTTGGTCTGTTTAGTGAAAGTAGGGCTTGATAAGCTGTATCTTCTTTCTTTATATTTTTAGTAGCAAGCTTTTCTATAACTAAATCTAATTTTTGTTCTATTAAATCAAGGCGTTTTTGTAATTTTTTGTTAAAAAACATTTTTATTAGAACCTAACCTGAAGGGGAGCTCTTGATAGTCTTATCCTCCGGGGCCCGCGTTCCAATTCTTAGATTGGCGTTAAAGGCTCGAAGCAAAGTGTCCGCAAAGGGACTAAGCTATGTCTCCAGGCTAGGCAAGGAGAAAAAATTGTTTTTTTTATATAAACTTTTTCAATTGAATTAAACTATATCTTATATACGTATTTAGTTAGCTGTTAATTGGCCCAGTTTTTGCTAGTTATGGGATGAAACTGGCAATTAACTTTATGCAAGCAAAAGAAGATGTCCAATTAACTTCTTGGCTAACTAACCAAATACGTACAATTTTACGAAACATATTAATAATACAATTACTTTATTTCTTTATGCCTTCTGACTTAAAAATGTTCCAAGAGGAGTCAGACTTTTCACGTAGGTTAAGGAGGTATCTGGTAAAGTACGGGTTACCAATAATTTCTAACAGTATTGAGGATTATCAAGGTCAATTTGAGGAAGCTGCTAGGTTGTTAGAAATTACTGTGGAAAACATGCTTTTTCCTTTGCAGGAGCCTTTTAGATCAGTCCCCATGCTTAAAAGTGTTTATAGTTGGTATAAACACTATTATCAAGCTCAAAAAGAATGTGATGGCAAAGAAAGATTTTTAGTTTATACTGACTTAGAAGAAAAAATTAATTTTGATCCAAATGCTGATACAATGTATGCATTTCTTTTTCCTCTCTTAGCTTATTCTATGAATACAGTAGTTAAAAACAAAAGAATTTCAGAAAGAAGTTTAGTCAAACTTTCACAATGTTTTATAGACCTTGACAAACTAGTATCTAAGGTTTACATAAACTGTCCAACAACTGTACCAAGAAAACCTTTTACCAACCATGATCGGTTATCATTTAAAGTAGTACAAAAAGTTGATAAACCTGTGAACTGTTGTCCTTCATCACATGTGGCTTATTCCATCTTATTATACAATGTTTTGGAAAGGGTACTTGCAATAAAAGAAGAGGAGCTAATGGAGGCTGTTGAATTGACTGCTAAAAGAATGCCTTACACTATTTTAGCTGGAAAGCAACATGCTTGCCCAGATGTGTCTTTTGGAGTAATTGCAGCTCAAAAAGTTTTTAATGAAAATTTTCCTAGCAAGGGTTTTGATGGTTTTGTTGAAAGTTTTGTTGGTTTACCAGAAGAGCATTTAGCTCAAATAATGAAAATTTATGAAGAATGTCAAAAAGATCAAGGGTCTTTAGATAAAAGTGTTTTAGGTTATCTTAAAAGAGAAAATTATCCTAAGGTCTCTTCAGGGTATGATAATTACTATTTTGATCGGAAAACTAAGAGGTTAGTTAGTTTAGCATGAGCATTGATGATTATATTAAAGGTAGAGGAAAGATAGCAAGGGATCATAAAAGATTTCAAGAAATTGTTAAAGGTAAAGCAAGAGAGGATTTGAGAAGATACTTAGATTATCCTGAAGGTATTGTTTTTAATGACAAAGGAGACAAAATAAAAATACCTATGCCCAGATTAGATTTGCCTAGGTTTAGATTTAAGCAGGGAGAAGTTGGTGGTGTAAGTTATGGTGATGGTGAAGAAGGTGATCCATTAGGCAATAATAATCCTAGAGGTAGCGGTAAGGCTGGTGAAGATAGTTCTGGCTTTGGGGATTATTTTGAAATTACTTTAGATGAGTTTGCTGAAATCCTGGGGGAAGAATGGGAATTGCCTAGGTTAGAACCAAAGGAGAAAGGTGAAACTAACGAATTTGAAAAAAAATATCGTAGTATTAGAAGTGTGGGCCCAAAAAGTTTACGAGATTATCGTAGAACCTACAAAAATGCTCTCAGAAGGATGGTTAGTTCTGGTTACTATAATGTAAATGATCCGCTAGTCACACCAATCCCAAGTGACGAAGTTTACAGATCCTGGAAGGATGTACCTTTACCAAATGTTAAAACACAAACTTTTTTTATTAGAGACGTTTCTGGTTCTGTTGGTCCGATGGAGACTGTTTTAATCCAGCACATGTGTTTTATATTACAGACGTGGATCACCCATTGTTATGGTGAGAATAATATAACATATATTATTCATAATACAGAAGCTGAAGAGGTGGATGAACTAAGATTCTATGGTACAGAAAGTTCTGGTGGTACGAATATTTCTTCTGGCTTAAACTTGGCAGGAGAAATAATTGCAGCTAACTATCCACCACAAGATTATAATCTTTATTTGTTTCATTTTTCTGATGGTGGAAATACAAAAAAAGACAATAAGAACCTAATTAAAATTGTTGAAGAACTTGAGCCAGTAGTTAATCTTTTAGGTTTTGCACAGATAGACAACCCAGAGTTGGCAGGAGGAAGTTTGGTAGATACACTTTATGATAATTTTGATGAGGATGGTAGTTTAAGATGGGAACAGTTAAGTAGAAGAGAACAAATCAAATATACTATACAGTATTTACTTAGTCAAAATAGTTAACATCGTTAGTTGTGATAGTTATTTCTTTTTTAAGATGTGGTTCTGAAGACTTTCTCACTTTTTGTTGGGGTGTTTTAAGATCAATTTTTTTAAAGTTTATATTTCCACATTTAACACAATTGAAGTAAGGGCCAAATTTGCCTATCCTTAAATCTAGCCAATTGCCACAAAAACATTTTTGTTCACTTAAAAATTGTTTAGTGTGCAAATGACAAACGTCTAAACCTTGTTCGTTCTTGGATGTAGCTCTTCTAGAACAAAAAGGACAAGTTATTGTTTGATATTGGCCATAAACTTTCTTAGCTTTAAAACGCATTCCTTTAAGAAGAACCTAAACTTTTATAAATGGTATGGAGAATGTAATTTTAATAAGCCAGCGTCGCACATACAGAAACAAAGTTTCTGGGCGCGACTTGTCTTACGCCAGCGTCGCATAATCCGGTACTTCTATTAGAAGCGGAAAATTGCGCTGGTCTTGAAGCTTTTATAGCTAAGAGAACCAGTCCCTTTGGGATTCCCGGTTCAAACAAGTGTCACGCCACTTGAGAGGCGGAGGGTTCGTTTAACTCACCCCAAGAATAGTGATACTCTTGAAAGTCCGGGCGCTGGCGCTTTTCATTTCCCTTTCTTAACAATAGGATTAGCTACATCTACTTTTCCTTCTTTAATGTTCATCAGCGTTTGACATTTAGGATAATTAGAGCAGCCTAAGAATTCACCATAATAACTTTTTCTTAGTTTCATTTGTCCTTCTTTACAAGTCGGACATGTCATACCTTCTTCTACATATTTTTTTTCTGCAGTCTCTTTCCTGACTTCATTTAAAGTTAGGACTACTTCCTGTCGTTTTCTACCACTGCCAATAATAGCAATAGGGTAACCAGCTTCGTTTGTTTCCTTGTACTCGATTTTGCCTGTTTTAGGGATATTAAGAATAGTTTTACAATCGGGATATTTGTTACAACCAACAAAGCGTCCAAACTTACCTCTTTTAATCCTTAAATCTCCTTCTTGACATTTTGGGCAAGGTCCCATGTAGTTTTGTTGATCTTGTGTTAACCTTACTGATTTAAGTAATTCTTTACCAATTTCTTTCTCTTGTTTTTTAAAATCTTTTAATAAAGAGGTTAGTTTATCTTTAGCCTTTTCTAGAACTATTTCTTGTTTTTGTTTGCCTTCTCTTATTTTTTCCATATCTTCTTCAAAATCAGATGTCAGTTTTTCATCAACTATAGAAGGAGCAAACTTTTCTAAAACAGAAACAGTTTCAATACCTAGTTGGGTAACTTTAATTTTAACACCTTCAACGTAACCTCTTTTGAATAATCTGTCAAGAATATCGGCTCTGGTAGCTTTAGTACCAAGGTTTCTTTTTTCAAGTTCTTTAATTATAGAAGACTGATTGAATCTTTTTGGCGGTTTAGTTTCTTTGTCTAATTTTTCTATTTTAGCAATATTTACTTTATCTTGTTCTTTCATATCTGGAAGGGAAACTTCTTCTAATCTAACATATGGTTTGTAAAAAACGTGCCAGTTTTCAGTAATTGTCCTGGTTCCTTTAGATATGAAAGGTTCATTGTTAACGTCTAAAGTTACTTCCATAGTTTCTCTAACAGCTGGTTTAGCAAAAGTAGCCATAAAACGTTTAACAATTAAATCGTAAATTTTTTTTTCTCTTGGCTTTAATTCTTTTGGCATTTGACCAGTAGGATAAATAGCTGGATGAGCTGGATCAGTTTTCTTACCGTTATTTGGTTTTAAAGGTCCTTTTAATAGTTCTTTACACAATCCACTGTAAGAAGGTTGTTTAGATAAATCAGTTAAAATTTTTTTAAATCCAAGTTTGGGATCAAGTTGTTGTGAACTTGTCCTGGGATAGGATGTAATTCCAGCTAAATATAGAGTTTGAGCAATGGCTAATGTTTCCTTTGGTGTAATCTTAAAGAGGTTGTACGATTCTGATTGTAACGTTGTCAAATTGAAAGGATTTGGTGGTGCTTGGTTCCTTTTAGTTCTTTTAATTTCTTTAATTAAAGCTTTATCTGCACCTTTAACCTGTAGCATGATCTTTTCTGCTTTTTCTTTATCAAAAATTTTATCTTCTTTGTGCCATGCTTCAACTTTTTCTTTTTGGTAATCACCTTGAAGATTTATCACCCAGAATGGTTCTGGTACGAAGGCACTGATTTCTCTTTCTTTATCAGCTAATAATTTTAGAGCAGGTCCTTGAACTCGTCCAGCAGACATTACTTTAAACGAACCTGCTGCTTTAACTGAGGAAGTTAAAGCTCTGGAAAGATTAATACCATAAAACCAATCTAGTTGGTGCCTGGTTTCACCAGCATAGGCTTGACCCCAATCAAGATGTTTAAGTTTATTTTCATAAGAATCTACTAAATCTGTTTTGGTTAAAGTGGAAAACTTCATTCTATTGGCATCTTTTTGTTTGCAAGTAAATCTAACAACATTGTAACCAATAACTTCACCCTCTACGTCGTAATCGCAAGCAACCGTGAATTCACTAGCCTTTTTACTAAGCAACTTTATTGTATCAATATAATTTTTAACATACTTTAGATCTTTAGAACTTTTGTATGATGCTTCCCATTTAATGTCAAATGTTGGGTAAGACCAATTTTTTTTGTCAACTTCAACTAATCCATAAAGATGTCCAACAGCTGATGTTACCAAGATCTCTTTGCCTTTATGTTTAAGTTCATAGTAAGAACTTTGTTTGTTTTTCTTTTGGATTGGTTTGGCATCAGCTAAAGCTGCAGCTACTTTTTTAGCAGAAGAAGGTTTCTCAGTAATAATTAATTCAACCATTATAATAGAAGAACTTTAAGTTTGCTTTAAAAATGTTTGTATTAATTGTGAAGCCATTTGAACAGTAGATTTAAAAAATGTAAAAAAATATCTTGTCTATGAGATCTGTTAGGGCTGGGATTGGTGTAGTAATTGTAAAAGAGAATAAAATTCTTCTTGGTAAACGTCATGATGAACCAGAAAAAGCTTCTAGTGAGTTAAATGGTGCAGGCCTTTGGACACTTCCCGGAGGTAAGATGGATTTTGGTGAATCTTTTGAAGAGGCTGCAATTCGAGAGACTAAGGAAGAAACTGGAATTGAGATTATTAATCCTAAAGTTTTTTGTATTAATAATGATATGGTTTCGACAGCTCACTTTGTAACTGTAGGTTTGTGTGCAGAAAATTTTGTTGGAAACGTTCAGGTAATGGAACCAGATGAGATAACAGAATGGAGATGGTTTGATCTGAATAAATTGCCAAGCCTTATTTTTCCGCCGTCCAGTAAAGCAATAAGGAATTATCTTAAAAATATTTTTTATATGGAGCATTAAATCCAGATACCTTTCTCAATAATTAAAGCATCCATAATTAAATGTAAAACTATTCCTACTAAAAGGAAGACCCATAGCTCGCTATATTCTTTGACAGTTCTCTTTTTTATATAATGAAAATGGTAAAGTAAGAGGAGCGTACCAACAACAAAAAAAATTGTTGAAACCCAGTTAGCATAACTTGAAGTAATAGATGAAAGGTATTGATAGAAACCGTCCTTTTCTACGCTAAAAATAAGAAGTGTACCTTGTTTAATCCCTGAGAAACCAAACTTAATGGCATCTGGCACAAAATTTCCAATAAAAATAGCTAAACTATATTCCCATTTGTAGTGCATTAAATGAACAATAATTAAACAAAGAATAGCTGCAATAACGTGACTAAGGACACCTGGCATCCTTTTACTAAGTTATTTTAGTTTAAATAAGTTGTTATTTCTTGGCGCTGTCCAGAAAGTCATAAAAATGTATACTGGCTAGTTTTTGAATTATGA
>CAYFOH010000032.1:0-9324 GCA_964344755.1 uncultured Methanosarcinales archaeon
CATAATTCAAAAACTAGCCAGTATACATTTTTATGACTTTCTGGACAGCGCCAAAATACGCGAATGCAGGTCAGAAGATGTTAACAAACAGATTAAAAAAGAAAATTATGCGACCAATGGAAGATTATGTACCATACATAGTAGCTGATGGCTTTACGGAAGAACAGGCTGAAGATATTTTGGAAATCATTTGGGAAGAAGGGGTGGTGGATCTTAGGGGTCCTGAGGCTGCTACTATATATCCTTATACTCATTTGAAACTTTTACCTTACCTTGATTCTAAATTTGACGTGGATTATGATAAGTTCTTTAAGGACACAGAAAATGAAATCAGTTCTTTAATTGGAAATATTTTAAGGTACAGAAACCTCTGGAAGGATAGAATTAATGAAGAAACACAAGAACTCATTAGGATAAACTCTGCTTTGAATTCTTTTGGGAGTCAATTCACTTCTTATTGTGACATCTTTTTTGAAACTTTTCCGGATGATAATTTAATGAGATCTTATCTTTCGAACTCTAAGTATGATGCTTGGTTTAACCCATTACCTTTTTTAACTCATACTCCTCTTGAAGAATTGCCGGAAGAGGTTGGACAAGGAGAAGTCTTCTCTTTTCTAATTAATAGATACTTAGATCTTTCAGAAGCTAGGGCTACTGAAAATATCATTGGTATGAGACATTTATCATTTGGTTTTAATGCCCCATGGCATTCTAGTACAGGGAAATGTGGAGATTTAGAAAGATATCACCAAGCTACAATCTTGGGTCAGTATTTTTCTTCTAATGAAGAAGACTTTGTTTTGCTATATGTACAAGGAGATTTAGTTGGATCTATGAAAATGGTGGGGGATAGGTCAATCTTAGGTTTATCTCATTTTAAAGACGAATCGGGATGTTCAGTAATTGTTCCAGGAGGGACTTACAGAACTTTTGATGTTATTGAAGATAAAATTGAAGATTGGTTTTCTAGGTTAAGGAATCGTCCAGGAAGGATAAACTTATCTAATTTGAACGTCCAACCTCTGCGTCTTTTTGGTCATCATCCTTCTAGGTATGAAGAAGGAAAATCAGCTAAAAAAATGGAACAGATGTATAAAAAAATTACTGAGAATTATCCTCAGCAGGTTGACTTGCCCCTTGTAACTCTTTAACAACTTTCTTAAAAGCAGCTACTTGTTTCTCCGTTAAGTTATCAAACCTTAAGTAGGATTCTTTAATATTTCTTAAAAAAACAGATTTTTCGTAAAGTTCCTTTGGTATGTCTAGTAGTTTTTTATACTTGGTATCAGTAACTGGTTTGGCAATTTTTTTCATATGACATTTGGTACATATAGGAAACTGCCTTCTAGAATACATTAAGACCATATGTTCTTTACAAAGAGCGCATTTTTGTTTGAATTTTGGTGTAGCCATTTTTTATCCGAAAAATTTTTTGAAAAAACTTTTACTTGGTTTCTCTTCTTTTAGCTGTTTAATTAAATCTTTCTGTTTTTTAGTTAGTTTTTTAGGGACAACTATTTGAACTTTAACCATTTGGTCACCTTTGCTATGGCCTCTTACATGTGGTAGACCTTTTTCTTTCATTCTAAAAATAGTCTCAGAAGCTGTACCTGTTGGTATGGTTAACTTAGCTTTCCCATCAATTGTTGGAACCTCGATTTCATCCCCTAAAGCAGCCTGGCTAAAAGAAATGGGGACAGTTAAGTGTAAATCGTTTTCTTTTCTCTTAAAAACAGGGTTTTCAGTTACATGAATCTCTACATATAAGTCTCCGGAGGGGCCGTTGTTTAAACCTACTTCACCTTCACCTGGTACTCTCAACCTCATACCATTATCTACTCCTGCTGGTATCTTAACTTCAATTTTTTTCTTTCTTCTAATTAAACCTTCTCCACTACATTTAGAACAGGAATCTTGCGGTAATTCTCCTTTTCCATGGCAGTAAGGACAAGGGCTTGTTTGTTGAAATAAACCGAAAGGTGTGCGTTGAGTTCTATTCATATAACCAGAACCTTTACAATGCTGACATTGTTCGAATTTCTTGGCTCCTTTCCCTGAACAATCTTCGCATCTTTCTAATTTGTTGAGTTGGACTTCTTTGGTTGTTCCACTGGCAACTTCTTCTAAACTTATTTCGGTTTCGTACAATAAGTCGCTGCCTCTTCTAGCTCTAGAAGATTTTCTTCTTCCACCAAAAAGTTGGTCAAAGATATTGTCAAAATCCCCAAAAGCACCTGAATGAAATTGCGACATGATATCAGAAAAATCGTATCCAGCATGGGCGTTTCCTCCTTGGAAAGAATCGCTTCCGTAACGGTCATATTGCTGTTTCTTGTTTTCATCTCCCAGAACAGAAGCAGCCTCGTTAATTTCTTTAAATTTTTCTTCGTATTCTTCTTTCTTATCCTCTGGGGCACGGTCTGGATGAAATTTTAAGGCTAATTTTTTGTAAGCTTTTTTAATCTCTTCTTTTGTCGCATTTTTTTCTACGCCTAAAATTTGATAATAGTCTTTACTCATTCTGTTATGGCCTCTTTCAATTTATTTGGTGTTAGGTTTAGATTTGTGAAAATCTTATTCTCTTTTGCTTTTATTTTCTGATAATAACCATCCCAGATTCCTTCGGCTTTGGGGTAAGCCTCTTTTAAATAATTTAATCGATCTTCTACCAAAACTACGTTCTCTTTAAAGACACGACTGTCGGCGTAGTGAACAACTAATTCTTCCCATGTGTGTTTTTCTAGTCGGGGATTACTTACATTTTTGAGGGCAATTGCCAGTTCAGGGTATTGCTCTTTAAAGACTAAATGAGCTACTTCTCCTTCATACATTTGAGGATATTTTTCTCTTAGTTTTTTCCACATCTCTCTTTCTTCGTTGGAAAATATATAACTATGGTGTTTAGTAGGTTCTAAACTTTTAAGAGAAACCATCTTAAAAAGATCGTGAAGTAGAGCTGTACACTTAACTAATTCTAAATTAATGTCAACTCCTTGTTCTTTTAATTCCTTAGCTAGAAAAAAAGCAACGTCCCTAACCTTTAAACAGTGATTGTAGATGTTAGTTGGCACTACGTAATCTTCAAAGTACTGTAAACACTGGTCTTCGGTAGGGAGGTTCATCTTTTGCTAAAGAGAAAAAAAAAGTTAAACTTTTTCTCCTTCTTCTTTTTTCTCTTTGAACTCAGCATCAACAACTTTTTCATCCTTGTTGTCGGAGCTTTGTTTTGTTTCTTGTTGCTGTTGAGCGGCAGCTTCTTGGTACATTTTGGTTCCAATTTCTTGCACGACTTTATTTAATTCAGTAATCTTTTTGTTAATCTCTTCTGGCTCTCCAGCAGCTTTTGCGTCTTCAACAGCTTTGATGCCGTCCTCGATTTTTTTCTTAGTGTCGGCATCAATTTTGTCTTTGAACTCTTCCAAAACTTTGTTGGTTTGGTAGATGACAGCTTCAGCATTGTTGTCAGCTTCAATCTTAGCTTTCTTTTTGGTGTCTTCAGCTTCGTGTTGCTTGGCTTCTTCCTTCATCCTTTCAACTTCTTCTTTGTTTAAAGCTCCGGATCCAGTAATTTGAATCTTTTGTTCTTTGCCAGTTCCTTTATCTTTAGCAGAAACATTAACAATTCCGTTAGTGTCAATGTCAAAGGTAACTTCAATTTGTGGAACACCTCTTGGAGCAGGTGGAATACCAACTAAATCAAACTGTCCTAATGTTTTGTTGTCAGCAAACATTGGCCTTTCACCTTGTGCAACTCTAATAGTTACAGCAGTCTGATTGTCTGCAGCTGTGGAAAAGACTTGAGACTTTTTGGTTGGAATGGTTGTATTTCTCTCAATAAGTTGAGTGAACACTCCACCTAACGTTTCAATACCTAAACTTAAAGGTGTCACGTCCAATAATAAAACGTCTTTAATATCCCCAGCCATTACACCTGCCTGAATAGCAGCTCCAACAGCTACTGCTTCGTCTGGATTTACAGATTTATCTCCTTCTTTGTTAGTTATTTTTTTAACTAATTCTTGAACGGCTGGAATTCTAGTTGATCCTCCCACAAAAATTACTTTGTCTAGTTCACTAGCTGACAATTTAGCGTCTTTAAGAGAGTTCTTTACTGGTGTTTCTAGTCTTTTTAAGATGTCTGAAATTAATTCCTCAAATTTAGCTCTTGTTAACTCTTCTTTAATGTGCTTTGGTCCGTTTTGGTCTGCAGTAATGAAAGGTATGCTAATTTCTACTTTCATTTTAGTAGATAGCTCAATCTTAGCTTTTTCAGCTGATTCTTTTAACCTTTGCACAGCAGTCGGGTCATTTCTTAAGTCAATACCAGTGGATTTTTTGAAGTTATCAACTAAATGAGCAATAATAACTTCGTCAACATCGTCTCCACCTAGTTGATTGTCTCCACTTGTGGATTTAACTTCAAAGACACTATCTCCTAGCTCTAGCACGGAAACGTCAAAAGTACCACCGCCAAAATCGAAAACTAAAATTTTGTGATCTTTATCTTGTTTTTCTAGTCCATAAGCTAAAGAAGCTGCTGTTGGCTCGTTGATAATTCTTAATACGTTTAAGCCGGCAATTTCTCCTGCACTTTTAGTGGCTTGTCTTTGGGAGTCGTTGAAATATGCTGGTACTGTTATAACAGCATTTTTTACTGGTTGTCCTAAATAAGCTTCTGCATCTTTTTTCAATTTTTGTAAAATCATGGCAGAAATTTGTTCTGGTTTATACTCTTTCCCGTCGATTTCTACTTTTTCGTTGGTTCCAATTTTTCTTTTAATGGATCTAATTGTATGTGAAGGATCAACAATAGCTTGGTTTCTAGCTACCTGTCCCACGATTACTTCTTTATCTTTAATGTGTACTACACTAGGGGTTGTTCTTGTTCCCTCTGCATTAGATATTATGGTTGGTTTACCGCCTTCTAGAACTGCCATAGCAGAAAAAGTTGTACCCAAATCAATTCCAATAGTTGCTCCTGATATTTTTTGTTCAGTCATTTTTATTTTCCTCCTTGTTAGTGTCTTGTTTTTTACCTGCACTTATTTTGACACGGGCGTGTCTTAGCACTTTTCCGTTTAAAATGTAACCTCTTTGAAATTCTTCAATAATAGTAGACTCTGGTAATTCTGATTCTACCTTCATTAAAGCTTCATGAAAATAAGGGTCAAATTTTCCTTTTGTTTTGATAATTTCTACTCCTTTTTCGTTAAGCAAGTTGTTGAACTGGTTGTGAATTAATTCCATTCCTTGGACGAATTCTTGGTTAGCTTCTTTATTTTTTAAAGCTAAATTGAAGTTATCGAGGATGGGTAAGAGGTCTGCTAGGATTTTTTTGCCAGCTAAATCTCTTATTTCATCTATTCTTTTTTCCGTTTGTTTTCGATAGTTTTCGAAGTTTGCTTGGGTTCTTTTGAGTAAATTCGTAAGTTCTTCTGTGGATATTTTCTCTTCTTTCTGTGGTTTGTTTTTTTTATTCATGTAATCACCTTGTTGATCTTAAGTCGACCTAGTTGGCTTAAAAAGCAACAACTATATAAAGGTTTTGGAAAAAGTTTAAAAAATTGGGCGTTTTAACAGTAAAAATGTTAAAAAGGATTACAATTGTAAAGGTTCGTAAGAAAGATCCTTCTATGAATGTTAATCAAGACTTACAATGGTTAGGAAATTCTTTGGGTCTTTTTAACTTAAGAGATAAGGACAGCAGTTGTTTCCGTGTTTTTATTACCTTAGTAAGGACAGCTAAAAGACACGAACCTCTTTCTTCTGATAACATTGCTGGGAGACTAAACTTAAGTCGAGGGACGGTTGTTCACCACTTGACTAAACTAATGGATGCAGGTGTTGTTGTAAGGGAAAAAGAAGGTTATTTACTTAGGGAGAATAATCTCAAAGAAATTATTTCTGATATGAAAAGGGACATGGAAGCCATGTTCAAGCAACTAGAAATAGTGGCTAAGGATATTGATGAGCAGTTAGGTTAAATCCAACTTCTCTTTTTGTAAAGAAGGTAACCTGTTTCAAGAGCTTTGGAGATTTGTGTTTCTATTTCTTTAGTTAATTTTTTGATATGAAAACAAGATTTTCCTTTTAATAATTTCAATAGTTCTGGCTTAAACACTTTTTTAAGATTTGTATCTGTATAAATTGGCATATAATAAAAACCTACATAATTACTTTGAATGATTAAGCCAGCAAAATAAACTTCTTTTCTTTTCCTACCAGCTATCTCTAGATCTTTAAATGACCATAGGTCGTACTTGCTGTCTAAATCAAATTTTGGCTTAAGTTTACCTTCATATCTCTTAAGAATTGATTTTAACTTTTTAAATATTATAACTAATTCTTCTTGTCTCATTGTGTCGGTTTTAAATTTTTTTTAATCCTTTTAAAGACTTCTTTTATTCGTTTATCTCTTGTTTCTTTTTTAATGGCTTTTTCTATCCAGTAAATGTAATATCTTTTGTAGGAAGGTGCTAACCTGCTAAAATTTTCTAAAACATCCTTGTCTTTTTTTAACAATTCATTTAATTCAAAAGGGATGTCGGGGTTTTTAGGTAAATTGTGATCAATAGGCGGTTTCATCAATCCTTTTTTGTAAGCAGCTAAACCAGCTTTGGTCATTTTTCTTTTTTTAATCATTTCTTGAGCGTAACTTAAAGTATTTTTGCTCCATTTCGCATTATTCTTTCTTTTGACAAAACATTGTTGATATCTATCTTCATCTAATCTTTTTACTGTTGTGTCAATCCAACCAAAACAAATAGCTTCTTCCATTGCTTCTTTGTTAGTTAAGGTTGTTTTTTTGGTGTGTTTTTTATATTTGATAAGATAAACTTTGTCTTCCTTAAGATGATTTTTCCTAAGCCACTCTCTCCATTCTTTTCTAGTAGAAGCATAACATTTCATATAAGCTGATTAGAATTTGGAGGTTTAAAAAAGTTACTTAGAAATTTTTTCTACTAATAGAACGATCCCAAAACCAACTATTATTAAAATTAAATTTAATATATCAAAATTAACTTTAGTTAAAGGAATCCTTAGGGCTCCTAACATAATTCCTATCAGAAAATAGAAGGTAACTTCACGAAAATTCTTTAACAAGTAGCTCAGAAATCTAGAGAAACTTAATAATCCAATGATGGCACCAAAACCAAATGTGGCAATTACAACTAAGTTTTTTTCATGCAGGCTCTTCAATAAGAATTCATACTGATTTAATAATAATAAAAGAAATGCTCCCGAGATTCCTGGTAAGATCATAGCAGAGATAGCAACCCCTCCCGAGAAGAAGATAAAAGGTAAAGTATGGCTAACATAAATTGTTGTTAGGCCACTTATAGCATAAGCAGAAACCAAACCAAATATTAGGAAGACAATTTGTTCAAAACCAAAACTTTTAGTTCCTTTTTTTATTAAGAAAGAAGAAGCTAAAATAAGTCCTATAAAAAAAGAATAAGTTAAACTTGGATAGTTTTCTAATAAAAAGCTAACTATGCCAGAGAAAATATATAATGAAGTTAGAATGCCTAAACCTAACGGTACAAAAAATTTCCAATCATTTTTCCTGAATTCTTTGAACTTAAATTGGCTGATACTTTTAATCAATCTTTCATAAATCCCTGTGATGAAAGCAATTGTTCCGCCAGAAACACCGGGAATAACATCAGCAATTCCCATTAGTAATCCCCTTAAAAACAGACCAAGCATGCTTTGGATAAGGAACGTCTCTTTTAAAGCTTTATTAAATTGTGACAATAAGGACAAAATAAACCTTGCAACCCAGAAAACTTGCTTGATTTGAAATTGTATTGGCAATGGGGACAAGACAGTTTTATTTTTGGGATAACTATCATTAGATTTCTAAGATAGAAAACAATCATTTATAAAGATTTTTTAGAACTTTGGAGGGATAAAATTATTTAAACCCGGTGGGTCCTATTATTTTAAGTGTACGTTTTATTTCATTAATGGTTTGTTGCTGATTTTTTTTGTCTAACATTCTTACAAATCTTAGGAGTATCTCGACTAGTTCTTCTTCATCTAAAAACTTAAATTTAAATCCGTCAGTTATAAAGTAGAATCTAAAGTTCTTATATTTTAACTCTTTGATTAAAATCCCGCCCACAGAACTTAATAATTTTCCCCTTTTAGGGTTTTCTTTTAGGGATTGAATTAAATCTATAATTCTGTTTGCTTCTACTTTGTTAAATTTTTTTTTAATATCTAAAACAAGGGACTTAACTATTTCTAATTTGACCATTTTACTCATTTATGATCTTTTTAGCTTCTTCTATTGTTATTGTGTTTTTAGAAGACATTAGAAACTCTCGCAATTGTTCTTTAACTGCAAGTTTATACATTCTTTTAATTATTTCTTCGTAGGTGTCTTCCTTAGTTCCAAAGGTATTGAGTAAGTTCTTTGTTTCTTTACTAAGTTGTATTGTCGTGGCCATTATGGTTCCTATAGTAGTTATAGTTTATGAACTTTTTGAGAAAAAGTACCTGTTTGGTTAGATGGCCAACAGCTAACTAAATATGTGCAGGAAAAAACCTAGAGAAGAGACAATTCTTTAGTAACTATATCTATTTTTTCTTCTTTATCTGGTCCAATACCAACACAAGTTTTGGTGCCAGGTGCAATAACAGTTTTTCCAGCATCAGTGATTAAAGAAGCTGTTAGATCTTCGTCTTTAGCAAGCTGAAAGTATTTGATAAGTTCTTTTTCATCTTTAACTTTAAGAACAATCTTAGCCATGCCTTCAGAACGCCATTTCTTAACTAATGAAGGATCTGATTTAAGAACTGCTTCTACTGAGGCATGTGCAGCCTGGGCAGCCAGTTTGCCTTTGGGAAGCTTGAGACCCTGTCTAACTAAGATGACTTGTTTGTGCATGGCACATAGAAAAGTGGTTAGGTTTAAAATCTTTTCTTTAAGAGTATTGAGTTTGATAGATTAAATGGTCTATATGAACAGTAACAAAACTTGCGAAAAGAAGACCTGTTTGAGCTTGTTTTAGGCAAGCAGTCTTGTAACCACCAAAGATGAGGCCTCTTTCTTGCGATGTAAGCTTCTTAGCTAAATCTGCTACTGTTTGTGGATTGTTTTTAGCCATACATCCTGATCCTTCTTTTGTTCCTACAAAAAAAGTATCTGCTGTCCTTCCAATTCTTTCGTGGATTCTTTCAGCACTAAGCTCTATCTTATCCTCTTCTTCATAAAGAAATATTGGTCCTCGGTATGTTCTAAAAAAATCGTCTAAATTACTATAAGATGTAATTTCCACTGGTGTTTCACCAGTGGTGCTGGCAAATTCTTAA
>CAYFOH010000033.1:0-8402 GCA_964344755.1 uncultured Methanosarcinales archaeon
TTAAGAATTTGCCAGCACCACTGGTGAAACACCAGTGGAAATTACATCTTATACTCACCTAGCTACTACTAGATTCATTAATGCTAAAAGCCCCTTTGATTCTCTTAAAATCTAGCCACAAGTCTTATAAACAGGACTCAAAGCTATATTTTTAAGAACATGATTCAAACTTTAACTCAACCTTACAAAACTGTACAAATCAAGGCAATTTTACACCCTTTAGTTAATAGTTGGTTTTTTAAAAAATTCAAGACATTTTCACCACCTCAATTATTTGGAGTTATGGAAATCCATAACAGAAAAAATGTCTTAATCTCAGCACCTACCGGATCCGGAAAAACACTTACAAGCTTCTTAGCCATCCTTAACGAACTAGTAGATTCTTCACAAAAACAGATTCTTGAAGACAAAGTTTATTGTGTTTATGTTTCTCCCTTAAAAGCCCTTAGTAGCGATATTTCAACTAACTTATTGACACCACTAAAAGAGATGGAAGAGATAGCAGGAAAAAAGCTAGGCATTAGAATTGGTGTGAGGACAGGAGATACAACTGCTTATGAAAAGTCCAAGATGACTAAAAATCCGCCCCATATCCTAGTAACAACACCAGAGTCGTTAGCTATCATGATCAACTCCCCTAAGTTCAAAGAACACCTGAATAAGGTTCAATGGTTGTTAGTAGACGAAATACATTCTCTTGCTGAAAATAAGAGGGGAGTTCACCTTAGCTTAACTATGGAAAGATTGCAAAAAATATCTCCTGGCTTAACTAGGGTTGGCTTAAGTGCTACAGTGGCCCCCTTAGAAGAAATTGCCAACTATCTTGTTGGCTTTCAAGGGGAAGAAATGCGTTCTTGTGGCATTATTGACGTTCAGTTCACAAAAAAAATGGACCTACAAGTAATTAGTCCAGTTAGAAGTCTTGTAGAAACAGACTATATGTTAAAACATCGTAAGATGTATGATACCATCCACAAACTGATTCAAGAACATAAAACAACTTTAATATTTACTAATACAAGGGCAGCAACTGAAAGGGTTGTGCACAATTTGAAAGAGATGTACCCCAAATTTTACACTAACGAAAATATTTCTGCTCATCACGGCAGTTTAAGTAAAAATAACAGATTTAAAACCGAACAGGACTTAAGGGAAGGGAAACTTAAAACAGTTGTTTGTAGTACATCACTTGAGCTAGGAATCGACATAGGTTATATTGATTTAGTTCTTTGTTTGGGTTCACCTAAATCAGTGGCTAGGCTGTTACAAAGAACTGGGAGGGCAGGACACCAACTTCATTCTACAATTAAAGGGAGAATTATTGTTATGGATAGGGATGATTTAGTTGAATGCTCTGTTTTACTCAAATCTGCTTTAGAAAAAAAAATTGATCGAGTCCACATTCCAATAAAAGCGTTAGATGTCCTTGCCCAACATATCTTTGGCATCGCTATTAATGGGGTAATTAATATCTACGAACTGTTTTATTTGATAAAGGGCAGTTATTGTTATCATGACCTTGAATGGGAAGAGTTCTTTGAAATCATTAAGTACCTTTCAGGCCAATACGTTAGCTTAGAAGAAAGACATGTCTATGCTAGAATTTGGTACGACGAAGAAACAGGCAATATTGGAAAAAGAGGAAAGATGGCCAGAGTGATTTATATGACCAACATTGGAACAATCCCTGAAGAGTCTTATGTTAAAGTAAAAGTTGGAGACCGTGTTGTAGGGATGGTAGACGAGACTTTTTTGGAGAGACTTAAACCAAGTGATGTCTTCATACTAGGAGGTAATGTTTACAAATTTAAATTTTCTAGAGGTATGACTGCCCAAGTAAGTACTTCTGTTAATCGGCCTCCAACAGTTCCTAGCTGGTTCTCGGAGATGCTACCCCTATCTTTCGATTTAGCTATGGAAATTTCACGTTTCAGAAGGCTTTTAGAGGAATATTTTATTCATAAAAAAAGCAAAGAAGAAACCCTAAAGTTTATTAACAAATTTCTTTACGTAGACAAAAAAGCGGCAGAAAGCATTTACACTTATTTCTACGAACAGTACCATTTCAGCAAAATACCTTCAGACAAAAAAATTGTTATTGAAAAATATATTGATAGAGGTAGAACATATATCATTTTCCACACTTTATTTGGAAGACGAGTTAATGACTGCTTGTCAAGGTCTTTAGCTTATGTTATTGGTAGATCACAACATCGAGACGTTGAAATAGGGATCACTGACAACGGTTTTTATCTTGCTGCAGAAAAACAGTTCAATGCTTTAAGAGCTTTCAAATTGTTAAGAGAAGAAAACTTTCGGGAAGTTTTGGAGCAAGCTGTGGAAAGAAGTGAAGTATTGAAAAGGAGGTTTAGACATTGTGCTGCTCGTTCTTTAATGATTTTAAGACAATATATGGGCCGCAAAAAAAGTGCTGGAAGACAACAGATAGGGAGCAAAATATTGTTTAATGCTGTAAAGAGGATTAGCAACCAATTTCCAATCCTTAAAGAGGCTAGAAGAGAAGTTTTAGAAGATTTAATGGACTATCAACACGCCCAAGAAATTATTAATAAGATTATTGAGAATAGAATTTCCATAGAAGAAGTTGAAACATCCACACCCAGTCCTTTTGCCTTTGGTTTAATTGTTTCCGGTTATAGCGATGTAATTAAAGTTGAAGACAAACAAGAATTTTTGAAAAGGATGCACCAACAAGTCTTAGCTAAGATTGCTTTAAAACAAGGAAAGAAAAAACTTAAAGAAAAAAAGGAAGAGTTTTCTTACGCTAAAATCTGGGAAGAGTCCAGAAAGAGGCAAGAGGAAGAAAAAGACGAAGCCAAAGAAAAAATTAAGATGCAAGTCTGGCAGCTGAAAAACGTGCCCGTTTACATTAAAGAAGAACTGATAAAATTTATTGAGTTTGGCAAAATGAGAAAAGATGTCAAGAAAAATCTAGAGATAGAAAATTGGCCCAAGGAATTAAAGGAATTTATGGAATTATCTCTCTAAAAAAGAATTTATTTTTTCACGAGACTGTTCTTCAAAATGTCTTGGATACATTTTTCTGATAGTGTGGGTGTCAACCATATACAAACTACCATCATCAAAAGCTAACAAATCTTCAGCTTTAAAGTCCCACCTCCACAAGTGGTGTTCTATAAAAGCGTTAACCATGCCCACTAAGGGTTCTTCATAGCCTGCTTTTTCTCTTTTTGTTAAATCTTTGAAACATCTTCCTTTTAACAATTCCATAACAACAGCAACATAGTTATAAAAACAAAAACGTGGAGGTGAAATTCCCTGGCTCTCTAAATCATAACCAGTTCCAAGATTAATCATTTCATAAGGTTCTGGTACATTAATTCTTTCATCTAAAGAAGACAACAAAAATAAGTTTTTATATTCCATTCTTGCATCATCAGAATTATGAAACACTTTAGCAACCTTATCCTTACCAATAAGATAAAAATCTGCATAATTCTTCCACCAATCCAATCTGTTACCCCTAACCATTTGTTCCAACAATTCTTCCCGATAACTCATAACAACTTCCCCACAAAAATGTTGTGTTTATCTCTAATTATCTTTAACCTAACCTGTTTCTCCTTAACAAACTTACAACCAGGTACAGAAATACTTCTCCCTCGAGCTACGGCAATTGAAGAATTAGGAAAACGATCTACACACTTTAAAACAGCTGAAATCTCCTGGCCCTCAAAAAAAGGTTTAGGTAAAGCTTTCAATTTCCTAATGTTAAAATCTTCCTTGTTTAACTTTAATTTAATATCATGCTTCTTTTCAAGCATTTCAATCATAGCATAAAATTTGTCCCAAGTTATTTCCTTAGCAGCATTCCTACCGGTTTTATACTTCAAATAATTTTGAATTCCCAAAATTGGTTGCTTATTTAACGACTTAATGAAAAGAATGATCTTTTCAAGCTCGTCATTATTCCAACCATCAGTAAAAACAGGAGCAACAATAACTTTACTTAATTTTTGTGTAGCATAATCAATCATTTCTAAAACATGCTTAACATTGTAATGTTTTACACCAGCAATTGCTTTGGCTTGATCATCAGTTATAGCATCTAAGGATAAATTTAGCTGGAGCTTAGTATTAACAGCCAATCTGTCAATTAAAGGCTTATTTAATAAGGTTCCATTACTATCAATAGAAATAGTGTGAACGTTTTTCATGGCTTGCAAATCTTTAATCAGTTCTTCCATGTCACCATAAAGAAAAGGTTCTCCTTGAACTCCAATATGAATCTCAACCTTATCATCTAGGAAATTTACCAACTCTTTTAGTTCTCCTACCAAATAATCTTTTTCTACCACAAAATCATGTTTCTTAGAAGACAAACCCTCAGAGATAGAACAATAAATACAATCTAGATTACAAGAAGTCACAGGTTTAATTTCAATAATAGAAGATCCCCTATACACAATTCCAAAAGCAACATTTCCGATTAAAGGGAGGCCGGAAGAAGCATCAACATAAGTGACCTTGTTTCCAGTTAGTTTGTTAGTTAATTTTTTAAAATATTTAGCCAAAATAAGATAAAAACGTTTCTCATTAGCATATTCAATAGTGTGTGGATCTAGAACCTTAAGCCCAGAAACTTCTTTTAGCGGTATTTTGGTAACAAACAATCTAAGTAAAGTTACCTGAAGATAATCTTCCTTAGTACTAAAAGAGAGTGTCTGAAAACTTATTCTGCCCATAATCCAACTTTATTGAACGCCTTTTATAAACTTTTCTTGATCAAACAGTGGTAACTGTCTCCAGCAAAGATAAGTTTTAAAAAAAGACGAACATCCTAGGTTAAAGGGGGGAGGTATGCAAGGTATTAAAGTTACTTTAGAGACGCTGTACGATATTCTTAGAAATGAGAAAAAGAGAGAAGATTTGCAAAAGCTAGATGATTCTTTCTTTGTTGATATTGTAAGTTATGTTAGAGAGAAAAAAACAATTCTAGAAAGTAAAAAAGACGAAGAAGAGCTGTTTGCTGCTGGAGAAAAGAAAAACTTGCAGTATGAATTAAGAAGTATCAAGCGAATTCTCAAAGAAATTTATGAAAAAAGAGAGAAAAAGATCATTGAAATTGCCTTAAATAAGAGTAGAACTGGTTCTGATATCATAGATACAAGCTCCATGTTAAGGGAAGAAAAAGAATTTTATGGCAAGTTACTAGCTAACCTTGATCTTTACAGAAGAGGAATCCTCTTAAACTTATTTAAAGGGGAATTGCCAAATGTTAGTGAAGATAATAAAAGAATAGACATAAAACCAAAACCTGAAGAAAAAAAGGGGATGACTAAAGTTAGGTTAGTTAACCCCGTACCGAGTTTTGTTTGGAAAGATCTTAAAGTTTATGGGCCCTATGATAAAGGAGAAGAAATTGAAATCTTTCCAGAAGTGGCCAGCTTGTTGGTTAGGAAAGGAAGAGCAGAATTTGTTTAAGGTTTGACTTGTTTAAAATTTTAATCAGAACTTATTTAAAAACGTCTCTTTTTTAAAACAAAGTGAGACCATCTAATAAAATATTAGCTAAAACAGCATCGTACATAAAAAAAGCTCTTGTTGTTAAAGCTACTTTACTTACTACGTACACCTCATTACTACTTGGTTCTCAGTTAGTTTCAAGACATTTTTCGCCAAGTATAAACACCCAATCTCAACTAGAATTCATTTTAGAGGAAGAAAAAGAAAAAGCTGGGATTCCAAAAACCACAAAAGTAAGTGCTAATATTGAAAATGAAAGATTAGTTTATTCGCATAAAGAAGGAGATAAAAAGTACAAAGTGGTTTTAGCTAAAGAAAATTCACAATTAGTTTTGCTAAGACATGAACTGTATCATATTGCCGACGGTCATTGTGATCAACCCTATTATTTCCTAAGGTATTTTTTCTGGGAAGAACCACAAGCTACTATTTATTCCATAACTGGCCTTAAACCATGAAAAAAATAATCACTGCAGACAACACTGAAACATTTCTTAATGAAGTAAGAGGAGAGACTTACCATTCATACACTGGCGCCGTGGAAGAGTCCCTCAAGAAGTTTGTTGAACCTTGCAAAATTAGAGGGTTGGCTAAAAAAGGAGAAGTTAAAATCCTGGATGTTTGTTTTGGTTTGGGTTACAACTCAGCCGTAGCTGTTGACATTGCCTTGCAAGAGAATAGTAACTGTAAAATCGAAATAATTGGATTAGAAAAAGATCCAGAAATAGTCCAAAAGATTAAAGAGGTTAACCCGCCAATTAAATTCTTTAAACATTACAAAAAGTTGGTTAACAGTTCTTTTTTTAAAGAAGGAGATGTAGAAGCGAAACTCATTTTAGGAGACGCACGTGAAGAAATTAAAAACTTGCCCGACAATTACTTTGACGCTATTTTCTTTGACCCCTTTTCCCCTAAAACTTCTCCAGAAATGTGGCAAGAAAATTTCTTTAGAGAAATCAAGAGAGTTATGAAGGAAAAGGCCATCTTAGCCACTTATTCTTGTGCCAGATTAGGCAGAGACAACATGCAAAAAGCCGGCTTGATTTATGATGACGGACCAAAAGTAAGTAGAAGAGGCCCAGGTACTATTGCTTTTAAAGGATAGAAATTATTAAATAAAAAAGAAAAGTTATTTATTTATGGAAACGCCTTTAGAGATTTTAGAGGATGTTGTAAGACATTCAACTTTTAATCGATACAATCTTCCATGTACTAAAGAACCTTTTTTTCTTTTTATCAAACCAAGCCACCCATACGAAAACATTCATTTTTACTGTTCAAACGGGACCGGTTCAGCCGTAGTACACACTACTTTTTATGAGGACGATTTTAATTCAGAAGATAAAAAATTACTGTATCCAGCATTAAGAGGATGGCAGACAAGAGAAGAGGATTCATCAGATTTTCTTTCTAGTGGTATTAGATTATATGGATTTAAAGAAAAAATAAAATTACCAGAAGAGGGGCACAGCGTCATCATTAAGGGTTTAAGCGATCATGACTTTGCGATCTCCTTCCCAAAAACTGAAGAATTAAAAGATTTGTTAAAACAACACGAAAAAGAAGGCAGAATTTTTTACAATCTTAATTCTGATTTAAAATACAAGTTAGTTGGAGACCATAACGCTAAAACTGCGAAAAGTCTCTTTGGTTTAACCAGAGATTTTGAGAACACTAGTCATGGATTTAAAGAATTTCAGGAAGGTTTAGAAAGTATAAGAAGAAAATTTTAATTTATCAAAGAACACGAAGCAAAAATGAAAGATTTCTTTACAGCTTAATAAGCCACAGTAACAACTCTGTGATGAGGCTTGGCTGTTGCCTTGAAATCCTTATCTCTAGTCGTCATAAACAGTTTGTAGTCAAGGTGAAGAGCGTTAATTTTATCGGCTCTTCTTTCATTGATTCTATTTTTTAAATAGTCTGCTGCATGAACTGTAGCTGCCCTGATTTCTAGCTCTTGTAAAGATCCTTGTTCAATTATCTGACGGTTATCAACTAGCCGAGTTAGTTCTGGACCATACTCCAAACAGCCCTCATGTCTTAGAACCCTTGGCAACTGATAGTCTGGAAAAACAGTTAATTTATCAACTTCTTCATCTTGTAAATCAGTAACTCCTAAATTACCAAATCTGCCAATAAGCATAGCCGCACATAACTGAGCTCTCTTGTTAAAATAAGCTAAACCATCTGGATTAGTCTTAAGATCAAAGTCAGCATAGGCTCCATTCGTTTTGGTCACCAAAGTATCCACTAAACCACCTTCTCCTAAGAGAAAGCCACGAGAATTTTCTACCAGATAATATGCTCGACCACCATAATTTTCTAAAAGAGCTTCACCCAAAGCGTTAAGATTTCCTACCCTTTCCTTTAACAAGGGAATTTCTATGCCTAGACCTTCAAACAATTCTCCAGCAACAATAGTATTCAAGTTAGCTAAGACCCTACCATCAAAAGGATAAAGATTCCTTTCTTTACTAACATTATAAGTTTCTTTTAGAGCAGCCCACATACCAAAAGCGCCACTCCAAGGAAAGGGGACGCCTTCTTGTTGGAACATGTATTTAACATCTTCATCGGAATTAGTTAAATCAGTGAAACAAAAATTGATGGCATTACCCACAACAAAAAAATCAACAATCTCCTCTGGTGAAGCTTCTTCAGGTAGTAAAAAAGCGGAAGCGTCCCATTTGGGGATTTCCATTTCAGAACTAGCATAAACTTCTGCTAATTTATCCAATTGATCATAATTTATCGTTAGAAATTGAGGGTCATCAACCAAGCCCTTGGTACTTGTAAGAACAGGATTTTCTGTCATCAGAAAAAATAAATAATTATTATGTCAATTGAATTCTAGTGAATTGCTACCACTGGTGACACACCAGTGGCATGAC
>CAYFOH010000034.1:0-8326 GCA_964344755.1 uncultured Methanosarcinales archaeon
AAAGATATTTATTAAAGTATCTATAAGTTAGGCGCCGTAGGGAATTAGACATAACAACTATTAAGCGAAGTTTTATTTCGTTTAATAGACGTATTCTTTGAAAAAGCGAAATTATTTTAAGCAAACGGGAAGGAACTTCCACAGTAAATCAAATAAAGGGGCGAAATTTTGGAAGATTGGAAAAAAATTGTTGAAAATGAAGCAAAACTAAGAGGATATTCTAAGAAAACAATTACTTCATACTTTTACCAAATCAACAAATTCTTACTATCCAAAAATAACCCAAGAGAATATTTGTTAGAATTAATTAACTCAAAAAAATCAAATGAGAGTGTAAGAGCTGCTGGTTTTGCTATTAAGTTTTATCTAAATTGCTGTTACAAACAAAAATTTGACATTAAAAACATTCCTAATGTTAAAAGAGAGAAAAAACTTCCAGTAGTATTAGCAAAAGAGGATATTGAACAAATGGTTATTTCAACAAAGAATTATAATCATAAAACCATTATCCAAGTTGGTTATGCAGCAGGATTGAGAGTTAGTGAAATAATTAATCTTAAGTGGCCAGACATTGATTTTAAAAGAAAAGTGATCCATATTAAATCTGCTAAAGGGAAGAAAGATAGAATTGTTATGCTCTCATCTAAGGTTAAGAAAAACTTGTTAAATCTTGATTCTAAAAAAGAGGGATTGGTTTTTAAAACAAACAGGGGAAAGAAATATACTACAAGAACAATTCAAATGATCGTAAGAAAAGCTGCCAAAAACGCAGGGATTAAGAAACTAGTAACCCCGCATACCCTCAGGCATTCATTTGCAACTCATCTTTTAGAAAAAGGAACTGACATAAGATACATTAAGAACTTATTAGGACATACAAATGTTAATACAACATTAATTTATACAAAGGTTTCCAACAAGAATTTATCAAAAATAAAAAGTCCATTAGATTAACCAAATTAATCCTCATCAACAGTAAACAATCTACTATCTTTAACTCTAAACAACCCAATTCTTGCTCCTGCGTCCAACCAACCATGAGCATAATTTAAGGCTGCAAAGGCTAGAACCCAGTCCTTTTTTTTATCAAAAAAAAAATTAGCATCCTTAAAGTAACGGGAAGCCATGTCAAAGAAGTCGGCTGCTTTTTCTTCATTATCTGGATCAAAAGCTTCCCTAGCTTTATCAAGAGCCTCTTTAGTTATAGAGAAATAACTATCTAATTTCTCCTTAGTAATTGTCTGGTTCATTTAGCTTTAGGTAACCTTTTTACCGTTATTGGTAAAACACCTTGCTCAAACTCTAGGATAGCTATTTCAATTGGATTGTACTTAATAGCTTCCAACTCTTTTTCAGACAATTTAACCAAGAAAGGGGCCCCCATAGCTATCTGTAAAGCTCTAGAGCCAATCATTCTTGCCTTCTCGTACTTTGTGTAAACTTCTTCTTTCTTCATTTTAGTTGTTTGTTAAGCTCTTCCCTTAAAAAGTTTGCTTTATCCAAAGCTAAATCTACAATTTTTTCAATATCTTCAATACTTAACGGATCGTCCCCACCTTTTTGTAAAGAGGATATTGTTCCGTTAGAATCTGAAGCTACTGTCAATCTTGCTTGATAAGTTTTTTCTTCCTCAACTGTTGGGTCAATTAACAATTTACCATTTATCTTGTAAACTGTTACTGAGATTGGCTCTTTAGTTATTGGCAAACTCTTGTCGGTTTTTTTCTTGTAATCAACAACACCAGTTTCCAAATCACATTCTGGGAACTTAGCTACCTTTAAAGCCGCTACAGCAGCAATAGAAGCTGCATCCAGTAAATTACCAGCGTCAGTTATCGCAATTAAATCAACTGTAACAAACCAAGCCCTTTCACCAGACTTAACACAAAGTTTTTTCATGTCAATCGCTTTAGCTTCTCTAATACCCCTATCAATTACTCTAGCTAACTCAATAGCTTTCATAGATGGTGGACCAGATTCATACTCTGGACTTGCTAGAGGAATTAGTTCTGCGTTAATCATAATCCCACCTTCGTCTGGAGTATCGTTGTAAGGCTTTTCTAAGGATAACTTAACACCAGCCATCACAACAGTCTCACCAATTTGTACTTTTGCTGAACCCTCAGCAGTTTTAGTTATATTTGTTTCAACAACAATTGGTTTTCTGTATTCAGTTAACTGACGGTTATCAAGTCTTTTACCGTCCTTAGCTAACTCGCTGATTGTTTGTTCGTTAAGTGTTATCATTTTTCTTCCTCACTAAATCTTTCTTTAAGAGCTTTAACTTGTAGCTCATAGACCCTCTCTGTAGCTTCTTTAGCCATTTCTAAAGATTTGAGAAGGGCTTCTTTAGTTATTTCCCCGTCCATTTGTAATAGAGAAATCTCTTTGCTATTGTGCAACATAGCCACTGGTATGTCTGACACAATTGCTGGGTAAGCTTCTTCATTATAAGTTAAGTCAGCTACCACAGTTCCATCAACTTCTCCAAGAGCAACCGAACTAACAATATCCTTCATAGGAATACCTGCATCGGCTAAAGCAATAGAAGCTGCTGAGATTGCTGCACAACGTGTACCAGCATCTGTTTGTGGTAAATCTACGTAGACGTCCACTACAGAGTTTGGAAAAGCAGATAAATCAACTACTGGCTCCAAAGCCTTAGACATTACCATAGAAATCTCTTTTGCTCTCCTGTTTTGACCTGGACGAATTCTTTCTCCAGTTCCAGAAAAGGGCATCATTCCGTAATGACATCTTAAAATTCCTTTAGTTGGATTTTGTAAAAATTTAGGATAAATTTCTCTTGGACCTCTAACAGCAGCATAAGCTATAGTATTTCCAATCTTAAAATAAGCTGAACCTTCAGCGTTAGGAATAACACCTGCTTTAGCTTCCATCGGCCTAAGTTCGTTAACTTTCCTGCCATCTAATCTTTCTGTGTATGCCATTTTATTCTTTACCTCCCAAAAATTTTTCTATTTGGTTGGTAAGACCTTCTTGATGAGAATTTTTTTCAATAAGCTTAATTGCTTCTTCAGCTTTCAATTCTCCTTCAGGAGTTCCTTTGATCCACACGTAACCATTTTGAGCTACAGTTATATCACAACCGGTTTTTTCTTTAACTAGTGAGATCATACTTCCTTGTCTACCAATTACTCTTGGCACTTTCTGAGAATTTATGGTAATTACCCTTCCACCAATAATTTTTCTTAAACCTGGCTCTCTCATTGTAATATCAATCAATTTTTGTGACGTAACATTACTAATTTTAGCCACAATTAAGTCACCAATACCCAAAATTTTACTAAGATCTTCCCCTCTTGGAATAAATCTATTACTAGCATCTTTAACATTTAGCATAGCTGTATAAGGTGTACCAGTTTCTACTCTCCAGCTACTCATCGTAATATCCTTAACTTGGCAGATAACCTTGTCACCAATTTTAGGATTGTAGGGTCCAGATAAACTTGTTACCTTCAGAACTCTGCCTTTCAGTGATGCTAAACCCAATACTTTAGCATAAATCTTGTCTGATTCTCTGTATGTGTTTTCACCAGGTAAATAATCCATACCTTCAGCTAGGATTTCTCCTGGGATAACAACAGCTTTTTCCTTAATTAATAATTCACTACTCATTTTCTATTGTTAAGTTTCCCTTGGTTACAGAATTCAACTTGTCTACAAATTCTCGTTGAAAACCAGCAGGGATTTCCGTTTTTATCCTCCAACTTCCATCAGAAACCCACTCCTCTTTTAAAAGTTTACTGTTATTTTTGATAAATTGGTAAATTTTGCCCACAAATTCAGCTGGGATTAGAAGCACCAAGACCTTCTTTTCAATACTTATAGGCAGCACAATCCTGATCTTAGAAACAATATTAGCAAATTGTTCTTCTAACCCCTTATTGAGATCTATATGGACCTTAGATTCATCCAAAGCAGCTTCAATACGTGTTAAAGGATGAGGTAACCCAGTTTTAGGGTCAACCGCATGTTTGTGTATTTCATAGACTAATTTCCTCTTAAATTCATCCCTTTCCTTAGCCCGATGTTCTGCTGTTAACTGAATTTCTCCTTCTTTAATGATCATTTTAGCTATTTCATCAACATCAGTTGTTTGGAAAGCCTTTTGTAAATCTTCATCCTTAGCAATTAGGCCTTTTTTGGCATCAGTAAAGATGTTTTCAGCTAACAAGGCTTCTTGTAAGGAGGCTCTATTCTCTTTAAATTCTAAAGCTTTGTCTGGATCCACACTGATTTCAAAGTTTAGTCCATATCTCTTTATCCTAGCTACTGTTATTTTGTCTTTCATAAAATTATACCCTAAAAATAGATTATATTTAGTTATAAATAAAAATTAAAATAAATCATTTAACCATCTTCTTCAACTGTTCATTATCTAATTTAACAAACCTTTTAGTTTCTACTGAAATATATCCAGCATCCACCCGATCATAGTTAAATTCTCCTCTTAAGAAAGATTTCATAGCTTCCAAACCAAGTCTCAAACCGTCTTCTACAGACATATTCGGCTTATACTTTTTTTGCAGAATAGCATCAACTTCGGCCTCGCCTTCACCAGTTACAGCAGCTTGATATTGGAAATATAAACCGTATGGTTCTGTTAAAAAAAGTTTCACTGTTCCATCATCTTCCACTCCGCCAACTAACATGGAAACACCAAAAGGCCTTAACCCAGCAGACTGTGTACAAATTTGTTTAAGATCACAGATGTCCTTAACTACAGACAAAATATCAATTTTAGAATCGTAAGTTACAGCATGTTGTTGAGCTTTAACTTGAGCCCTATCTACCAACACGCGAGCATCTGAGATTATCCCTGAAGCTGTTGCAGCAATATGATCGTCAATCAGAAACATTTTTTCAATAGCTTCTGGGATCATTAACTTAGATCTTATTGGCTTGTCAGCAATTAAAACAACACCATCCTTACAAGCAATACCTATAGCCGTAGAACCTTGCCTTACCGTCTTCTTTGCATATTCTACCTGTAACAACCTACCATCTGGAGAAAACATAGTAATGGATCGGTCATAACCCATTTTATCAATCATTTGTTTGTTCATTATAATGCACCTCGATCATTTCATGTAGGAACTAGCCTTTTTAATAGTTCCGGAAGTAATTACCGATTTTATGATCACAGGAACATTTTTAATCCTTTTGATCAAAATTAAAGCCGCCTTAACTTCTGCAACATATTTGTGGCTGATCTTAACCATAAACTGGTTGTTCTTATATTTTTCCTTAATGAAAATTGGAGCAGCTTTAGCTACTCCAAATTCTCCTAAAAATCTTAACAAAGCTTCATTTACTGCTTTTTGAACTTCATCTCTTGCCAACTTATCTTTTGATATAATCTCAAAAACAAGGTAACGTTTTTTCGGTTTTAAAGATGGCAAAAGTTTCATTTTAATAATAAAACAGAGAAAGGATTATATAATCTTTTTGGTGGAAATAGTCTTGGGAAAACTAGAATTCTTTTACAAATAGTGTCCAAAAGCTGAGCGAGTTGAAAGGCCAACCCCAATTGTTACCAAAGCAACAGAACCACTTCGTTTTTCCTGTTCTTCAAGAAGATAATGTAAACCCATGCCTGTAGTTACATGGTTAGTATTGCCATGCCTTCTTAAAACATCACCAGAAAGATTTAACCTATCTGTAGGGATACCACATATTTTTCCCAGACTTTTAAGAATGTAGGCTGAACCAGCATGAGCAGCAACATTATCTGGAACACCATTTTTTTCAATAAACCTACTAGCTTCAGGAAAATAAGTTCCCACCAACTTTTCTCTTAAAACAGTATAATCTTGTTGGAAAATTCCAAACGGGCCCAACTGTTCTTCTGCTGTACCAGCCCCCATGATATAAGCACATTTCCAGTCATCATCTCCAACATTAGTACGATGAAAAAATTTATCAAAAACTATGCCCTTATTGACCTTGTCGGGATGTTCACAAATAAATCCAACAACTCCATCTCCAAACAAATAACTATGTACAAGATAATTGTTTATATGGCTTTTAGCAGCATTTCTGTTCCCCTCTTCTGCCAATCTTTTAACCTTTTCCATTCGAGCTTGGTAAGTAGTATGGGATTAAGAATTAATAGTAGCTGCTTCAACTAAAAGGACAACAGCCCGGCTTTCAGGAAATCTTACTAAATGCGAAGCAGCTTGGTCAAGTGCTTGAACAAGCCCAGTACAACCACAACCAGTATTCGTATCAACTCGATAAGGGTTTCCAGCATGACCAGCTAGTTGGGCCCCCAAAGTAGGCAGAAGATGGTCGCTAAAATCAGTAGAAACAACTAAAAAATCTTTTTCACTTAAGGGTTCTTGATCCTTCATCAAAGATTTATAACCAGCAATAGCAATATTAAGAATTGGAGCCCCTCCTTGATTTCTAGCCCACCATCTTTCTGAATTTTCTGGATTAACTAATAAATTACGTTGTTCAACACCAAGATTTCTCAAAACTCTATCAACATTATCTAACATTGTTCCATTGATATCCAAGTCCAAACAAAGATCCTCTAAACTCCTCTGACGCTCAGAAAATAACCTGGAGAATTCACCTTGTTTAATCATTTCCCCTGGAAAATAAGCACTACTTTCAGTAATAGCAACAACCATTTGAAAACATTTAAAGCTATCTTTTTTAAGAATTATTGTTTTAAATTAAATATATTAAAAAAAAATTATTCAACCATCTCCTCTTCATCAAGAACTTCCAGTTCCTCTTCGGGATTAGCTGCAGCCCCTAACATTCCAGGGTCATTGGTTAAAACTTCTGTCTTGGCAGCTTCAACAATCTCAATCTTGCCAAATTTACCTGCAGATAATTGTTTTTCGCCTTGATATTCAGAACACCAACCATTTTGCAGATGGATTTTATCCCCTTGGTTAACTTTATCAACATCTTCATTCCACAAAGTTAACTTAATTTCGCCTGTTTCGTCCTTAACTTTAGCATTGCAGACTTTTCCACTTTTACCAAACTTTTCAAAAGTCCTTGGTTCAGATTTCTCTAAAACCTGTAAAACTAGGTCAATATTTCCTTGGTTTGCTTGTACATCTTTGATTTCCATAACTCAGCTAGGGGCGATAACTATTATATATAGTTTTTGCTTAAGAAGACCCTGTAGATATCCTTTTTAAATCACCGTTGTCGTCACCTAGACCGGCATCGTTGAGTTTAACGAAACGATCTGGGGGAGGGTTGGCTCCTTCGGAGTGCCCCGTAGGTGATTTATATAGCAATTCTAAGGAGCCGCTTAAGAAAAGTTGGTTTAAGAACAAAAAAAGAAGATACTAATTATTTGTAACTCATTCTCGAAACTTTTAACAGATGTCCATACTGAACATTGTCTCCAGATCCTTTAATAATTAAACCCAAAGGAGTCAGTTTTTCCAGAGTCTCTTCATCAACCCCTTTTCTTCTTGAATCAGTAGTTGACAAATCTAAAGGAAATTCTCTTGAATTAATATCAACAAGGCTAGCTCCAGTTTGATCAGCAGCTTGTTCCACTACCTTATCTGCTAATGAAGAATGAGCAACATAAAAATCTGCTCTAATATGCTTAGAAACTGCACCAAACAATGCAAAAGCTTGAGGGAACACTTCACAGATACCTGGAACATAGATTGGACTTGCAACCGCCACCTCCACATTGTTCCCATACATTGTTTTACTCACATCACCAACTCTAAATTCAACAACTTGATTTCCCTTACCTCTTAGAGAAAAAAGATCTCCTTTTTGTTTTATTAACATATCAGCAATCTCAAGCCCATTATTTTCTAAATAAGCATTTAAAGCAGCATTAATTGATTCTGGGAATAAATCACCAAAAATAACTCTTCCATCTTGTACTCCTTCAAAGTTTTTTGCAGCATAATTTCCTAAAAATCCACTGCCACACCCTAAATCAACCAACGATCTCGCTTTTCTTACACTATCTTCGTCTGATAAAGTATCAGCTAGTAAGAAATGACCCATGGAAACCGCCGGAAAACGATCCCCTGGTCCAGGTAAAAAGGAAATGGTGTTATCATAGCCTACTGCAAGAGGTTTCCTCATAGTTTTTTTTCTTAACTCATCAATTAAATCAGACTCAATACTAGAAACTGGTGCTTTAACACTAGAAACAACTGTATCACCATCTACAAGATCCTGTGAATCCAATCCTTTATTTGTAATTATTTTATAAAAATCCATTGTGTATTCGTAAGATAAGAAACCTTGTCAAATAGAAAATAGTTGAGCGGCTACCACCAGTCACCACTACGTTATAGAC
>CAYFOH010000035.1:0-7743 GCA_964344755.1 uncultured Methanosarcinales archaeon
TCATGCCACTGGTGTGTCACCAGTGGTAGCAATTCACTAGAATTCAATTGACACTGCTTTTTCACCATCTGATGTAACTCCTAAGATTGCTTGTGGCCAATCTGCGCTTGCCCAGTCTTCTGGTCTTTCTAAATAAACCAGGTTGTTTATAGCCCTCACAGCTACATCAGCCTTTTCACCAGTAAGTTTTGGTACTAAATCTTTAACTAAAGCATCATATCTTGTTCTTGAAATATCATATTGGTCTACCATTTTAATGTTCCTCCAAATTTATCTTTAGTTTTGATGAAGTGGATTGTTTATATTTTTTATGCTAAAGTGGTACTAGTATGTTTTTTGATTTCAATTTTTAATAATTAGGAAAAAAACAACACAATCAAAAACATTTATATACAATACTAATCTTATTGAAAATGATGAAAAAAGGGATGGATAGAACTAAAAAGATACTTCTTACTTTGGTTGCAGTGGTCTTTGTAATTTTCTTCTTAATTCCACTTGTTTTAGTAGCATTTAATGGTAAGGAGATTGGCAATGTGGCTTTAATACCTATTGAAGGGCAAATTATGGGATCTAGTGGCAAAGCTCTAGGTGTTTCAGTTGTAAGTTCTAAAGAAATTGTAAATTTTATTGAAGAAGCTAATGAAAATGATCTGATCAAAGCTATTGTTTTGGAAATAAATTCGCCTGGAGGCTCAGCAGTAGCTTCAGATGAGGTGGCCGCTGCGGTTAAAAATTCTAAAAAACCTGTAGTCTCTCTAATAAGAGAAGTTGGTGCTTCTGGTGGTTACTGGATTGCTTCGGCTACAGAAAGAATTGTGGCTAACAGAATGTCTATAACAGGAAGTATTGGTGTGATCTCTTCTTACTTAGAATTTAGTGAATTAATGAACAAGTATGGTATTGGTTATGAACAGTTGACGGCTGGAGAATACAAGGACTTAGGAACACCTTTTATGAGTCTTGATCGTAAAGGAAAGGCAATCCTGCAAGCAAAACTAAACAAGATTCACGACTTTTTTATTAAAGAAGTAGCTGAGAATAGAAAGTTGTTTTATGATGAAGTAAAGAACTTGGCAACAGGAGAATTTTATTTAGGTGTAGAAGCTTTGGACCTAGGACTAGTTGACGAACTTGGCGATATTAATACTGTAAAAACTTATCTTAAGGAAGAATATGACATCGAGGAAGTGGCTTTTTTAAACTACAGGAGAAAGGTGGGCTTCTTAAGTTTGTTGTCTGGTGTAATTGCTGATTCTTCTTTTAGAATCGGTGAAGGGTTTGGTTCCATTTTAATAAAAAGAAGCGATAGTTTTCCTTTAATCTAAAAAAAATGAGAGTGTTGGTTGTAACGATTTTAGTACTTCTGGTGTTATCGTTAGGTTCACTTTCAGCTTTAGAAATAAGTGAAGAAGTCGTTAATACTTTAGAAGAGAAACAAGTAACTGACGTGATTGTTTTACTTAAAGATGATTCTGCCACGACTTCTAAGGATTTAGAGACTAGGAAGGAAGCTATTTCAGAGAAACAGGTTGAGGTCTTAGACGAGTTGCAAGAAGATTTCGTTTTGCAAAACAAATATTCAACAATTAATGGTTTTAGTGGAGAGATTAAAGAAGAGGCACTGAAAAAATTGCAAGCTTCTAACAAAGTGGAAAAAATTTTGCCAGTTAAACCAATTAAACTATTTTTAGATGACTCTGTTCCTTTGTTAGGGGGTGATGAGTTACACAACAAATCATTGAACGGGTATCAACTTAGGGGTGAAGGTCAAACCGTTTGCGTAATAGATACAGGAATAGATTATACACATCCAGCTTTTGGTGGATGTTCAGCAGAAGAATTTGTTAACGGTACATGTAACAAAGTAATTGGTGGTTATGATATAGCTGACGATGATAACGATCCTATTGATTTTCATGGTCATGGAACCCACGTTGCAGGGATTGTAGCTTCAGAAGATGCAACTTATCAGGGAGTAGCTCCAGAAGCTAAATTAGTGTCGTTAAAAGTTTTTAATAGTACAGGTATTGGGAACACTGCTTGGGCCATAGCTGCTATTGATTGGTGTGTACACAATTCAACTAAATTTAATATTTCTGTGATTACCATGAGTTTAGGCGTGACTGACAGTAGTGGCAATGAAATAATTTATTCAGAAGCTTGTGACAGTTCTGACAGCTCTGGCCTTGCAGCAGCTTCTAGCGCAGCTGTTTCTCAAGGAATTTTTGTTGACGTGTCTGCGGGGAATAGTGGAAGTACAACAGGAATAACTTCTCCAGCCTGTGGTGAAAACGTAACTTCCGTTGGTTCTACTACTAAGGCTGATGCAATTTCAGGTTACAATTCAGGAACTATTTTGGATTTGTTAGCTCCAGGAAGTTCTATTACTTCTTCTATTTTAGGTTCTTCTTTTGGTGTTAAAAGTGGGACTTCGATGGCGGCTCCTCATGTGGCTGGAGCAGCAGTTATTTTAGCTCAGTACTGGAAATTAGCTTATGATAAAACAATAACTCCAGAAGAAATAGAGTTAAGGTTAAAATTTTCTGGACTTTTAATTAATGATACTAGGAACGGCTTATTATTTCCAAGAATTGATTTAGAGAATATGATTAATCCTGTGTTGAATTATACTTCTACAAGTGCGAAGAATAATAGTTTTAATGGAAATTTGGTTAATATTTCATCAGATGTTAATTTGTCTAATGCTTTTTTGGAATGGTATTATTCAAACGGTTCTATAGTTAATTTAACAATGTTACAAGTAGATGCTAAGAACTATTATTATTCATTAGAGAGTTTATCTGATGGGAAACATTACTACAGGGTTTATGCTAATGATTCTGCTAACAGTTTTGGTGTTACGATGCTAAGGACACTTAACATTGATCAAACAAAGCCAGTTGTTAAGATTACTTCTCCTTTAAGTGGTTCATACTTAACAGGTTTGCATAATTTTACTGTAAATGTCTTAGAAAATAATGTTGATACAGTCTTATTTAGTTTTGATAACGCAAGTGGTTTAGGTTTTAATCAAACACCTTCTAATAGTAGTGGTGTCTGGTCAGTTAGTTTTGATGTAGGTTCACTAGAAGACGGATTAAATAGTTTAACTGTTTTAGTTGAAGATTTAGCTGGTAGTCTTAACCGTACAGAACGAGTATCTTTTTTAGTAGATTCAACGGGTCCAGAGATTGCTGTAAACAGTCCGGGGAAGAAATTAAACTTAACTGGTTCTAGCATTTTATTTAATCTAACTGTTAATGATGCGTTGCTTTCCATAAGCAATGTTTTATTGAGCTTTGATAATTCTTCTGGTCAACCATTTAATATTACATTAACAAATCAGTCAGGAAATTGGCTGTTAACATACGATCTTTCAAACTTAATTGAAGGTAACCATATAGTTACTGTCTTGGCTAATGATAGTGATAACAACTTTATGACTCAGCAAATTAATTTTACACTTGATAACACAAAACCTGTTGTTGTTTTTAACACCCCGACTAATGGAAGTTCTTTCAATTATTCTTCTGGCAATCAATTGTTTAATATTACAGCTACAGACAGTTTGTCTGGTGTTAAGGATGTAAAATTTAATTTTAGTAACGGGACAAACCCTTTTGTTTTGGAAGCTGAAGAAGAAGGAGATTATTGGTCAGTGAATTATAACGTAAGTAATTTGGCTAATGGGACGAACACAGTTACAGCTTTAGTTGAGGATTATGCTGGAAACGTAGCTGAGGAAGAAATTGTTTTGGTGGTAAACAATTACTTTTTTACTGTAGATAGTAGTGCTTTGTCGATTACTAAAGAACAAAACGTTTCATTTACTTGTTCAGCAGTAGCTAATGTGGCCTTATTAAATTTAAGTCTTTTAATTGAAGGAAAAATAAATGAAACTGTTTTGATTAATGGTTTTAATAACCAAACGACGTTTTCTAAGCAGTTGGTTGATGGGAATTACAGTTGGAGTTGTTTAGTTAATAATTTGGTTTCTTCTGAAACTAAACCATTAACTGTGGATATTACCTTACCGGTTGTAAATGATTTAACGGTAACAGTTACTGAAAACAGTGCTACTTTAGACTGGGAAACTAACGAAAATACTAATTTTTCTTTAATTTCTGATGTTGCTAATAATTTAGATAACAGTTTTAGTACCGCCCACAGTTTAACCTTAACTGCTTTAAGTTCTTCAACCAGTTACAGTTACACTTTAGTGGCTTGCGACTTAGCAGGCAATTGTCTTTCTAGCCAAGACGTTTTTACTACTTCTACTCCTTCTAGTTCTGGTAGCAGCTCTTCTGGAGGGTCTGGGGGATCTGGTGGAGGAGGGGGAAGTGGAGGAAGTAGTAGTTCTTCCACAAGAGTACAGAACGAACCTTTAATTGAAGAAGAAGTTACTTTAGAAGAAGAACCAGTTATTCAGGAACCTATACAGGAATTAGAAGAACCGTTAGAAGTAGTTGTTAAAGAACCAGTACAAGAGAAGTTAGTTCAGGAAAGTAATTGGTTGACCGGTTTCTTTAGTGCTGAAGTGACTGAAAAAATTGGGTTTAAAGAAATGGCTTTGGTAATCTTCGTAATAATGGGATTAGCTCTTGTAGGTGTTTACATTTTGATTAGAAGATACTATGATAGGGAATTGTTGTAGTTCCTCTTAATAGTAAAACCAAATATATCACTTTTGTGTGGCTGTTCTGTTGTAGCTTAGGGTCTCTTTATTTATTGATAATGGAGAAATAATCAAAAGCAATTTAGTCGTGTTTAACTATTTCTAGAAAAGTGTGGATATTCCAACGAAAAGTTTAAATAGATTTAGTTATATACACTTATACAACAATGGCACAAGCAATAAAAAGAACAATTTTGCACTATCCTCAGTTAGATACTGTTCTGATGGTAGAAGAATTTATCAAAGAACATGGTGGAGAGTTCAAAAAAAGAAGTCTGTGGGAAAACCTACCTAAGAAAATGATGTATCAAACATTTCAAGTGATTTTTGACTACTTGTCAGATTCAGGCAAGATTGCTGTAGATAAAGAGGGAAAAGTCTGCTGGATTTGGAATCCCAAATTAGTACAAAAATATCTGGCTAGATCAGAACTATCACGATGAAATCACATATCAAATTTGCAGAAAAGAAGTTAAAAGAAACGCTCAACAAACTCAAGACTTCTAAAACTGAGGATCAAAAACTTTACAAGTGGATTAACAGGGCATTAGATGATATTGAAGAAGATGCTTTTTGTGCAACACAAGTTCCAAAAAAGTTAATCCCTAAAGTTTACATTGATAAATATGGAATTGATAACCTTTGGAAATATGACCTTCCAAGTGGTTGGCGGCTTCTTTACTCTGTTGCAAATAGTAATGTGATAGTTCTGGCTATCATCATTGAATGGTTTTCCCATAAAGACTATGAACGACGATTCAAATATTAATTGGGATAGCGGCCTGAGTGGTATATAACAAATCAACTTCCTTTGATTATGGAATAAGTGTTGATGTAACAAGACCATTAAAAGAGGTTTTAGAAGAGATTAAAGGTTACATTGAAAAACATAACATTACTTCTGAATATTAATCCCTAGAGGTTTAAGAAGTTCAACAAACAAGATTTTAACATAACCGAAGTAAGGAATCCTTAGTACTCCTTTACCATAAATTCTTTCCTGAGAGATTTTACTTTCACCAAAAGAACCACCTAAACTGTTACTATTGTGGTCTCCTTTAGTTTGGTAAAAGGTTTCCCCGTTTTCTTGATAAATTCTAACAACTCTATGGATAATTGGTTGTGGTTTGTTACCTTCAAAAACAAGTACATCACCTACATTAAGATTTTTGGCTCTCCACAAAACAATGACGTCACCTTTGTTAAAACCGTTATTTAAGGGAAAAGTCTGGAACGTTTCTTTACTAATCCCTTTTGTTTCGTACCAACTGCCACATATTGACCAGTAGTTGTCGAAAGATTCATAAAATTCTGGGAACTCTTGTCCGCAAAGACGGCCGTCATGTAACCCGTGTTCCATACTTTCACTGAGAACGGCTACGATCGGGAAACTAGTACCAAGGACAATTCCTAGTAAGGGATAGAAAAGGTAACGGATAATAATAAAGGCAACAACAATATTAGCAACCCAACTGGCTAAAGAGTCGTCTTTCCAAAAAAAATTCCATACTTTCTTTAGATTACTTTTCACCTTTTACCTAATAGGAGGCCTGTTTAAAAAGCTTTTTATATTGTCTAGGCTTTACTTTTAAGATGCTAGTAGGAAAGAAATTGCTTGATGAAAAGATGATTTTAGAATTAATTAGCGATATCAAGAAGAAAAAGGAACTAAAAGAGCTTAGTTCTGACTTTGTAAGAGAACATTTATTCAAATTTCTTTCTCAAGAAAAAAAATGTGACGGTTTGAAAAATAAAAAGTCTGCTTTTTATAAAAAAACTATCAAAGAGGTGAGAGCGAAGTTAAGAAAGAACTATGGTTTGTTTAGAGAAGAAGAAGGTGCGGAAAAAAGGGAAGAACTTGTGGAGAAGTTACAAGGAGGTTGCCAAAAGAAAAGAATAGTTAAAGAATTATTGAAAACACATGCTTCAACTCGGGAAAGGTTAGATTTCTACGAAACTCTGTATAAAAAAATATTTGCTATTACAGGAAAACCAAAAACTATTCTAGATTTAGGTTGTGGCTTAAATCCTTTTTCTATCCCTTTAATGAAGTTGAAAGATTTAACTTATTCTGCCTATGATCTAAGCGAGAACGAAATTTTTCTATTAAACCGTTTTTTTGGTTATATTAAGGTAAAAGGTAAGGCAGAAGTTCTAGATGTTTTAAGTTGGTACAAGTTTCCTAAAGCAGATCTCTGTTTTCTTTTTAAAATGACTGCTCTCTTAGATAAAGGGAAGGGACATAAAACAACTGAAAAGGTGGTTCAGAGAATACCTGCTAGGTATGTTGTGGTTAGTTTTGCTACCAAAACCATGAGCGGTAAAAAAATGACAGCTCCAGAGAGAAGGTGGTTTCAGTTGATGTGTAAAAGGTTGGGCTACAAATTTAGGAAAATAAGTTTTGAGAACGAACTGTTTTATGTTGTGGATAAAGAAGGTAATGATTTAAATAGATAAAGTGTTTTTATTCTAATAATGGAAGAGCAAAAAGGTAGTCTGTCAACGTTTTTTCTGTTAGCCTTGGTTTTATTGACAGTAATCTTTGTTATTGTTGCTATCTTAACAAAGGACAAGTTATGGCGAGCCTTACTAATCGCTGGTGCTTTGTTGGGTGTAACTATTAAACTAATTTATTTATACTGGCATTTATCCCACTTGCCAAGTAAGCTAAGAAAGAAGTTAAATTTCTTGACTTTAGCTTTAGAAAAGGATTCGTTGGATGAACTAAGAAGAAAATATTTGGAAGTGTACGACCTTTATCTTAAAGTAACTTCTAAACAGAAACGTAACTTTTATGCTAAGGTAATTAGGGTAAGAGAACAAATTGAGGATAAAATGGCCCATTCTAAAAAAATTGAAGATCTTTCTAACAATTCAGGTAGCTATAATACAATGAAGAAGTATTATCGGAAATTACCTAAGCAGGAACAAGACAACTATTCAGCACATTTAGCGCATGCTAAAATGAATTCTTAGATTTTATTTATTAGGAGATAAAAAAAACACATAAATTTATAAGCTGTGATTTCTCCTGGTTTATTAACCAGGGGTGTAAATTTCTTAAA
>CAYFOH010000036.1:0-7371 GCA_964344755.1 uncultured Methanosarcinales archaeon
AATAACTTATCTAATGAAGAAAGAGACCAATTATTTTCAAACTTAAAAGATTGGCAAATAGGAAATTGGCTAAGAGCATTGAGTGAGAAGATAGTTTAGATGATTTAACTCAAGCTTTAGAGGAACTTAAGCAAAGATGTGATCAAGACAACTTTTATAGAGAACGTTTAAACGAACTTGAAACACGGGAATTAAGGGGTCTTTTAAAAATTTACAATTCTAATTCAGAAACTTGGGAAAACTTCTTAAATTGTTTTAAAGAAAGAGAATATTTTAGAGAAAGTCTTCTAGACGAAAAAAAAGATCCCCGAACAGTTGTACGTGCCTTAGAAATTGATCAAAAACACCATATTTTTAACCAAGTCCTTCTTTATACCTTAGCTGAAAAAGAGGACTCAGAAGAGAGACTAGCATTTTACACATCAATAAAAGAAGATCTAAAAAGGGATTTGTTACCAGTAATTATTTATATGGACGATTTCAAAGCTCTAAAAGAACTAGACCGAAATGATTTAACATGGGTTGCCAAAACATATGGTGATTCTTTTCCAAAAGATAAGGAATATTTTATGGGAGGTTTAGAATCAAGCCTTGCTAAATCAAAGTTTGCTTTTAGGTACTTCAGAGAAAACTATCAAAGATTAAAGATGAGAAGAGATTACTGTATCAAAGATTAATATATGATAAATTACTTAGGTTGCCACTTATAGACAAAATCATGATGGTCATAATAAAATATTTCTACAATCTGACTACCATGATCAATTTTAAAAATTAAAACATAATGTTTGTCAATGTGTACCCTATTAAATCCATGAAGAGGTTTTCTTAGAAATTTATATCCATAAGGGTTACTTCTAATTTCTTTAATTTTCTTAGCAACAACCATTAACTGTTTGGGATTCTTTTTAGCCAGTTTCTTAAAAATCTTATCAGCTTCTTCCTTAACATCTAAAGCGTACATTTTACTTCTCTAATTTAAACCATACCTTTTCGTAAAATCATCCACTCTAATGCTCTTCTGTTTCTGTATCTCCTGAATCTTTTTTACAAATTCAGGTCTTAATTCTGGTTCATTTTCATACTCAACGTATTCACTAACAACAAATTTAATAGCCTCTCCTTTATCTTTAAACCCAAATTTAGCTTTTACAATATTCAACACCCTGTTAGTGTTATCATCCAATTTTACAAGCGCTTGTACCATATTACTTCACCTAACTCCCGCTTAGTTAGAATTATATTTAAATGTTTTGCTAAAACACAGTCAAACTCAAACCCCACCCTTACAATTAACTTTATATACTTTAATTGTTTTATTTCTTCTAGATGTCTAAAAAAAAAAGAGTAGAACCTTCATATAATAAAGAACGTTCTCATAAAATATTTTGGATTTCTTTTGGTGCTCTTTTTCTAATATCTCTTCTAACCTTAATTAGTTCACAAGGCATCACTATTACTGGTCAAGCAACTGTCCACCCCATATCTTTTCTTAAAGGAGGTAGCCAATTCGATTTTGAAATTAGAAACGTCGAAGGATTAAAGTCAGCTTCTATGGAGATAAAACAAGACGTAACTAAAGCATTAATCACAGTTGAAAACATTGAAAAAACGTCTTGGGAATTTAAAGGTAGAGCACTTCATAGGTTCAAAATAGACTCCTCTGATAAAGACAAATTTGGCCAAATTACTTTAACTTTAAGATTAAAAGAAATTGATGTTAGAGGAAAAGAGAATTATTTATACCTAAATAGAGAAGAGATTAAACTTTTACAAATTCCTGATCCTGTTAGAGAAGAGGCAGATTATGTTTATTACCAAGCAATTGCTTCTAGCATGGGTGAGTTTGTGATAGGTAAAAAAGAAGTTGTTAAAAAAGCCGAACCAATCACAGAAGAAAAAGAACCTATAGTTGCTAAAGCTATAGAACCTCCAGTTCAAAAAGGACAAGAGGAACCAGTGAAAAGAACAAGTGCATTCAACAAAATCAAAGAATTCTTTAGAAATTTATTTTCATAAAAAAAAATAAAAAAAAACAAAGGACTTAGTGACCACGACATTGTCTGCAATAGTAACGGTTAGCATTTTCCACAACTATTCTTTCACCACAGTTTTTACAAGGCCTCTGAATCTTAAACTTTTTTACTTCCTGAAAAACGTATTGTTTCAGTTTTATCACCTTCTTTTTTTGTAAGAAAGACAAGAAAGAAACACCTTCTTTACTTTCCCTTGTTCAAAGAAAAACACCTCTAATTCTTATCCAAGTAAAAAGAACTATATAAAACTTTCTTTTCTCTCGACGACAAATTCAGAAAAAGAAAACAAAATAAACACCAAAAGCTACCATCAAACTCCAAACATAACGATTCCAACGTAGAATTTTCAACCCATCAAAATTGCCAAAAGGAATTAAATTAAATAGACCTAACCAAAAATTAATTCTAAAACCAATAGAAAACACAAAATCCCAACTAACAAAAACTGAACCTAATAAAAGAAATATTAAAGAAAGTCCATAATTAATTAGTGGCCCAGCAAGACTAATTAACCCGTTTTCACGGTTAGTAACCATTCCTGAGATCATCACTGCACCGGGTGCAGCAAATATAAATCCTAAAAATAACGCTAATCCTATTGCCAAATAAAGCATTCTGTCAAAAGCCCTAAACTCTGCCATACATCCATAATGTTGTGCTACAAATTTATGACCCAATTCATGTAACAAAAAACCAAGTCCTGCTGTCAATAAAGATACTAAAAAAAATAACCAGAAATTATAAGAAAATAATGCCGTCAAAGAAAAATTTTGTGAAAATAGAGTAATACCAGAAAAAACAAAAGCAAAGGCCAGAGAAATAGTTAACCAAGCTTTAGCAATATCAATGATCTCCGTTTTAGAAGTCTTTAACTTCCCTAGTTTAATCTTCTTGTACATTTTCTTCCATTCTTTCTCTAAGAAACTGTTTAAGTTGTCTGGCTTGTTCTTCCAATTTAATTAACAAACCTACATCACTAAAGTTTTCTTCAGCACAAAAGTTACAGTAATAATCTGAGGTGTCTTTAATTTTATACTCAGCTTCTTTGTAGCAAACAATACATTTCTTAGCCATTTTTGTTCAAGATTAGTTCTCTTTAAAAGTTTTTACCTTTTAAGCAGATAATTTTTAAGTTCCTCAATTTCATGTTCTGTTACTGCACAGCCATTGTATTTAGCTGCCCAAAGAACAGCATTTAACAAGCAGGACTTGCCTTGAGAAAGGTAGTCGTTAAGTAACCCCATTTTGAAGGCCACCCCAATTAATTCAACTGAACGAATAATATTAATTTTCTTAAACTTTTCACTAAAATTTCGCATTTGGTTTTCTTCAGTTAAAACTTTCCGTTTAAAGCGTCTTTCAAGAAGACTTTTCATTTGTTCCCTACCTTCAATAAAAAGCCTAATTGTGCGTTCATCAATAACAACTGCTGCTGCATTAGTTTCCAAGGCACAAACAAGAGAAGCAATCTCTCCTTCTTGTACAACATCTAAAGTTTTTTTATCTGATTTAAAAGAAGAATTAGCTAAAACAATTAACTCTTTTATTTTTTCTTTAGGAATTTCCTGATAAACTTCAAATACACCATCCCTTATTAATTTCTCTACCTCTAAAGCTTCAAATTGAAACCTTCTAACTTGTAGAGGCCTTTCTACAAGTTCCCTTTTCACAGAGGGTGTTAACAAAAACCGCCCATTAAATTTTTTCTTTATTTCTGGTAGAATCCAAGCCAACCTTGACATCACTAAGGTTATTATCGGCCCAGAATCAAAAAAGATTTTTTGCATTTAATTTACACCAAATATTTTTAGAGCTCCCATCAACCTTTTTTTTGCTGGTATTTTAGCTTCTGTATGATCTAAATACAACTTAGAAGCGTAAGCTTGCAAGTCCCAATTTGATAAACCCATTAAACCAGCTGCCTGACCAATAGAAAGTCCCCTTTGCAACAAAGAAGTCCCTTTTTTTATCCTTGCTGCTTGCATAACATCTTGTAAATGTTGGCGTACTTTAGCATTAGACTGCCTTACAGCATTATACAATGTTTTAATATTTCTATTATACCTTCCTAACTTACCTTCTTGCAAATTTCTATGTGCAGCTAACAAATCCTTAACAAGTTTCCTTTGATTAGCTAAACTAATATCTGGTAGAATTTTGTAAATAGAATAAATTAAAACAGTTACAGCTACTAGGTCCGTATTTTTGTAAAGAGCTACATCTTCTATGGCATGCTCACTAAGTCTTTTTAGTTCCTCAACATCTTTTGGTTCTCTTTCTTCAAGAATTTTAATAGTTTCACTAAGGTCAAAAAGAATTTCTCGTCTAATCTCCTCTTCCATTTATTCTAATAGTTGTTTACTTGTTTTATTAATTTTTGGGTTAAGCTTTATAAAGAAATGTTTTTTTCGGTAAAGTAGTGGGCCTGTGGTTCAGTGGTAGAATGCCCGGTTGGCAATCGGGTGGTCCCGGGTTCAATTCCCGGCAGGTCCATGAATGAAATGAATGGTTATGTCGGGCCCAAAAACAGTTTGAAAGTTTTTGCTTGCCCGGCAGGTCCATTTATCTAAACAAACTGGGCATGATCCCTTGAGCAAAACTAAACCTGCTTACTTTCTTTTTAGAAGCTATATAAAATTCTCCCAAAGTTAAAGCCAGGTTTCTTTTTTTCATGCAACTTCCCCAACAATACTTCTTAACATATGATCCACGACTTTTATTTTTATTTTTTTCTTTAAAGGTAATCTTCCTTTAATTCCAATTACTAAAGGGTAGGTTCCAAGTTGACGACAGAAAGTTGTTTTTCCATCATACATTTCTGTCCAAACATCAGTTAAAATTGTCCCTTTAGGCACCAACAATTTTAGCATAGGAAAATCAATCTTTTGTCTAATTTCATTACGCCATTTCCAATAATACTTTTTGTTTTTACGTAAATATTTGTTGCCACCGTGTTTCTCTAAGAAAGTGTTTGGTAAAACAGCCACTTGCCTTAAATTGATTCTACGTAATAACAGTCCCTCGTCTATGACTCGTTGTAAAGCTTGCATGTTTCTTTTATGTGTTTCTTTAGTTTCATTAAGTAAACCAAAGATGATATTGATTCCAGGTAGGTATTTTGGTAGACCATTTTTTCCTCTCATCGCACCATGCTTATTTATGATACGAATTGCTTTCATAGCAATTAAAGGGGCCGTGTTCAACAAATTAGCTTTAACAACTTCAGGATCAAAACTCTCAACACCAAAAGCAGCAATGTTGCCTGGAGTGCAATATTTAACAATAGCCTTGGTTATCAGTTCGTCTTTGTCCCTAACAACTGAATTGGGATTAACGTTATCAATATGAAGGACCTCAATTTTGGGACAGGTCTCCCAAATCTTTTCAAGTAACTGGATAGGTCTATCGGCAACATAAAAATCTGCTTGTTTACCTAGCCTAAAAAATCTTGCCCCTTGATCATAATAGGCTTTAACCTCTTTAACAACTTCTTCCATCTTTCTATTAACAAACTTATTTTTAAGAGGTTCTGTGCAAAAAGAACATCTACCTACATTACAACCTCTTCCTGTTTCAATTTCAATAACTCTTTTATCTGGAATCTCTAAAAGAATATCAGAACTGTCTAAAACAAAAGAGTTTATTTCATTAAAAGAAAAGATACATTCTTGAACTTCATCAAATAAAGATAAATCTTCTTTCTCAAAAAACTTGCCCCCCTCCAATTGTGTTCCATGAAAAGCTGGTCCTGTTAATATTTTTCTAACTTTAAGATCCTTTATTAAAGGAATAACCTCCTTTAGCGTGCCAGGTAAAGCAGTAAGATATTTTCCGGGGACATGTACCCCTAGAATTACTACTAAAACATCTGTTTTATTTATAATTTCTTGTGCACGATTTTTTGTAGTATTGTAAACAAGAATGTTTGTTTTTTCTTTTTCAGAAGGATCTTTTTTAATATTATTGTACCTCTTCCACAACCTTAAATCATCAATTGTTAAATAGTTTACTTCATTTCCTTCAGACTTAAATTTACCATAAAAATATCTGGGATAAGTTCCTAAATAAGGTGGTACCCCCAACCCAGAAGCCTCGTCAGTATAACAATCTAGTATAGTGTAATGCATATTAAGAAATTTAACTATTTAGTTATAAATTTTGCCTTATTATTAAGTAAAGTTTCTAACTTTACAGTCACGGTCAATCGTGAGCGATACATCATTTACTTAAAACTTATTTGATTTTAAGCCCGTTCAAATGTAATGGACCAAGTACTGGACCTACTTCAAAGAATGTAAAATTTTCACCAAAAACTTCGTTCTCATCAATAAAACTTCCGTCTAACTTTCCTATCATACCGTATCCTAAAACTAATGAAACATCTATATCTCCAACTAAAGTATTTCCTTTTTTAGGACTTCTTCTAAATTCTTCCATAATAAAATCTCTTGGATTTTTAGCTAACTTAGCAACATAAGTCATAATAGCATTTTCTCTACTATTCATGTAACAAACACGTGAATATTCCCTTTTTCTACCATCACTCATTTTAATCCCAGAAATTACTACCAGATTCCTTGGTAATTCATAAATACGTTCAATACCAAAATCCCCATTAAGATAATCATTAAGTCTTTTCGGGTTAGAAGTTTCAAAAACAGTGTATCTTCTTTTAGGTGGGTTAAAAAAAGCTAAGCCAATATTACCAAAAAAACCATCTCCCATGAAAGATTTCTTAAATTCTGGCCTATCTACAAAACCATCTAAGGTATCTTGTTCAGATTCTGCTACAAAATAACCACTATTTACAACAAAATCTCCAATACTAAAACTCATTTTTAGCTTAAATAGCTCTGGATATTAAATCTTTTTGGTCAAATTAAGCAAAATCTTTAAAAAAGGGAACTCTTAGTTGTTTTCCTATGGCCCCGTGGCTTAGCCTGGTACTTTGTTAATTCAAAGCGGGAAAGAGCGCACGACTGATACATTAACGGCACGATAATGTTCGGAACGTTAGTGACTGAAATCGTGAGGTCCGGAGTTCAAACAAGTATCACGCCACTTGAGAGGTGAAGGGATTCACTCCGTTCATCCCAAGAATAGTGATATTTAGGAAAGTCTCCGCGGGGCCATTTTTATATTTTTTAATATGTTTAGGATTTTGTGGTTTTATCTCGTTGAACCATTTCTCTGACATATTATCTCCTCTTATAAATATCCTATGAAGGTTGTTCCAACCATGTTTCTCCCTGTTCTCAACATATTTAGAGTACCTAAATCCCAGTGCTGTCCCAAATGAGACCTGGATAAAATCCAGAATATGGGTTTAACCAAC
>CAYFOH010000037.1:0-7229 GCA_964344755.1 uncultured Methanosarcinales archaeon
AATGGCAAAGGCATTAGTTTATTTGTTCAGAGTCGTACGACTCTGGACAGCGCCCAAAAATTATATAAACAAACAGGGTGGGTTAAAGGAGATGAAAAAAGGAAATAATTCCAAAGTCAGTTTAGATACAAAAATAGGGGCTTTAGTTCTAGCTGGAACACACCTTGGAACGATTGTTGCAGGAGCTACTAAAGGCACATTTGATGCACAAGGAAATTCACTTGAAATGCCTCTTTTTTCTTATGCTGTTCTTGGAAATGCTGTAGGCACAGCAACCGGTGTAGGGTTAGTGTCACATCAAAACAAGCTTTACAATGCAACCCAATCTGGTCTTTATACTTCTATTATAGCACCCTGTGAGTTTGGGATTGGCTACTGTCTTGGCTATGCAACACAAAAAATATTTTTTTAATTAAATTCTTGCAGCAAATCTTCATAAGTTTTTTCTTTAACATCTATAAAGGTGGCTTGCAAATTAGTAGCTAAACCTGCATCCTCATGACGGTCTCCTAACACAACTATTCGATCAAAATCTTTTAGACTTTTGCCTAGGTTTGTTAAAGCCTTAACAACTAAAGAGATGTTTGGTTTTCTTTCAGTAAATTCTTTGACATATCGTGGAATAAAATTAAGACCACTCCTAAGAGCATAATCAGCATCCACATCAGGGCAATAGTTCCAACTACTGATAAAAACCCCTTTTTCTTTAAGTTTAGAAGAAAAGTGTTGATTAATCTCTTCAACCCTACCAGTATCAAAATATCCTCGAGCCACACCTGATTGGTTGCTGATTACAAGTTTAGTTGTTTTATACTTTGTTTGTAAATAAGACAAAAAACTAACCACTGGTTGATTCAATTGTAATCGAGTCTGCCAATCGTTTTCTTTGCCTGGCCAATCACTATCTCCAGTTATCAAAGTATGATCACGATCTAAAACAACAAGAATTTGGGACCCCTTTAATTCCTTTTTGACATAATTAAGAACAGCTGTTGTAGACATTTTGTACTCAGTAGTGTAGACCATTTCTCCACCCACTTCTTTGATAGCTTCCCTTTCAGCCATAATTCCAGGGGTTGTTTTATTAATAAAATCTGGACCTTTAATGTAGAAAGAAGGTTGTAATTTTTCAATAACTTCCACACCTTTAGCAAAGTTTGTAACTACCACAAAATCTACTACTGCTAAATTAGCTATCGCATATGCTCTTAATTGATCTGTAAAAATTGGTCGTCCTTGTCCTTTTCTGGAAGTTACAAATTCGTCTGATGTTACGGAAACAAAAAGAATGTCGCAACTTTTTTTAGCAGCAGAAAAATGTAAGATATGGCCGGGATGTAGTAAATCAAAACCGCCATGACATAAGCCTACCTTCTTTCCTTGTTCCTTGAGTTCCTTAATTTTTGTTGCTGATTCTTCCAAGGAGATTATTTTAGAAGAAGTAAATTGATTTAGTTCATTAACTTTTAACATTTTTTTGAACTTTACCTGTTCTTTAATAAAAGTTGTGAAGAGGAGTACATATTTAGTTGGCCGTTAATTATACTGCAAGCACTAAATACGTAAGAAGATGATTTCAAATTCATTAGTTTTATAATTGCTTTTAATAAACCAACGTCATGAAATTCAAAAACATCTTAATCACTGGAGGGACAGGTTACGTAGGTAGCGTACTTGTACCTAAACTTTTAGCTAAAGGACACCATGTCACGGTTTATGACTTAATGATCTACGGGAACGTCTTAAAACCGCATCATAACCTTAGAGTTATTAAAGGAGATATCAGAGATAAAGAAGCTTTAAGGAAAGCCACAGAAGGAGCCAACGCTTTTATTCACATGGCTTGCATTTCTAATGATCCAAGTTTTGATTTAGACCCAAACCTAGGAAGATCAATTAATTTCAATGCTTTCCAAAACGTAATTGACGTTTGTAAAGAAGGTAGTGTGAAAAGATTAATAGTGGCTAGTTCTACCAGCCAATACGGGATCAAACCCTTAGACATGGATGTTACTGAAGACGCTGAAGCTAATCCCATTACTGATTATGCTAAATATAAAATTGAATGTGAAAGGTTGTTAAGAAAATCTGATGTAGGTGGTTTAACTTACACCTTTGTCAGGCCCGCTACCCTTTGTGGTTACACGCCAAGACTGAGACTAGATCTTTCCGTGAACATTTTAACGACTCATGCCATGGAGAATAAGAAGATTAAAATTTTTGGTGGAGACCAAATGCGACCTGCACTTAACGTTCACGACATGGTTAGATTCTATGAAACAGTGTTAGAAGCACCAAGAGAAAAAATTCATCAGCAAGCTTTCAATGTAGCTTACAAAAACGTTACCATTAAGCAAATTGCTGAGATGGTCAAAGCTACTTTAGGCGATGAATCAATTGAATTTGAAATTATCCCTTCTGACGATCAAAGGTCTTATCATGTAAATACTGACAAAATGAAAGCTGTTTTAGGGTTTGAGTGCCAATACAGTTTAGCTGATGCTGTAAGAAGTTTAAAACAAGCTTTTGAGAAAGGCTTAGTAAAAGATCCTTTAAACAATTCTGATTATTATAATATTAAAAGGATGAAAGAGATTAGTTTGCAGTGATGGAACTATGTCCCATTAGTTTTATAAACGGACAATTTGACCACAATCAAATGGCACCAACACTTGATAACATTTTAGAAACTTTACATTCTGATAAGAATAGGCTTGATTTTTTGAGAGATATATACACTCCCGGAAACACCGACGTTGCAGACAGAATTCTTGCTATGGATGAAAGTAGATCTGTTCTCGAGAGAGAAATGGATTATGCAAGAAGAAAAGGAGATAGAGGCAGGGTTTTAGAGATGGGCCGTAGACTTGTTGATTATTATGTAGAGGAGAATTTTGAGATTTTATTGAAAGATTTGGTTATAAATTGGGATAATGAGGCACTAGCCGATTATGCTTCAGGTCGCTTATCAGAACCTGGAAGAACAGAATATTCTTTAGAACGAGCTGTTGAAATTGCTGAAGCGTTTGGAAAAAAAGATAAGGCTAAAGAATTTTTAGAATCATTATTGGAACGAAATTTAGAAGATGAGAGACATTTATTCCCTGCTGCTAAGACATTAGCAAAACTAGGTAGGCATGATGAAGCAATTGATCGTTATTTACAATGCAAAAGTCATGGGTGGGTCGGGGATGCACTGGCTGTTGCACAAGAACATTCGCCCCATAAAATTGATGAAGTTGCGCAAGCCGGATTTGATAGATACAATGCTAAAAATGGTTTTAAGACATTGTATGTCGAGTGTGCTGAAATTTTAGGAAAAACTGATGTAGCAAAAAAAACCTTGTTAAAAGAAGCCAGGAATTTAACCGTAGATTCTCCTCCAAGGTGGTATGACAGTCTGGTATCTTCTTTAGTTAAATTCGGGGAGGATGATGCAGCAAGAGAAGTTGTTGCTAAGGTTTCTGCAAATGAAGAGAAATTTAAAGATAGCAATAGATATTATGGAATTGATAGACTGCAGGAACTTGCTGGATTATATCATGCAATAGATGAAGTTGGGAAAGTCAAAGAAATTTATACAGACATAATTACGACAAGAATTAGAGAAAATCATCACCCATCAAATACAATGAAGGATATTGATGACGCTATCAAATTAACTGGAGATCAGAGTTTTTTTGAAAGAAAAATTGAAGTGTTTGAAGGACAACAAGAATACGCGAATGCAGCGGGTTTAGCTAGAGAATTGGGGAAAACAGACCTCGCAAATATATATGATACAATGCAAGCCATGGTTGCAAGTAAATAATTTTTTTTTAAGTACATATTTAGTTGGCTGTTATTGACTTCTTAGCCATCTAACTAAATACGTATTTTTTTAAACAAAACTAAAAAGGACCAGTAAAAGACTTGTCAGGAATGTCTAAAGGTTCATTTTCTTTGTAATCAACTTTTTCTTTTCCAAGCATGTCTATGACTTTATTGACAATGTGAGACACCCTAGGATAATAATATCTCGTCAAACCTGGAGTTGAAGGTGTTGGTAGATCAGGTAAAGTTATCCTTTCTGGAGCCCGTCTCAGGTTAGCAAACTCCTTCTCTGCTACTCTAGCTATAAGATCACCAGCAAAACCACAAGAATAGTAACCAGCATCAACCACTAAAAGTTTACCTGTTTTTTTTACTGAATCCAAAATTGTTTTTTCATCTAAAGGTTTCAACGACCTTACATCTATAACCTCAACCGAAATGCCTCTGTTTTTTAAGAAATCAGCTGTTTTAATGGCTTCCACAACCATATAAGAAGTTGCCACGATCGTTAAATCAGTTCCTTCCCTAACAACTTTACATTTACCAATAGGTACTGTGTAATTTTCTTCAGGAACATAATCAAGTAAATTGTGTAACCAACGGTGTTCAATAAACATCACGGGATTATTGTCTCTAACAGCAGAAAGCATTAAGCCTTTAGCATCATAAGCATTAGAAGGCATTACTACTTTTAATCCAGGGATATGAGCATAAAGAGCTTGCAGATTTTGAGAATGTTGTGCACCTTGGCCCCAGCCCCTACCTATTACCATTCTAATTACTAACGGAACTTTAAGTTGGCCTCCAAACATATAATGCCATTTGGCTGCATTGTTGATAACTTGATCAAGAGCTAGTAAAGTAAAATCAATTCTCTGATGCATTAGGATTGGCCTTAAACCAGTTAAAGCCGCTCCTACGCACATGCCAGTCATCCCATTTTCTGAGAGAGGCATATCTAGAACTCTTTTTTCCCCGTACTTCTCTTGTAAACCTAAGGTTGTCCCAAAGAGACCTTTAGGATCTGGAACCCCTTCACCAATAATAAAAACGTTCTCATCTTCTTTCAAACACAGATCTAAAGCTTCCCCAATAGCTGTACAATATTTTAATTTGCGTTTTTCTTCCATCTTAATCAGCATATAGGTTCTGGTGCAACTCTGTTTTCTCTGGATAAGGACTTAATTTAGCAAAATTGACAGCTTCCAAGATTTCTTTCTTGATAACCTCTTGCATCTGCAAAAAACTATCTGTTGTTAACAAACCATCAGCTAACAATTTTGCTTTTAGTTTTTCCACAGGACATTTCCTTTGCCATTGCAAAAATTCTTCTTCTGTCCGATACCCAATATTATTGTCATAATTAGGACCACAATGTTCTCTCCAACGATAAGTAGGTGCTTCTATGAAGGCAGGACCAGCTCCTTCCTTTATTTTTTTAACAGCTTCCTTTGTGACTTGATAAACACTAATAACATCATTTCCGTCAGCTTCATAACAGTCTAGTCCATGCCCTCTAACCATATCAATTATCTTTCTATTTGGCTGACGAACATTGAGATGAGAATAAACAGAATAAAGATTGTTCTCACAAAAGAAAAGGATGGGCAAATTCTTTAGTTTAGCGTAGTTTATACTTTCATGGAACACACCTTCTTCCACTGAACCGTCACCCAAGAAAACAACAACAACGTTTGAAGAACCTTTAACTGACAAAGTAAAAGCTGCTCCTACAGCAACTGGAATTGAACTAGAAACTATTGGTGTTGCTCCCATAAAACCGCAAGACAAGTCAACAAGATGCATAGATCCGCCCCTTCCTTTGGAACAACCAGTACTTCTTCCATAAAGTTCAGCAAAAAACTTTTTAAGATTTCCTTTCTTGGCCAAATAATGCCCATGGGAACGATGATTACTAAACATTAAATCATCATCTGTTAAGTTAGCAGCCACACCCACCGCAGTAGCTTCTTGGCCAATCGACAAATGGACAGGACAGCGCATTTCTTGCTCGGGATAAAGTTCAGCTATTTTTTCTTCAACTAATCTGACATAAAGCATATCCTTAAAAAAAGTTAATAAAGTAGATCCATTCATTGGGATAATGAGCTAGAATCTGTTTAATAAAGTTTTCTAATCAAGGTTCTATATACCTTAGTTTAATAATCCTTATAACATCAATTTTAACAAAGGGTAAGATGAAAGTAGCCATTCTTGGAAGTAATTCTTTTACTGGAAGCCATTTTGTTGATTATCTTTTAGGTAACACCCATTGTAAAGTTATTGGGATCAGTAGATCTCCGGAATACAAAGAACTTTTTTTGCCTTATTTATACCATAAAGAAAGATCCCCTAAGTTTCACTTTCATCAACTAGATTTAAACAAAGATTTTTCTAGAATCATTGACCTTCTGGAAACAGAAAAGCCAGACATCATTGTTAATTATGCTGCTCAAGGAGAAGTTAGGAACAGCTGGAAATGGCCAGAACAGTGGTTTCAAACAAATTGTTTATCTGTAGTCAAACTAGCTAATGCCTTAGTTAACAAACCCTGGCTTAAAAAGTATGTTTCTATCTCAACACCAGAGGTGTACGGAAGCACAGAACAAAATCTCAAAGAAAACCATCATTATCAACCCAGTACACCCTATGCTGCTTCTAAGTTAGCAGGAGATTTGTTTTTGCAAACTCTTCATAAGAGGTACAATTTTCCTGTAGTTTACACACGGGCCGCCAATTTGTACGGAATCCACCAACAGTTGTATAGAATTATTCCCAGAACTATCATTTATCTAAAAACTGGCAAAAAATTGCAGTTGCATGGTGGAGGGAAAGCCGTTAGATCTTTCATCCACGCTAGAGATGTGGCAGAGGCTACTTGGAAAGTTAGTACTGAAGGCAAGCCAGGTGAAATTTATCATCTCTCCCCAGACAATCAAGGAATTTCTATTAAAGAACTAGTAGAAATGATTTGTCAGAAGTTAGGTTATAACTTTTCTGAGTCAGTGGAGATGATGGAAGAAAATTTTGGTCAAGATGCTATGTACAGTCTAAATGCTAATAAGATTAAGCAGGAGTTAGCTTGGCAACCTCAAATTTTATTACAAGAAGGTATTTGTGAAATGATAAAGTGGGTTGAAAATAATCTAGATGAAATAGTTAAACTACCACTAACGTACATACATATTAAGTAAACTTCTTAAGTTTACACTTTACAGTTTTTGGTCAGGTTCGCTCTCTATACATCTTTTAAGGTTCGGACACCCCGTAAGGAACAACCCCCTTCCTCAATTAAAGTGAAAATGAATGTATCACTCACAAATGACCGTAACTGTAAAGTTAAAAACTTGACTTAACAATACGGCGCTGTCCAGAAAGTCATAAAAATGTATACTGGCTAGTTTTTGAATTATGAC
>CAYFOH010000038.1:0-6805 GCA_964344755.1 uncultured Methanosarcinales archaeon
CGTCATGCCACTGGTGTGTCACCAGTGGTAGCAATTCACTAGAATTCAATTGACTGGAAACTAAAGAGACTAGCAAAACAACTACTATCAATACCTCTTTTTTACTATACATTGTAATAGAAGTATAAAATGATTATTATTTATAAATAATGCGTTTTTAAATAGAAATTGCCCTTTTCTCCCTGTTCTTGAAGCAACGCTTCGCTTTTTCTATTGAACACAGACCCCCAGTCCTTAGGACAGTATGTCTCGGCTTCGCCTCGTATTAATTGGAACTCAAATTTTACTCTGCGGACGCAGGTTTCCAGAACTTCGTAACTGGAAACGAACTTAACAGCGATTAAGTTCAATTGGATTCTCACGTAAATGGATAAAAGGAGTGGGGCTTTGTAAGAAATACTTCTCTATGAAAAGATAAAAACTATAATTTTAACGGGGTCGCTATTTATTTAATTGGGTGATCTCTATCAACTTGGATTTTATGAAATCTAACAGGCGTTTCTAAATAATCTCCACCTGCTTTCTTATATCCCGTCCAGTTACCAAGTGAAAAAGCATTGACAAAAAATCCGTCAGTTGCATGATACATAGCTGAATAATATTTTTCAACTTCGTGAATTAATGGATGGAGGTCTCTAACATTAAATCTTAAAAATCCTGCCGGTCCACCAAATGGATAAAATTTCTTTTGTTGTCCTAATTCAGTCATTGAAGTTATTGGAAATTTTCCCACAGGCCCAACACCTAAAGTTCCTCCTCTAGCATCTAACTCGCCCGAGGGATCTATTTCTCCAGCCACCAAAGTAAAATAATCTCCTATCTGCGATTGATATACTTGGTACATTGGAACTCCAGCTTCTTCAGCACTAATGCTGTAAGTTTGATTGCCAGACTCCTCAAACAGCCTTACAACCTGTCCTTCTAACCTCAAAGCTTCTTCTTTCGCTGATTTTTTAGTTGTATGCCATAAGTTAGAATCTCCTGAGTTTCTGCTTGGTAACCCTTTAAATATATCACAATCAAAACTTGGCAGTGTTGAGCAATTTATTCTATTAACATAAACTCCCCTACCGATTCTGTGGGTTACTACATTAACTTCTTCTGGCAATCCGTGGAGTATCGTAAGATGCTCCGGAACTTCAATGTCCTCTGAACGATACACTTCTAATTCTCTCCTGTATCGTAAAGTATCCCAACCAAATATTTCATCCATTTTAATTCACTATCAAGAAATAGCAACCAACCATTACTTAAATTTTTTAGCGAACATGTATGCTTATTTCAAGAAAGAGAGAACATCTGGAATTATTTTTGATTCTGCTTTTTGGAGATGTTTTTGATATGTTGCCAAAGAAACTTTACTTAGCTTTGCCAAAGCTCGCAGATTAGTTTTTTTTGGAGTTTCATAATACCCCTCTTTTATCGCTAATTCTAATGCCCTCTTTTGTAAAACAGTTAATTTAGGCATTATTTTTGGGAAATATACATTTTGAAGAGGAGTATTCTTTAAACTCAACAATTCAAATTCATCAACTAATGGTTTTACTCTCTTAATAAAAGTCATCAATTCTTCTTTTCTATGGGAAGCAATTTCATAATTTTCATAACCATTAGTATCAAGTATCATTGGTTTAACAAAAAAAATCTTCTTTGAGAATTCAGAAACAGGTTTCTTTTTTGCATTTTCAACCAAAAATAATGTTTGACCATTAAATTCCAGATATTTTGTTCTCTTATCTTTTTTTAAGTCGCTAATAAATTTCTTGATATTCTTTTCATCGCCAATTAATTGATGAATTGAAGAAGTCAAAACCTTGCCATTTTTCTTTTCTTCATTAAGATCTAAAGACTGTAGCATTACATTGAATTTTCTACAACGATTTCCAATAATACAGTCGTGTCTTAATTTGATCTTGGCGACCCACATAGCGAACATGTATGCTTCTTTATTTAAATAACTTTCTACAATGGCGACCCCTTTCTAAGAAATAATCTATGTCATAACTGACGCCCCACTCTAAACTATATGTACGCTAACGCTAAAACTCTGAACGTGAGAATCCAACTCATCGTCGCTTCGCTAATTCTTAGAAGCTGCCTCGCACTTTAGTGCGGGGTGTAGGAATATTGATAAATTCTAAAAAAGAAAAAAAAATGCGCGGCGAAGCCGGCGTATACAAATTGCAGATTTTGTTAGTGTTAGCTTTGTTGCCAAAGAATAAAAACTTTTCGGAGGCAAAAAATGGAGAAATTAATACATACAAGACATTCTGTTGGACAAAGTGCTTATCATTTTGTTTGGCGACCAAAATACAATGTCAAAGTTTTTGCGCACCCTTGGGTGCGAAGCATCTGTGAAGATGCTTTTAAAGAAGTTGCTCAATCGTACAATTTTGTAATTTACGAGATGAATGTGCAACCAGACCATATCCATCTGTTTGTTGAAGTCCCATCAACAATATCTGTGAGTAAAACCATGCAACTTTTTAAAGGTATTAGTGCAAGAAGAATTTTTCAGAAATGCACTAAGTGGAAAAAATTTTTCACATATGACGGACAAAAGCCTGCAAGGCTTTGGAGTCCTGGAAAATTTTTTCGAAGTGTTGGTTGTGTTAAGGCTGATGTAATTGCTAACTACATAGCTAACAGCCAAGAAAAATGGGATTTTGATTATTTGTCTAAATATCAAAAAACTCTAAAAGTATATTAGTGGAGACAGAACTTTAATACCCCGTACTTTAGTGCGGGGTGTTCTGTCGGAACTTAGAATCGCTTTATTAAAAATCAATCCCTAGCGGGAGAGTTTAACAGCGATTAAGATATTCCGAAGTCTTGCAGACTTCTCCATCCAAATTCGGTTTTGTGGGTTGCCTCAAAACCGAACTTCTCTTAATCGCGATGTTAAACTCAATTCAGGGCTCGCCTCCATAGAGGTTAAAACCGAAAATTCTAATGTTGTTATCTTCGTTAAAATCATAAAAGAAAACATCACAAAATTACTTCGTAACTTTGCCTAACAAAGTTTTAACGAAATTGTTGAAAAATAAAAAATATAGAACGAAATATTTATTCTCTTCCAAGAAACCAGTTCGCAATTCATTCTTTTCTTTACATATTGGAACCCTTGATTAAGATTTTGCTATCCTGAGATGATAACTGCAAAACAAGATATCTTTATTAACAAACAACCCTTAATGATTGCTATGGATTATTTATTTTATTATCTATAACTAAAGGTCAATTTGTTTTCGGTTGGCCTCTAGTCCTGTTATCGGTTCTAATTGGTTTAGTTCATTCAGGGGCCGTATTATTATATTTTTTAACCCTTCAAAAGATGGAAGTATCTAGTTTTATTCCTTTATTGTCTTTAACTCCTTTGTTTGTTTTGATTTATGCTTCAATATTTTTTAAAGAAATATTTCAATTATCTACTTATATTGGCTTTTTTCTAATAATTTTTGGATAGGTATGGGGACAGCTATTTCTTCACTTATATTAATCATTGCTCACCATCATCACATTAAGAAAAAAGCTAAAAGAGGATTAAAGCATGTTACAATTACCAGTCTTATGGCTGGAGCTGCTCTTTTAATGTTAACTTTAGCTTTTTCAAGAGGTCCCATTTCTATTATCACTGTATTAATGGAGATTCAACTAGTTTTAGTTTTTGTCTTTGGAATAATATTATCTTTATTTTTCCCCCGTTTTATGAAAGAAAAGTTGAACAAAGAAATAATCCTTCAAAAATCAATTTCAATTTTTTTAATAGTCGTTGGGACTGTTTTAATTTCTATCTAATTCTTCTGTAACCTTTTTTAACTTCCAACTACCTCTTGAATAAACAAGATAAATCAAAATTGCTCCTATGATGTTGGTAATGGGAAAAGACCACCAAATACCTTCAAGCCCTAGACTTGTGTGTTTAGATAAGATGTAAGCAAGAGGAAAATTAATTACCCAAGAAATAACTAAGGAAAGCACCATGGCTGTCATTGTACTCCCTGCTCCCTGCAATGTGCCGGAAAGTACTTGTTGCACACCTACAAATCCAAAACTAAGCGCCATGATTCTAATGAAGAGTGTACTTGATTCAATTACTGTAACTTCTCCTGGGATAAAGGCTGTAGCAATGGGACGAGCTAAGAGAAATAAAAGGATTCCAGCAATTGAAAGGATAGAAAAAGCTATTAATGAGCTAATCAGTGATGTTTTCTCAGCTCTTTTAATTTTATCTGCGCCAATGTTTTGCCCGACGATGGTCGAGTTGGCCATCATTAATCCGAGAGCAGGAATAATAATAAAACTTAATACTCTAAATCCAATGCCATAAGAGGCAACTGCAATGGTTCCAAAACTTGCTACCAACATGGTCATCACAGTGAAATTAAGTGCTCTTGTTGATTGTTGTATGGAAGCAGGCATTCCTAATGTAAACATTTTTTTCATAATGTTGACATCGATATACATCTCTTTCATTTTAATATGGATCCCATATTTTCCACTAAACAAAATGGCCAATCCAATCAATGTTGCTAAACCCTGTGTAGCGATGGTAGCTATGGCCGCTCCAGAAACTCCGTAGGCAGGGATGGGCCCATACCCAAAGATAAACAGAGGGTCTAAAAATAAGTTAAGAATAACAGTACCTAACACAATATAAAGAGGGGTTTTTACTTCCCCTATTCCCCTCATAAGTGATTGAAAAACAAAATATCCAAACAGGAAAACACTTCCTAAGAAGGAAATTTGTAAATAAGAAACAGCGTCCCTAAAAACAGCTGGTTCTGCCCCCATTAAAATAATAATGGGTTTAGCAAGAAAATAGCCAATTAAAGAAAGTAAAAAAGACAGAAGAATTACAATAATTATTGTTTGGGTGGAAATATGGTCTATTTTTCGTTGGTTTTTTTTTCCCTTATATTGTGAAACCAGAATAGTTCCAGCAATTGAAAACCCACTACCTAAAGAAATTATCAGAAAAATAATTGGAAAACTTAATGAAACAGCAGCTACAGCTTCAGCCCCCAACCTGCCAACCCAGAACGTGTCTGTTAGTTGATAAGCTGTTTGTAAAATATTGGCAAAAATAATGGGAATTGCTAAAGCAAAAAGAGCTTTGGCAATACCTCCTTGTGTTAAATCCTTACCCTTATTCTGCATTGTAACCTGGATCTAATTCGTGTAAACCGATCATGTTGCCTTCAGTGTCTTTAAAGCAAGCAATCCAGCCCATACCTTTAGCAATTTCCGTCTTTGGCATACAAATTTCTCCGCCTTTTTCTTTAATCTTTACTAACATTTCATCGATACTATTAACATTGATGTAATTCATAAAAGGTTGTCCTGGTTGTTTACGTTTCATCATGCCTCCATTTATTGCACCAGGTGTTTTTACCATGCCTTTTTCATCTGTTTCAGCTGTGTGAACTATAAAATAGGGGTCGCCCCCTGTAGAACCTGTAGCGGGCATATCAAATTTTTTTATTTTCCAACCAAAGATTTCTGTGTAAAATGTTTGTGCTCTTTCAACATCATCAGCTGGTATTTCAAAGTGTACTATCGAGTTCATTCTTGTTTGCCTCCATGGTCGTAATTTACCATCCAATGAATACCAAATTTGTCTGTACACACTCCGAACGTGGCATTCCAGAATGTTTTTGCCAAGGGCATGTTTACAGTTCCTTCTTTAGAAAGTTTTTCGAATATCTGTTTAGTCTCTTCTTCACTTTTTGTTTGGATGGAAATAGAAACATTATCGCCAGGGGTGGTTGGCTTATGTGGTACATCACAACCCATCAATACCGAATTTCCTATTGGCAACGAGATATGCATTATCTTATCTTTGTCATTCTCGCTTAGGTTCATGTCTTGACATACTTCCTCGGGCATGTCTTTAAATGTGGACGTACTATCAAATTCTCCACCAAATACTAATTTGTAAAAATCAAATGCTTCTTTACAATTTCCATTAAATCCTAAATATGGATTAAGTGTTACCATTTTTATTTGCCTCCTGAATTTAATAAACAGACAACCTACTTTATTTATAAAAATTTCCTCGAATCTTCAGAAATTTATTTGTATGTTTTTTTAGAAATGCTATTATACAACACAGTGAAAGAACAGCTGATCCATAGTAAGGCCAGGAAGATTCCTACGAATAAAATAATCATTCCTACAAAAGAAATTAAGACCGCTAAAATTATCATCCCTAAAATTGTCCAAGAATAACCACGACTCATTTCCCAACTTGTTTTTATGGAATCCCATGGTTTCATCTTTTTGTCGATAATCAAATAAGGAACAAACACTAATCTAACCAAAGCAATGATTCCAGGGACAATTAATAGAACAAAACCAACAGCTATCAAAAAGAAAGAAATTACTGAAGCACCTACGGCACTACCATATATCTTAAAGACATCAAAAATATCTGAAATTTTAAATGGTTTTTTTCTAGCAGCTTTTACTAAAACGCCTGCTGCTCCTGCTCTAATAGGTCCAGCAAGTAAAGCTGACCACAGAACACTAAAGACAAAACCACCTGCTCGATGTGCCCGACCTGTGGTTCCAACCATTTCAATAATTGTTACTATTACAATAACAGCTAAAAGGGGCCAAAAGTTAGCTAACATAAGTTTCCAGCCTTTTGCATAATTATCAAAAGCTTTAGTGTTTGAAACAAACTCACTTTTTTTCTTAGCCATATTCTCTTAAAGATTATTTTTTACTTTATTAAACTTTCTTATGTTCGGCGCTGTCCAGAAAGTCATAAAAATGTATACTGGCTAGTTTTTGAATTATG
>CAYFOH010000039.1:0-6585 GCA_964344755.1 uncultured Methanosarcinales archaeon
AGTTTTAGGATCATCCGACCAAACTACTGCCAATAATCTTAGCAGCAAACAAGTTGAAAAGAATCATTACAATTGTGGCAATTAAACAATATAACAAAGTACTATTAATTAGATTTCTTCCTAACTCGTATCTTTCGCCTAGTTTGTCAGCACCATTTTCAATACCATTACTTAAAATTGTTAGAATATAAGCTAACTGAACAACGTAAATTCCAACAACAATCTGAAAATGGAACGTGGGAATTCCTACTCCAAAAATGTCTACTAAATCTCCAAAGGTACCAACTTGTTCCCCACGGGCTGCAAAAGTACTTAGTTGTGCGCTCAACCTAGTAAGGATAGTAGAAATCATGGAGGTAATCCCAATGACGATACCGGCGATAGCTGGAGTAAGAAATTTCACTTGTGACTTCATGGAAGATATTACGTCAGCCATTAAATCCTTTAGTCTTTCTTCAACTCTGTGAATTTCTCTAATATAGCGAGACATAGACAACAAAGAATTGGCAGCTATCCTGGGACCTTTCTTGATACTTTCTACCAAGACTTTCATAGACGATTCAATTACTTTAGAAGGGAAACTAGCCACGGCCCCTACTTTTGGATCAAAGAGTGCTTGTTCTATGCCCATACCTAACTTTGTAATATTTTTTTCAGCTAAATTAAAAAAACTGCCAGAGGTTGTCCCTTGCATAGTCCTAGCCACTTTAGACAAAGCAATTTCTGCTGGCAATCCATCACCTAATCTATTACCTAGCTGAAACAAGGCGGAAGAGAATTCGTTTTCTAATGCTTTAGTTTTTTCTCTAATTTTTACAACATTTTTGGAACGCAATGAAAAGTATAATCCAATTGAAACACCAACTCCAGCAACTAATAGAATAGAAAGTAAAGAAGATATTAGGCCGTATGGGCCGATTCGTGCATCTTCAGCACAATTAAATCCTTGCGGGCAGACATAGTCTAAAAATTTGAAGTTTCCGTTACTATCTAAAGAAAAATCTTCAAAACCAACCCCGTGTAAAATAAGTGGACTTAAGCCGATGAGAAGGGTAACAATAAAAATCATAAGAGAAAAGTAAAGAGGGTTAACTCTTATACTAAACAATTTACCTATATTAAAATTAACGTCTTTAAATTTTTTGAAATTAGGATTTTCGCTAATGTTAGCTTGGCCGTAACCTGCTGGTCGTTTAGCTAAAATGTTTTTTCCAAGGTAGAACACACCAATTGGTAAACTGATATTGTAAAGTAAAGAAATGTAAAGAGCCATGATAAAGGGGCTGGTTCCACTACCAAGAAAACTTACAACTAGTGGAAGGATAACTAAACCAAGTATAGGTAAAATTATACCTAACATATGTAGAATGGTAATTGGAGATTTAAGGTTGTGGGCATAATGGAGCATATTTTCGTAGGTTCCGTTAAGAATTACTTCTAATGATTTATCCAACAGAGCTAACCTTCTTTCTTCTGATCCTTCGAATAAGGAAGATTCTAGTAAATGGAATGCTTCAACAAATTCTTTGTTCCATTCTTTCCATTTTTCCAAATAAGCTTCAGCTGAATCTCTAATTGTACTGTAACGGTGTGTTTCAACATCCCACAGTATTTTTCTAAAATCTAGGGACAAAGGTCTTTCTAAATGGTCGGCTGCGAAACCTATAGCTCTTTCTAGGTTGGATGTGTGGCGCATATATGTTACCATATAAAAAACGCTTTGAACCATCTGGTTAGATGATTTAATTCTCCATTGATTAGCCATGAAGTTTGGTATTTTTTTTAAAGCAAAAAAGGATAAAATTCCCACTATTGATAAGAAAAAAACCAGGAAAAAAAGTTTGAAAACTGCGAAAGCAATTAAACTGCCAAAAATGACTATCAGTAAAGGTAAAAGGATGGCAAAAGAAAACACGCCAGAAGGGCTAACATTTAGATGGCATGTTTCAATGTCTTTAACTAGCTTTTCTGCAGTTTTTCCTGACACTTTCATTTTTAGAATTTTCTCAGAAAAATTGCAGGCTTTCTCATATAATGTATAACGACCGGGGTAGAGTTCTTGTTTAAACTGGTGATATTCTTTAGAAGTAACTTTTGGGGTAGTTACTGGATGATCGCCAAATTCTTCCTTTATTTTACTTTTGTACTTCTCCAAAAGCTTCAAATAATCGTCTTTTTCCATCTATCTAGCTTTAACAAAGAGTAGAAGTTTAAAAAAGTTGCTTAGGTGTTAAGTAAAGATTTTAACTTTACAGTCAAGGTCAATTGTGAGCGATACATTCATTTTCACTTTAATTGAGGATGGGGGTTGTCCCTTACGGGGTGTCCGAACCTCAAAAGATGTATAAAGAGCGAACCTGACCGAAAACTGTAAAGTGTACACTTAAGGAGTTTGCTTAATGTTAGGGTTAATTTTAAATAATTGTAAATAATTGCATTAAGGATGGAAAAAAAAGGGCAGGTGACTTTATTCATTATAATTGGAGTTACAATTATTCTTTCTCTCCTAGTCGTTTTTTTATTTAAATCAGAAGTAACTAAAAGTGATTTGGTTGAACCTAGTAATATTGGTCTATTTAGTACTTCTGTACAAAATTATATTGAAGGTTGTGTGAAAAATACGGCTGAAGAAGCTTTAATTTTTGTTGGAGAAAGGGGAGGATACTATCAGCTTCCTGAAATAGCGGATGAAGATTTAGGGGCACCTTATTATTTTTATGATAAAGATGTTTTAGTTCCTTCTAAAGAACAGATTGAAATGTCTTTAGCTAATTATTTGGACAGCAAGCTTTTCTTTTGTATTCAAAATTTTGCTGCTTTTGAGAAGTCTGGTTTGGAGATTAATCAAGGAGAGATTGTTTCAAATGCTAAAATCTCTAAAAAGAAGGTTTTATTCGATGTCACTTTCCCAGTTACTGTAGTTAGTGGGGTAACAGAAAACTCTTTGGCAAGATTTTCAAAATCTATTTCTAGTAATCTTGATATTTTCTTTGAAACGTCTAACCAGATAGTTAACAATTTTGTTAAAGTGCCTAGTTCTGTTTGTGTAAGTTGTAATTTTGATCTGGCAACAGAAAACGATTTACAAATAATCACTAGCCCTTTTGGAAATAGTTCAGTACGGTTTACTTTAATTGACAAGGAAGAGAGGTTGCCAGAAGAATTTAATTTTTTAGTTAAGTTGGAAGAAGGTGAAAGTTTCTTTGATTTAGAGGAAGTGGCTAATGAGTAAAAAAAAGTTCATCTTTTTGTTGGTTCTGTTAGTGATTTCATCTTTAGCTATTGCTCAGGAGGAGATTGATTATTCTGAGGATACTTTTTATGAGAACCCAACTTTTTTTCAATCTGAAGGTTTTGATTGGTCTCATGTGGATTGGTCAAAGATAGACTGGTCAAACCGAGAGATGTACAATTCTCCTGGTTTTTATGAGAATGTACCTGATGTAGAATATGCAAAAAGTGTTGATTATAATTTAGTGGATTATCAGCTAGTGAATCATGATAAAGTTGATCTTGACAAATATTTTATGGATTTGAGTGAAGGGAGTTTAAAGGGTAAGGTGGAGCTTGAAGAAGATTATGGGGATCCTTTTGATGAGGATTTAGGCTGGGATGGAAGTTTAATTTATAGTTCTGATGGTATAACTCATGGTGGTACAGGGGATTTTGTATCTGTTCCTGGGAATTATCCTAACGGCGTTTTTTTTCAATTTGATTCGGTAAGGATTTTTGTCTTTTTGCCAGAAGGACAGATAGAATTAATTTCTCCCCCTGATTCTGATACGATTTATATTATCTTAGACAAGAGTGTTGTTGGAAAGCCTATTTTTATTTCTCATAAGGGTCATTCATTGAGTCAATCAGTGAAATTTATTGAAGGTCAACTCTATTCTTCTAATACATTAGTGGATGGGATAGTGGTGTCATCTAGGATTCCTCTTTTCTTTGATGGAGAACCACATGGGGAAGAATATTTTTCAATATCGGAAGAAAGAGTAAGGGCTAAATCTTTAAAAAGAAATTTTATTTCCTTTGAAGGAAATAATCGCTTTTTTGATTCAAAAAATCAACCAAGATTTTCAATAGATAACGCTGAACTAATTGTTAATTCTCGTAAGGGATTAAATCCTTTTGTCACTGTGATTAATTATGGGGACGATCAAGCACAGGTTTTGACAGTTGGTAATGGACCCCTAGAATTGAATTACGCTTTTGGTGAATTGTATCAGAACAGATTTAAATTTGGGGGTAAAGAAACTGCACCTTTTTCAATGGTTATTTTAGATAAAGAAAGAAACAATATTCTGGGAAGAAATGAAAAAGGTAGAATTGTTTTCGACGAGGTTGGTAATTATGTTGTGATTCCAGCTAATTTAGATCAAAGTGAATTTGATAAACTTGAATGTTCTGGTTGTGAACTCGACTTTACTAATAGTCCTGTTGTTAATGATGCTACTTCAGCTAGTTTGGATAAATTGAATATTCCTATTGTTTACACTTTTGGGGTCAAGGAACTTAATTCTATAGAACTAAATCAATTATATCAAGAATTAAATAGTTTAACTCCTGAAACAAGGGAGTCTGTTAAAGAAATTGTTTTTTTTCCTGACGATCAAATTTTGGTATACTGTTCAAATGTTGCATCTTCTGCTTGTGCTAGTCATGATGGCAAGATCATGATACCTCATAAATCAATTAAAGGGTTACATCAGGTCTTTGCACATGAAGCGGGGCATACTTTTGATTTTGACTTTAGTAAAAAATTAGAGGGAATAAGAGTTTTGGATACTTCACAGATTGAATTTGGTGTGGGGATTTCTGAAGATAAAACTAAGTGGGAATGGGAAGTTAAGAAAGAGCCACCTCCAAAGGGTTGTATTCGTATTTATAATTTTGGTTATGCTTGTGATGGATTCCCAAGAGCTTATGCAAAGAAAAGCAAGTACGAATATTTGGCTGTATATGTTCAATGCAGAAAAACTTATCAATGTTATTCCCGTCTAAAAGACGAACCGGGTTACAAAGAAAACTTTGAAATACTTTGTAAACATAAATTTATTTACTGTGACAAATGAGAAAACTAATCTTAATAATGTTGCTGTTGGTTCCTTTAGCTACTGCTCAAGTTGATAATTATTATGAAATTACTCTTAATAAGCATCAAGGAGAAATTTCTCTTGAATCATTAAATGTAGTTATTTTAGACAATTTTGTATTAGAGCAAGGAGATCAGTATAAGGCCCAATTGATTGGCAAGGAAATCTTAAATGAGGTGTTTTTTAACTTCCCAGACGAAGTTATCTATGATGTCATAGACGAACAGGGAAAGATTCAAACAGGTGGGAAAACAAAACTTGAAGATACAGAAAAAACTTTACTAATTCCCTATGATGAAGAAGCACAACGAATTGTTATTTATGGTGAAAACTTAGAAGAAAAGTTAGTAATAAATGTAGCTTCTTTTAGTAAGAGAGAATTAATTGAGAATAATTTAAGAGAAGAAATCCAGGTAGATCCTTCAGAGGAAAAGAGTGTAACTAAAAAAATTTTTACTGCTCTTCTCCTTGGTTTAGCGGTTTTCTTTTTCATAATTTTTTTGGTGATAGTCATTTGGGGAAGGAAGAGGTAATCTTATTTTTAAGTTTTGAAGTCAATTAACCTGATAATCTCTTTTGTTGTTAATACGATAAAACTTTTTTGATCTTTCAGTTCTCTATCATTAGACCAGATTGGGCAAGATAATTTTAAAGAAAGAGCAACAAAATCAATATCATTTATATCTGGTGTTATCCCTTTAGATTTTTCAAACAAAGAACAATATTCTTCAATAGGTACAAAATTAATTAAGGCTTTCAATTCTTTTAGTTTCAAGGTAAACTCTTTGGTTGAAAGACTGGTCTTTCTTTTTATCTCTGAAGAATATTTGTTAATCTCGCTTAAGCTGAAAACAGGCGAATAAAGTTTTAGAATGTGACATTTAAATAAATCTTTAGAAACGGAATTTTTCCAGAAAAAAGTAAACAAAATATTGCTATCAACAACCAACTTCATTTAAAGTAGCCCTTTTTTCTTAAGAGTTGTTGATCTTCCTTTTCTGCTTTTTTTTTGTAAGTCAACAGACCACTTAATAATCTCTTTCTCTCTTTCTAGCCGTTCTAAAATCTCTTCTTTCCAAGAAAGCTCTTCGGTCTTTTTCTTGATACATTTTCTAATAAAACCAGACCAATTAACTTCGTCAAATCTGTTCATTTTTTTTTTTACATCTTCTGGAACAGACAAGGTTATGCTTACCATAATAAAACGTAATTATGTTTTATTATTTAAATGTATCTTTTTTAACCTCTTTCTTTAACCATTCCTTAAACTCAAAAAGAATTCTTTCGTTATCTAACTTACCAGTTTTTTCTCTAACTTTATCAGTAAGTAAATGGAAGTAATCATTAAACCTAACAATGTGGTTAGCTTCTAATAGTTTAGGATGTTCTTTAGTTAAATCGACAATAGCTTTCTTGATTTCAGATCTTAAAACAATGTTGCCCCAAATGGCGTCCCAGTCACCAACAAATTCTCTAATCCTTGAAGCCA
>CAYFOH010000040.1:0-6292 GCA_964344755.1 uncultured Methanosarcinales archaeon
AAACGTTCTAAGTAAGCATGCATATTTAACTCAGAAACGACCTTTTTTAAAAAACTTTTCAGCCAAAACTAGACTTTAGAAATTGCATCACCTATTTCATCACTAGCAACCAGATCTTTTTTTTATTAAGCCACTAACTAAAATCCAAACTAAACTTATAATTGATCCTCTCTTTACTGCCTTCCTGATTAAAAACAGCATAATCGCTTTCAACACAAAAACTCCGTTCTGAAGTTTCTATCTGACAAGATTTTAAATTCTCAACCGTTTTTTCTTCACCATTCCAAAAAATTAATTTATTCCCTTCCACCTCAACCAAATTCAAATCCAACCCATTCTTGTACAAATAGAATTTATCCACTTCAAGAACATAATCCTCAATTTGGCCACCCACATTATAAAAGGTGAATTTGTTATCCTTGAAAACAATAGGAGAAGCTACATGGTTAATACCCCCAACATCCAACTCCAATTGCCTATTTCCTTTCTCAAAAAAGATCCTTTGACCCTTCTTTTCCAAGTCTATTTGGTCTTCCGTAATTTCCAAATCACACAAACAATTATCATCTAAAGATGCCGAACATTGCTTGTAAAGAAAATAAACTTCATGCAAAAAAGGTTCCTCTTCACTTGGACAAATGTTATCATACCAATTAGTAGGTTTATTCTCGTCTAAACAATCATTTAGGTTATCTGCTCCCTTACACTTCTTAACAACTTTTTCAGCATCTAACAGAACTTTCTCAAATTCAGTTATCTTGTAACTTATAGGAACCTTAAAACTAGGATTATAACTGTATTTTAACTTCTCTGAACTTAAAATAATCTCTGGTCCGTCTCCTAACAAATAATTTTCTTTTAAAGTTAGTTCATTGAACTCTTTTTCTGGTAAAGCTGTCTTAAGACCAGAACCTACTAATAACTCAAAATTTTCTCTTACATTTGGCCAACAGTATTGGTTGTTTAAATTCCATAACGGATAAGAAACAGCTGATGTACAACTATTATCTTCCAAAACTCCACCTTTTTCTGACAAGCTTAAAGCAGTCTGCCAACCAGTCAATTTAGCTTGATGTTCAAGGGCTGCCTGCTCTTTTTGTGCTTCCAAAGACTTTTCCAAAACAGGCAACTGCCATTCTCCTTGGACTTGACTAAAAACTATGTCTGGACTAAAATTAACAAAAAAAACACCTAATGAAACCAGTAAACCTAACAAGATCCAGTGGAAAACGGCTCCTTTTTTACTTCGCAAACTTAACCCCCTCCCCACTAACTAGTTTAAATCTAACAAAAATGTCTTGGCCCAAAGAATTTAAAATAGTGTCGCCAAAGTAACTCTCCTTAAAACCTTCCTGTGGTTTAATATAAATATTTCCGTTACTGTACTGCTCAACAAACAGTCCGTTCCCTTTAAAGTCAACTTGAATCTCGTGCAGAAAAATTTTCTGACTGAAAGGGTTATCATAATTAGTTAAAAATTCGTTAGATTTTTCTTTCAATTTATCTCTTAATCCCTCGTTTTTTTCAGCCAAAACAATAAGATCAATCATCTTCAAATCTTCATCAACAACATAATTGAGATAGTCTACAACCACTCTTTTTTCCTCAACTTTATCTAATTGGTCCAAACTTACTTGTTTGTTTGTTTCTGTGATTGTATGAAAAATGAAAGCCAAGATTAGCAGACCGAAGAAACCCACTAAAACATAGACTACTACATCAACAAAATCTTTAATTTGGGCTTTCTTAGATCTTCCTTTGAACATTTATCCTTAACACCCCTGGCCTTTCTTTACCTTCTTCTCTCAATGTGACCAACTTCTCAACAACAAAATTTGTTTTACCAAAATAATTGTAAGTTCTAACTATTTTATCATCTATTTTTAAAGCAAAATTATAATCCTTCTTTTCTGCTTGATAACAGTCATTCATTATATCTTCATTTAATTTGTCCACATCTAAAACCCTAGGATAAATTTTTGCCTCGTCCTGATAAGCAAAACAAGTGCTCAGAAACCTTTCCACTATTAAATTAATCTTTAACTCTTCAGGAACTTCATTAACGTTGCCCACGTAGCTGTATAGAATCAGGCTAAAGGTAACTATGAACATTAAAGTTGAAATTGCCAAAATTCCATAAGGAATGATTTTACTGCCTAACTCATAACTCTCACTCATCTTTGCATTCCCTCAAAAAGATTGTTTTGTCAGTTTTGACCATACATAATCTTCCACCAACGAAGGCTCCAGTTACCTCATAGTCCTTTAGTAAGAAAAAATTCTTTACTTCTCTTTTATCTTTAGCCTTGTTTTCAATCAAGATCTTATTTCCATCAATAAAAACGTTGTAATCAGTTATCAGATAAGGATATTCTACTACTACGTTGCCAGAAACAGTAACTAAGGTGTCAAGCATCAAATCGATATTGTTAATTAAACCGACCATTTCAGAACGTTCAGAAGTTGCTAAGTCCTTGGCATAAGTTGAAGTTAAAAATACTACCAAAACAACAACAACCATTTCAAACACCATAAACAAAATAACTGAACCCTTTTTCATTTTACTGACACATCCCAATGTCTTGATTACATCGCAAGCCTTTTCTCTGGCAGTCAAAATCTTCCAAACAAGCTAAATTCTGCTCAAAAAGAAAAACTTTATTGTTAAAAATAGATGATGAGAAAAAAGTTCTTCGTAAATCCTCTTTATCATCTCTAATTAAAAGAAAGTCTTCAATGTTTTCTTCTGCAGTAGAACATAAATAAGTTTTACAAATTAGTTGCTTGTTGAAATAAATTGTTTGAACTAAATTTAATTTTGGGTCCAAATCTAAATTTTCAGCTTCCTGCCTAATTTCTTTTAATTCTTTCTCGTTAAAACAAGAAGCCAAATCGTCATCGCAATTATACTGCTCTTTAACTTCATAATCCTCCTCATATTTTTGACACAAACAAATACAATCTTCTCCTTGACACTGTGTTTGTGGATATTCAAAGAAAGTTATATATTCTTCAATTCCCAACTCTGCTCCAGAACCACCTTCTTCGGCTTCTGGATCAAAATCATAAAATTTTTTTTCCACTATTGAAGCTTTTTTTCCTTTAGAAAATTTCATGATTGCCGTTTTTTTGTCCATAATTAAAGAAAAACTGCTCTTACTACCTTCGGCTTCCTTAGCAAACAGATTTAATTCTTCAGCAAACCTAAAAAAACTATTTTCTGATTGGTCAGTTACCCTTAAGATTTCATTTAGAAACAAAAAAAAAGGCACAAAAAGAGCTATTGTAATAACCAATCCAACCAACACTTTTACTGGGATTAAACCTTTGTTATTCATTCCTTACATATATCCTCTTTCTTGGGAGCACCATTTTCTCCACATTTTCTTGGTTCCTGATTTTTAGGACATCCATCATCCTCATTGGCATAATCGCAAGGACATTTATCATAAAGGTTGCTTACTAGATCACCATCACAATCTCCAACCCCTAAAATTCTATCATTTAATTCGTCATAAGCCTTTCCACTTCCTTTACTAAATATTATTAAGATTAAAATTACCACAAATAAGGCAATTATGCCGCCAATCAAATACTGCCAAATCATTCCTTTTTTGTTCGTCATTAGCTTCCTCCTAAATCTCCAATAAAAACGTCATTATGTAGCCTTATGCTTGTATTTATATCAGAAACATCAGCAATAACTATTGTGCTTACGTCTGTCTCCCTAAAAATATTATCTAATTGATCTTTCTCCAGAACACCTTCTCTTTCCAAAACTTCTTTCGTTCCCACCGTTGAAGCTATGGCTCCGGCTCCAATAACACCAACACCAGCAACAATTGTTACAGGACCGCCTACAGCTAACATGGCCACACCCACTCCTGCTGTAGCTAATCCGCCTCCCGCTAGTACAGGAGCTAACCAATTATTTTTGCCTTCAACGTTCTTCTCAATGTAAGCTATTTCGTATCCAATCCCCTCCCTAAACAAAGGACGATTATCTTTATCTGCTCTAAGTAACATTAACAATCTTCCTGGGCCGCCTGACTTTTGAATGTAATCTAAATAACTTCCAGCATAATTTGGATGCTCTTTCTCACCAAGAAATTCAACAAACTCCCTTCCTGTAATATAATCAGCATCTGCAATGTCTCTTAAAAGTGCAGTGTAACACACAAAGCCTTGATTATTACCAACTATCCCTGGGACATTCTGGAAGATGGCTTCGGTTCTGCCTTGAGCGAACATTTTCCAACATCGGGCAGTTAATTTCGCCAATTCTTTCATCACTTCCTCTTTATCCCCTTTAAGTTCCTTATCTTGTGTTTGGCATAGTAAAGGTGTGAACTTAACTTCTTCTAAACTGCCAATATTAATAGCACTTCTGGATTTAATATTAACACTTTGTTCGCAAATTATTTCTGTATCTTTTTCCCCCAATTCTAACCAGAAACCTCTTATTGCTACCAAAACAAGTGCTGTGCCAGCTATCAAAATAATTATTTTAACAATTACGCTCATTGTTAAGACTGCGCCTTCCTTGTTCATTCTAACCTACATTCTCCCAAGGCGTTTATATTTATCAGATCCAAATCTCCACTATTGCCTTTTTCAAAAAAACAGACATTGTTGTCTTTAGTTTTGAACAAGATTCCTTCATGAAAGTGTTCTAAACCACGACCATAATTTATTCTGTTCCCTTTAGAAAAAAAGGCATCTTCATAAGAAATCACGATTTGATTTGTTAGCCTGTAATAATCAGCATAAGCGAAATCTTCCAAGAGTAAAGCATCTCGAGCCAAAAAATAACTATAAAAATTTTCTGCACTATCTCCTTCCACAACACATCCATTGATACCTTCAATAACTCTAGTAGTTATAGGTTGTACTCCACCTTCTCCGCCAAATAATGTAAAAATTAGTTTCTTATTTTCGCCTGTCTCTGATTGAAAAAGTAAAGAGGTCCCTTTCTCTCCTAAATCAGGCAAAGGATTGTATCTGACAAAACAAAGATTATCTGTTGTTTTAGCTAAACTTTCTATCTTCTGAAACAAATCAAGTGCTGCTGATCTGTGATGTTCAGGTACAGTTGGTTCTCTGCCTTTAATTTCTTCTACGCCAAAAGTAACCTTGTCTACAGTGTTTTCATTAAAGACTTTAATTAAATCAGTCAAAGCTCCTGGGCCCTGGACCAAAATTATGACTCCCACAACGATCGCAACAACAATTGTCACCAGTTTTACTAAACTCATTTTACAGTCTCCCTGTGAGCTTGGCAAAAAGTCCTTGTAATTGTTGTCCCAAATTGAAGTACCAAGCTAAAACAATTACTAACAGAACTAATGCAATTATCCAAAACACAATCACCCACGTCTCCATCCCTTTTTTATTCATCATTAAATCCCCGGAAGCAAATTTAGCTTTCTATTAATAAAAAATAACAACAAAAAAAACAAGGCCAAAGTTAAGATAGTTATCAATATTCTCTCAGTTATGATTTGACCTTTCTTTTCCATTTAGAACCACTTTTTAGTTCTCCCTTAAGTACCTATGCAACAACAACCATCACCCGGGCAGGTAAAGGCACCTGTAAAACGTTGTGATTCCCCGCACACATCTTCACAACTATTATCCTTTTGTGGTTGACAGTCGCCACCCTTATTTTGACAACTTAACAAACCTTTTTCTAATTCGCCAGCCTTACTGGTAAAAATTACTAAAATGACAATCAAAACAACTAAAGCTACAACTGCTCCAATGATTATCCACCAGATGTTAGCTGAAGCTTTTTTCATGGAGCTAACTCCATGTGCATCTAATATTCTCACAAGAAGTCCTATCTACCCCTTCGTTCTTACAACGATCGCTTTCTGCCCTTAAACTAGCTTTAGCTTCTTGCCTAATTAATTCTGCTTCTTGTTCCGATTCTACATTAGCTGCTTGACCATATTCAGCCTTAAAAGCTACTTCTTGAGAAGGGCTTGGTTGACATTTTCCATAAAAAGCTTGCATGCTTCGAAGTTCAGAATCTGCTTCAGAACCGATTGTTTTTTCAAACAAGCCAATTCTTCCAGTAAATACAGCTACTAAAACAACCAAAACGATTAAAGCAATTGCTGCTACGATTATAACATTAAGTGAAAGTCCTTGTCCTTTCTTATTAGAGAATAGTTTCATCTTAACACACCTCATTTTGTTGTATAAAAAAGAAAAATGCTATATAAATGTTTGGTTAAAAGAGTGCTGTCCCAAATGAGACCTGGATAAAATCCAGAATATGGGTTTAACC
>CAYFOH010000041.1:0-6145 GCA_964344755.1 uncultured Methanosarcinales archaeon
CTCTTTCTGCAACAAGATCTTTTAAATTTTTGCCGGGGATCAAGTCTTGAACCATGTAAGCAAAAACACCATTATCTTCAACAGTGAAATAATCATGAACTTGAGGAATTCGTGGATGATCTAAAAGTTGCAAAACTTCAGCTTCCCGCTCAAACAATTCCCAGCTCTTAAACGCACTATCATTACCATTTGTACGACCAAACTGAAGTTCTCTCAAACAATATTCAGCACCTTCTCTAGATACACGATAAGCGGTAGCAAAACTACCGCTACCCAAACATTCTTCTAAATAATAACCCTTAATATCATCCATTTTTAAGGAAAAAAAGAAGGTTTTTATAAACAATTCCTTCTTTTTTTTCAAAACAAATATTTCCCAAACAAAAGAAATCGTGGCTCTTTTAACAAAGCTTTAGTAACTAGGGGAATTGGATTATCACGAGTATAACTTTCAAAAACTTTCTGAACTTTAGGTTGAGCAACATAACTCACTAATTTATCCCAATCATTATCAGAAAACTTTTCCATAGTTTTGTGTACATAACGATGTAATCTCATTTCTCTTAGCAACGGTTTAAGCTCTTTTTTATACTTCTTAACATTATCCAAATTCTTAACAAGAATTTCTACTTGTTGCATAGCTGGAACTATCCCACCAAGAGTGGTGGCTTTAACAATTGTAGCAGCGTCTCCTATAACAAAACAATTTTCTTTTACTAACTCTTGTGAAGGCTCGTATACTGGGATGGTGCCTGCTTGCATGGCTGTTGCTTTAAAATTATGATCTTGCATGAACTTATCAAAAAAGTGCTTTGATCTTTCTTTAGTTGCTAAACCAACTCTTGCTATTTTATCACTCTCAGGAGTTATCCAAGCAAATAATCCGGGACAAACCTCATTTCCAAAAAAAGTCCTAATTGTCTTTCCAGCAAATTTACCTTCCACTGTTGCCTGTACACCAAAAAAATTCTCTCTTAATTTAGAGTAAAAGCCATAAGCTTTAGCTGTAGGTGACAAAGGACCATCTGCAGCTATTACTAAATCTGGTTTAATAGAAATATCTTTCTTTTCTTTGCTATTATAAATTATTAAGCAATCACCTTCTTTTCTTTTGAAAGAGTGTGAAGTAAATATTTTCACACCTTCCTTTTTGGCTAAACTTGCTAAATACTGATCAAACTTAGTTCTACAAACAATATAATCTTTTTGTTTTATTTCAACTCTTTTATTTGGGGAGTTGACTTCTATCCTATCAATTGTGTTAACTAAATAATTATCCATTGGAAGCTTAAATTGATCAAAAGAAGATGTTAGAATTCCCGTACATTGAATAGGAGAACCAACAGAAGGATGATTCTCATAAATTTCTACATAGTGACCTTTTTTAGCCAAAAGAAATCCTGCATAACAACCAACTGGACCCCCACCAATTATTAATATCTTCATATTAGTTTTTCTTAGTGTCTTTATAAATAGTTTATTAAACTGTTAACTCCATCAACAGCAATGTCAGCAAAAAGAGGTATTACAAAAGATCCACAATAATAACCAGATAAACCAAAACAGTATGATGTTTGGTAGGAATTATTGTTTCCTGAAAGATATTTATCTAACAAACCAATTCCACCACCAACAGTTAAAGATCCTATAGTTACTGAAGTAACTAAAATTGAACTGTCTCCTAATTGATTATCAAACAATTTAAAATAAGGAACACTAAATCCAGCAGTCATACCTGCAACTAAACTAAATTTAAAAACATTAGAATAATGTTTAGATTCTCCAATGAAATTTCTGCAAGAATCAACCAATTTTTCTAACATTTAATCAAGAAAAAATAAAAAAAAACTAAGAAGCAAGGGATTCGATAAACTCAATTGTTGTATCGAATGTATCACCACACTCCGGTTCAGGTTCAGGAGTCCAAGTAGGTGAACAACTTGCAAAGTTCGTTGATGCACGAAGAGTATAAGTACCAGGTTCCTGATAAATATCATATGGTCGCACCTTTCTTGCTAAAGTAAAAACACCATCCACCACCTTATAGATCTTAAGGTCATGTGCATAAGGAGAAATGAATTGCCACTGATAAACATAAGGCCAACTAGCACCATTTTTCATGTAATTAGCAATATACTCAGGGTAAGACGCTGTAGTAGTTACTTCTGTTTTGTAAATATAGATGCACTTTACGTCACTAGAACCAAGAAGTGGTACTTGCCAAGTATTCGATCCAGAATAATAGGCAGGATCACAACCTTCAATACCTGAATTAACAATAGTAAAATTACTAATCCATTCATATGGGGATGCCAAAACAACTGGAGTCGAAACTAAAACTAAAGCTAACAACAAAAACATACGTATTTTTTTCATAATATTTTCACCTCAGCGTGGAGGGAAAGACTAACGTTTATAAGATTATCTTTAATCAAATATTGATTTTAGAAACTGCAACTTCTAGAAAAAAAACACAAAGAAAAAAAAAAAATACTTACTTAATAGTAAGCTTGTTCGTCGTCTTCGTCTTTACGTAATCTGCTAAAACCAACAATAAGACCGATGATAACTAATAGAACTACTAAGACAATCAAAGCGATTTCTAAGCCGTTCCTTAAGCTAAGGTCTTTGCCAGCACTTGCAGCATTGTTTTGCATTACGTTAGCTTTCAAAGCAATAGTTTCTAAAGACTCATCTCCAGAAGAGATAGTTAAAGAAGCTACATGTTCTCCAGCAACAGCATCTGCTGCAGCAGTTACTTCTACGTAAACTACTTTGTTTTTGCCAGGTTCTAACACAACTAAACTGTCGCTTAGTGAAGCACTAGCCCAGTCGCCAGTAGCAACTTCTAAGGTGTAAGCCTTGGAACTTGTTCCTGCATTGGTTAAAGCTACAGCATAAACTGCAGAACTACCAGCAGCAACATTTTGCATTTCAGGACCTACAGCTAAAACTAGTCTGTCGGTGTGTTGGAACATATCGTTAGCTAAAACATGTAGTGTATAAGACTCACTTACAGTTTCTCTTAGGTCATCGTAAGCAACGCTAATTACTACTTCATAATCTCCAGCAGCATCAGCAGGGATAGGTAAGATTAATCCGCCTTCGTAATCACCGAAAACGTCTTCGCTATCTTCTGCATCAAGTTCAGAGATAAATTTAGTTGCTTTAACACCTAACTCAGGTATATCCACGGAAACTTTAACATCTTCTTCGTCTCTGTCTCCATAGTTTTCAACTAAAACAGTAGCCAATAAAGACCTACCTGCTTTAACAGTGTTACCTGGTGAGAAAACTACGTCTTTAATATCAACGCTATGACGAGGAGATTCTACTTCGAACTCAAATGTTTTAACAAGTTCTTCAGAGTTCCTATCAAGAACAAAAACTCTTAAAGTGTTTTCTCCATTGTCTAAGTCTCTTGGAAGGTCTAGTTCTAGGTTAACAGATTTTCTAGTACCTTCTCTTACATCAAATACGTGACTGGAAGCTTCTAATTCTTCATAGTCAGAGTATTCGTAACCACTTAGTCTTGCTACAACTTCGATTTTCCTTGCGGAACTATCTACGTTGTCATCACCATCATCCTCAATTTCAAGTTCAACCTCAATATCTAAGGTTTCTCCCTCTTCAAATACTAGAAGAGTGTCTCCAGCTTCATCGTCGTTAATTTCTACGCTAACGCCATCCAAAGTCAATCCGCCCAAAGTACTTACACTTGGAGCTGCACTAACTAAGGAAAGAGCTAACAAACTTACAACAAATAAAGCCATCAAACTCAAAGCTTTTCTCATTTGAAATCCCCCTCCTAATCTTTTAGATTATTCGAGTGTTTAGTGGAGTCCTAAGACCCCCTAATAGCCTCCAAAACGTGTCTGATATATAAATATTTCGAAGATTAGTATTCTTTAGTGATTACGCAGTGTATCTATTGTAGAGTAGCTTTGTTCTAGAAAATAGTTCTTTAGAGGCCTATATTCCAGCCTTCTCGTTTACAATAGTTTTTTATATGTTCAAGTGGAATTTGAGATGTTAATTGACGTTTATGCATTTTTTTACAAATAGCTACAATTTTATCTAAGTTTTTTTCTAAGTTCTCTTTTACTAGTTCCTTGGCCAATGTGACATTTCTTCCAGACCGAGGTAAACCATCATAAACAGGAGTGAAACGGGACCCAAAATAGAAAAGACAACCAAAATCAATGTTTACTATTCTTTGCTCCCTTGTGAATATAATATTTTCTATGTGACGATCGCCCAAGCCCAACAAATTTGCTACTTCACGTCCTTATAAGATATTTTACATCATAACCACCTACAAGATTATTTAATTCTAAACCACAACCCTCCCTTAAAGACTTTACCCCTAAATCACCACCTTCCCAACAACGTTTTAAATAAAAACTTTTTTTATAAGAGGAAAAGTTTGCAACAAATTTCCTTGTTCTCCCGTAACGAAAATCAGTTTCTGTAAGTATCGGAACATTATCTAAATTTACTTCATAAAAATCTACTAAATCTCTCCATGTAGGGAAGTCCTTTTCTCTTTTCATATCACGAGAGCATCTTACCAAATCTTCTAGCTCCATGGAAGAGTAATCAACTTTTGGAGGTTCTTCTACAAGAAACTCTTCCACAACTTTGTGATAGGCAGTTGCCCTTAATAACCCTAAAACTGGATCTCTGACCATTTTTGAGAAAAAAAAGGATTTATTTAAAAAGTTTTTACTGTGAATTGATCAAACCACATTAACCAAAATCTGATAAAGAATACCTAATGCAAACATAATTAGTAGGCAAACACCCAAAACCCTATGTTTGCCTAAAGAATACTCTGGTTTCCTCTTCCCTAACTTTTTAGCTTTCCAAAACATCAAAATTACTAAGATAGCATCTAATCCACCCGCAATAGCACCTGTAATTGCCAAGACAGAAATAAAAGAAGTTAAATCAAAAAGAGTAATTATGAGAGGTAAACTTAAGGTTAAAAGAAGAGCCTTATTTCTAGAGAAACCGTAATCGTATCTATACATATCTACCAGAGCTAACCCTAAAGTTAAGAAAGAAGTAAACATGGCCAATACAGCAATGAAGTTGGCTAAGATACCAAGAAAAGGATTTGAATATAAACTCAAAGCCACGGTAGCAATTCTTTCGTTAGGCTGCAACAAACTAAAGTTGTACTCACCAATTAAACCGACTATAATACCAGCAAATAGAATATATAGAAAAATTGGAATCAAGGAACCTACAATGATAGTTTTCTTCATTTTTCTTTTTTCTTTACCCAACACTTCCTGTAATTCCGGGATTGCCGGAGAAGCCATAAAAGCAAAAAGAATTACACCATAAGGCAAGAAAAGAAATTTAGGATTAAAAGAAGTAAAATACTCAAAGTTTATCTTTTGAAAAGAAATCAAGCCAATTATAACAACAACCAATATTAAAGCCGAAATTAAAACTAGTTCTACTCTTCCTGTAGCCTTAATTCCCCCATAAATAATGAAAAAGGTTATAGCAAAGAAAATTAAAGTATAAACTAGAGGTGGTCCTACACCAAAGATAGATTTTAAAGCCGAGCCCTCCCCTATTAAATAAGCTATTAAAGCGCCGTAAATATTGATAACCATAGAAACGGCCATGAAAACCTTACCTGATTTTCCAAGATATTTTTCAGCATAACCAGTTAATTGATGTAATCCTTTAGTTCTCAAAACAACTTCGCCAGCAAAAAGATTTAGATATAAAAAAGCAAAACCAATAAGCAAAATTAAAAAGAAACCGTACAAAACACCTGCTTTAGAGATTACATAAGGAATACCTAAAATGCCTGCCCCAACTATTGTTCCAACCAAAGTTGTGATAGCCATTAACTCCTTGTTTTCTTTGAAAAAATTCATTGTTGAGAACTAAGAAAAAGAGGTTTATATAGTTGTTGATTCGGAATGCCCATTAGTTTTAGTGAGAGAAAGGTACTGAAAGGAACCTAATCACGAAACAGCTTTAATCTTTAAAAACTATTTTTTATAAACACTAAACCAAGCTAAAGAGTTTAAGTCTTCAAAAGTTAATCTATAATTAAAACTAAGATTCGGCGCTGTCCAGAAAGTCATAAAAATGTATACTGGCTAGTTTTTGAATTATG
>CAYFOH010000042.1:0-5647 GCA_964344755.1 uncultured Methanosarcinales archaeon
AGTTGGTTAAACCCATATTCTGGATTTTATCCAGGTCTCATTTGGGACAGCACTGTTTCTTAGAAACTTATTTAAATTAAAACTGTTTGTTTAAACTAGATGGTAGATGTAGTGTTTGTTTTGTTGGGCGTGAGCTTAGTCCTTTTTTTTGGTTTCTTCACAGAGTTTCTGTTCAAAAAGTTAAGCATCCCTGACGTCCTATTTCTAATCTTGTTAGGTTTTGTTTTGGGACCAAATGTTTTGGGTTATGTCTCTTTGGACAGTATTCAATTAATTGTCCCTGTTTTTACCGCTTTCACTTTACTATTTTTAATCTTTGATGGTGCGTTTAATATACACTTGGCCTCTTTGGTGAAAGAATTTTCTAAAAGTTTAAGTTTAACAGTTTACAATTTTTTGATTTCTTCGATCTTAATTACTTTAGTAATGTTAGGTCTGTCTTATTGGGTGGAAGGAATTTCTATTTTAGAAGCTTTACTAACTGGTTTTATTTTAGGAGGGGTGTCTTCTTCTTTTGTAATTCCAGTATTAAAGGACCTTAAAGTTTCGGAGAAACTATATTCTTTGTTAACATTAGAATCAGCTTTAACAGATGTCTTTTGTATTGTTTTTTCTTTAACAGTCCTGGAAATAATTAAGTTTGGCACTTTTGAAATTAATACAATTTTTACTGGTTTGGTTTCTTTATTTGCTATTGCTAGTTTTGTAGGAATTTTTACAGGCGTAATTTGGATCTTTTTGTCAATAAAAGTCTTTAAAGACGAAAATTATATGATGACTATTGCCGTGTTGTTGTTATCTTATACCATTACTGAATTGATGGGCGGAAATGGAGCTATCGCTGCTTTGTTTTTTGGTTTAATGTTGAAAAATTCTAAACAACTTACTTCCATTCTGAAAGGGGTAACAACAGAGAAAAAGGGAGAGAAAAGAAAGGCTATATCTGGTGATCTAGGAAAAACAGTAGTTAAAAGACCTGAAGAGTTTTTTTACCACCAAATCTCTTTTCTTTTGAAAACTTTTTTCTTTGTTTATATTGGCCTGTTGATAGATATTTCTAATACAATGGCTTTAGTTGTTGGGGGAATAATTTCTGTTTTATTAATGGCTTCAAGGAGTCTTTCTTTATTTCTTACAAAGAAGATGGAAAGCCACAATAGATCTTTAGTAAATTCTGTATTTGCAAGGGGGTTAGCTGCAGCAGCCATTGTTCAAGTAGCATTAGTTTCTAACCTGCCGCACATTGAACTAATTGCTAAGATTACTTATGTAGTAATCACAGGGACAATAGTTCTAAGTTCAATAAGAGTTTTTATAACAAAAAGATTGCTTCCAAAACTAGAAACAGCTAATGGAAAAAAGAAATAATTAAATAAAACAGAGACATCTAGTTATCATGTTAAACTCTTTGTTAGGCGTTATCATTGTGATCATTTTAATACTTTTTATAAGTCATGTTTTCTCTTCCTTTCTTAAGGTTGTTTTTTATGTTTTAATAGCTGTTTTTCTTTTTGTGTTCATATTTGGTGTTTCTTTCCATGAAGTCTTGGATTGGGGGCAATTCTTATTGTTGTGGATTTTTTAGAGTAAGTTTTATAAATAATTGATAAAAATTTGTTTTTATGTCAAAAGACGGATTAGATTATTCAGCTATCAGGAAATCTCTTGAGGTCATCAGTGATCTTAATAGTTTTGATAGTAAATTAAGGCCTTATGCAACTCTTTTTTTAGCTGACAATCTAAAAGGAGATGGATGGGATACAAGTTCTTTATATAGGATGGCTAAGGATGAGTTTACAAGGCTGCATACTGGATTACCCGAAGATGAAGTTGGTGGTCAGCTTGAAGCGTCATTGGAAGCCACAATAAGGTATTGTGACAGGAATATCAAGTGATCTTCTACAATAAAGCTTATAAAAGAATTCTTTAAGATTAAATAAATGGTTTCTACGATTTGGACAGAGAAATACAGGCCGCAAACTTTTGAAGAGATTAAGGGTCAGAAAGAAATAGTTGATAAGGTTGCAGCTTTTGTAAAATCTAAGACTATGCCCCACCTTTTGTTTAGTGGTCCAGCAGGGGTTGGTAAAAGCACGCTTTCTTTAGTAGTTGCTAAACAGTTGTTTGGTGAAAGTTGGAGGCAAAACTTTCTTGAACTTAATGCATCCGATACAAGGGGAATAGATATTATTAGGGGTCAAGTGAAAGACTTTGCGAGAACCAAGGCCATAGGTGATGTACCTTTCAAAATAATTTTTTTAGATGAAAGTGATGCTTTAACTAAAGATGCACAGCAAGCTCTTAGAAGAACTATGGAAAATTATACTAAGACTGTTCGTTTTATTCTTTCATGCAATTTTGGGAGCAAAATCTTAGACCCAATTCAGAGCAGGTGTGCTGTCTTCCGTTTTAAGCCTTTATCAAAAGAGGAATTAATTAAGGTTATAGATGTGATTACAAAAGAAGAAGGTTTAGTAGTTAATGAAGATGTAAAGGAAGCTCTTTTCCAGGTGTCAGGGGGAGATTGTAGAAGATTAGAAAATGTTTTACAAAGTTGTGCGGTTATTAAAAAGGACATTGATAAAGAATTAGTTTATTCCATGGCTTCTTTAGCTAAACCCGAAGAGATTAAAGAAACTTTAGAGATTGCTGTTGGTGGGAATTTTTTAATGGCACGTAAAAAATTGTTAGATTTAATGTTAAATTATGGGTTATCTGGGTTAGATGTAATCAAACAAATCCAAAAAGAGATTTGGAATTTGCCTCTGGACGATAGAAAAAAGGTTGAACTAGTAGATAAGTGTGGTGAAATTGAGTTTAGGATGGTTGAAGGATCTGATGAATATCTACAGTTAGAAAGTTTTTTAGCTTATATCGTAATGGTTGGGAAATAGAAAAAAAAAATAGTTAGTTTCAATGTTAATAATATTTTTAAGTTTATTATTTTATTTAAACCCATAATGAAAGTCCTATTGGATGCTGACGGTGTATTATTAAATTCCCACGCTTATTTCTTGGATTCAGTAAATAACAAATATGCTGATAGGATTTCTAAAGATTTAGGTCGTCCTTTAAATCTGGAAGATATAACTTCTTGGAGCTTTGGTCAAGCGAGGCAAATTGCAGGGATTCCAATCATTAAAAAATCTTCCAATGAACCTTTAGGTGCGGTTGATTATATCCATGAAGCCTATACACAGTTGGATTATAATATAGACCTTGTTGATCCTTCTGCAGCACGGGTAGCTAACTATTTGTTTGACAATTTTGATACAGAGATTGTAACTGCAAATCATGAAGGTGAAGGTTTAAAAAAAGTTCTAGAAAATCATGGTATTAGAACAAATAAATTTAGACAAGAGATAAAAAAAGACATTTCTAATTATGATGTTGTAGTTGAAGATAACCCTACACTTTCTTTAGATGAGAACCAAACTCTTTTGTTAAGAGATAGGCCTTGGAACAGAGATTTGTCAGGAGAGAATGTGTTAAGGTTTTATGACTCTTTGCAATTGCCTGGTGTTTTGAGGCTTTTTGAAAGCTATGGTAACCTACGAGAAATGGAACAAGTTCTTTCTTCTGAAGAAGAAATAGGTTGTGAACATCCTATAGAAAAGTATGGTATTGAATTTTTAAAAACTAATTTAAAGAAATAAAAAATTAATTTCTATCCACTTTCTTTAATCCTTACAGTTTCTTGGATCAAGTCTCTATAAGTGTAATCTAGAGTTAACTTAACTTGTTTAGTGGATAAAGTGTTTTCCGCTAAAGCTTCCTTTAATTTACAAACAATTTCAGCTTGTCCGTCAATTAATCGAGCTTCGTTAACTTTACCAGCAGACTTACATTCCCAAGCTGGATCGTCTAGAGAATAAGCTAATCTATCATTTACAGCAAATTCTTGGCCAACTTTAGCAGATTCGCCGCCACCAACGTTACTTACCATGAACTTAAGAGCCATGATACCCTTACCGGCTGTACTTTCTTCTACAGCTGTGATTGTTATGGGGGCTCCAGAGACTGAGAAATCTTTGGTTTCTTTAACTTCACAAACCCTGGCGTCAGTTAAATCTTCTTTAAGACAAACTTCAGGAACTAAAGCGTAAGTTTGATAATGGTATTCTACGTTGGCAAACCATTGTCTGTCAACTAAACCAGTAACCTCGCTTTGATATTGTGCATCTGTGGCGAAAGTAACTGTTTCTTCTCCTCCTGTAGGAACAAGTTCTGAAATTTTGTCAAGAATTTCTACGTTAGCTAACTGTCTGGAAGCCAAGCCAGAAAATTCTTCTTCAGCAGGACCTAAGAGCTTAACTACAATTTCTCCTGGTTGAATTTCATATTCTCCTTTATTTTTTAAAGTGACTTCAATAGGAAAACTTTCCGTGTCAAAAATATTGTAAAGGCCATCTTCTTCTACTCCAAAAGCTTCAAAATCGGCCATAACACCTTGAGTCCCACCAATATAAGCACCAGAACTAGAAGGTCCAGTACTTTGTTGACAGGATGTAAGTACTAACAAAGCAACAAACAGCGAAAAAATTAGGATTTTTTTATATTTCATCTTTCTACCTCTGTACCTTGTAAAAGAAAAGATGTATTTAAATCTTACTGAGGTGTTCTAATAATTTTAATTGGTTTTTGTGTGGAATCTATGTAACCATAATCTAAATCAATTAGAAGGGGAGTTTCATATGAAAAAGTGCCAGGAATATTGAAACTACAGATAATTTTTCCTTGACCATTATTTAATCTAACAATACCATCTCTTGGTTTACAATCGATGATGCTACCTCCACTTAATTTAACGGAGTAAGCAACTCTGTCAAAATCTTGATAAGTTAAAGACCCTTGCCCACATGTTCTGATATCTGAGTTGGGACTTAAAACTTCTCCTGAACCAAGATTTTTAACATTAATATCAAAAATAGCTCTATGTCCAACCATATCGACTCCAACATAGGTAACTCCTACTGGGCCTCCTTGTCCCCCGCCCATTCCTACATCTTGAGGAAGACAAGTCTTTTGGCTATTGGATATTTGAAAGGGTGAAGGATCTACACAAACCAAGGGACTAGCTTGAGTATGATAATTATAACAAGCAGTTAGTTTTAGGTTGGGATCATAAGAGAATGTGCCTTCTGGTAATCTGACGTTGGTTGACCTAAACTCTAGTTGGTTAAAGTCTCCTTCTAAGTTATAGATGGTTTTGCCTTCTAAAGTTCCAAGAGTTTCTGCACAAGAACGTGGACTGTAATAACCTCCTCCTATTATATTTGGATCAAAACCGGTTATTTGCACAAAACAGTCTTGTGCTTCTAAGTTATAATTGCCTTTATTCCTAATTTCAACAATAGATACTAATTCATTTTCATCGTAAGTTGTTGAAGGCGGAAAGTTAGGTAGGAAAGAAAAAGTAACTCCTTCTGAGCCTGTCTTAACTGCCTTAAGAGCTGCTTCAACATTACTTGGCGATTTTAAGGTTTGTTGACAAGAAACCAGCAGCAACAAAACTAGAAGTAAACTTAAAGCTATCAAACCTCTTTTCATACCTTAAAAGAGTGTTAGAATTTATATAAGCTTTTTGGTGAAAAGTTTTTTAAAAAAGGTTGTTTCTGAGTTAAATATGCATGCTTATATGGAAAGA
>CAYFOH010000043.1:0-5520 GCA_964344755.1 uncultured Methanosarcinales archaeon
TAATTCAAAAACTAGCCAGTATACATTTTTATGACTTTCTGGACAGCGCCAAATCAAGAAAAATTTTATAATCCAAAAACTCTCTAACTCTTTCATCTGTTAGTATCATATATCCTTCGATGAGAATAAGTGGCTTAGGTTTTAAAGTGAAAGGTATTCTCCCTTTTTCTTCATAGTCTGGATTGTATTTCTCACTTTTTGTTAAAACATCTACTTCTTTCCCCTCTTTCAAATTCCTGAGATCTTCCAACAGTTTATCAAAATTAATCGCTTGCGGGTGATCCCAATTGGACATCCCTTCGTAAATTGGAACCTCTTCTCTTTTTTTCTGATAATCGTCAAAGTGTACTACTTCAATTTTTTTGGGAAAATCATTTTGCAACCCATAAGCCAGTGTGGATTTACCACAACCTGATCCTCCTGCTATCCCGACCATAATTATTTCTGACATATTTTACAGTAAGTGGTACCTCTTCCTCCTAATTTTACTTTAGTTAAGTTATGACTCAGAGGACATTTTTCCTTTTTATACACAACCAATAAATTCTGAAAATTTCCTTTTCCATCAATGTTATTGTAATTTTGCACTGTAGTGCCATTATTTTTAATAGCCAAATTTAAAACTTTTTTTAACTCTTCTGCTAGTTTTATTAATTGGGTTTTGGAAATATCCTTTATTTTCTTACAAGGATTAATCCTTGAATGGTATAAAGCCTCTTGGGCATAAATATTGCCAATTCCTACTATACATTTCTGGTCTAACAATTTATTTTTAAGGTTTGATTTGGGGTACTTCATTAGTTCTTTAGCCATCTCTTCTTCAGAACTTTCTAAAGGTTCTAATCCTAATTTTTCTTCAAAGGCTATTCTATCTTCCAACAATTTGATATGTCCGAATCTCCTTATAGAATGATAAGTCAATATCTCTCCAGAATCTAAAAAGAAAGAACCTGCTAAATACTGCTTATCAATATTTTTGCTATAATTAAAATACCCGGTCATTCTCAAGTGAACTAACAGACTTACTTTATTCAATTTAATAAGAATAAATTTTCCTCTTCTTTTAACATCAACGATTTTACAAGGAACCACATTTTTTATCCTTTTATCTACAACCTTCTGATCTAAGATATTAACTTTAATTATTTTTTTGCCCAGAATACTTTCTTTTAGCTGTCGGACAATAGTCTCAACTTCAGGTAATTCTGGCATCCTTGGGCAGCTCTTGACAAAATATATAAATCTTTAGGATATAGGATCTACGTGGGAAGAAACGATGATGAAGTAAAGATACGAACCATACGTAAAGCTAGACGGGCTTTTCTTCCAGAATATGTGTGTGGTGTTTTCTTGTTGGTTTTGTGGGTTATTCTCTATTTTAAAGGAATTAAGTTAAACGTTTTAATTCAGATCTTGTTTCTAGGCGCAGGAATGATAGCTATAATTTCTGGAGAAGCATCTAGATTACTTTTACGTTATCGTATAACAAATAAAAAAATAATCATCATTCATGGTCTTTTCAAACAACTTAAGAAAAACATTTATTTTCATCCCTTAGCATATGTTCCTGATATTAATATCCACCAGAACCGTTTACAAAGAATTCTAGGTTATGGAACTATTTTTGTTAAGGGTGGGAGTGGCGTTTCTTTTGAAATAAAAGATGTTGCTGAACCACACAAAGTAATGGACCTAATAGAAGAGTTAATGGAAAGTAACAAAAAAGACAACAAAATGCCGACTAGATGAACAATATAAAACCAAAAGTTTATTAAGTCTCGTTGCTTAAACATCTTAAGAATAGAGGTGTTTTATTAATGCATAGTCAACAAGGAGGGCATCATCGTCACAATTTTCGTTTTTACTTAGTGATGATCACATTAGTGGCTTTAGGTGTTTTTGTTCTTTTATTAATGAATGACCAACAGGGTGGATTTGATTTCACTAGTGCGTTTATTGGGACTTCTACACAAGAAGAAATCTTGAGTCCAGATACAATGGATGATCAGATGATAGTTGGAACAACGGCACCATCTAAAAACTTGGCTATAGATTTATCTTTTGATGGGGTCCCTAAAGTAAGTACGGAATCTAAAGTTAAAGAGATAGAAATAAAATTTAACAATTTAGTTTCTTCTATTACTATAAATAACAACAAACTTGAGCTGAACAATCTTGAAGAAGTACACTTATTAATTAATGGTTTTGTGGGAGATTTAAACTTTGATGAGGCAAAACTAAATTTAGATGGTTCAGCACAGAGAATAGAAATTAATGGAATTGCACTATCTTCGCATGAAGAAATTCAAATATCGTTTAAGAGCTTAGAATACAACTACTTAAACATTGATGAACTTGAGTTAGAAAACCTTCAATTTCCTAAAGGTGAAGGTGAATTAAAAGTAGCTGAAAAATTAAGTTACAAGTTGTCTCAAGACCAACTTGTTTTATCTTACTTTAAGGGAGGTATTCTCTTTGAAGGAGGAATGAGTTCAGAGATGAGTTTACAAGGTGTTGCTAGAGGTATTAAAGTGAGTGGAGAAGACTTAGATTTAAATTTAAAGTAATTCTTTTTTAATTAATTCTTCTTTTTTAGCTTCTCTACGATATTGTTGGTACTTGTCTTGTAAAGAAAATTTAGGTGGTTTTGGACTTACTGTTTTACCGCTACACTTTTCACAATCTTTTTTTGTAGTATAATTAGAACAATTTAAACATTTAAGAATGTGCCTAGCCATTTAATCACTTTTCTCTCTTTTAAATTCAACAGTGGACAATTTGTTTTTGAATTTTTCTAAGATTGTCAAAATTTTTTTAAGATTTTTTTCAGCTGGCTTATAATCAAAATCTTCAATAATTAGTTTATACCTTCCGGCACCAAGATAGAACAAGTCAACTGTTGGTGAAACTTTAGACAATTTTTGCAAAGTGTCCCTTATTTTTTGCACGCCATTTTCTTCATAGGTTTTGATTGTAATCTCTCCCTGGACTTTGATTTTTTGTGGCTTAAATTTTTCTAAGATTACTTCTGTGAACTCTTTGGCTAGATTTTTATCAACGCCAAGATCTTCAAGTTTAACTTCTCCGGCTGCAACATCCTTAAAGCAAAGATGCAGATGAGAATATCTTTCAAAAATTTCTTTAGTTAGTTTTTTGTAAATTTCGTCTGGTTTCTTGCCTAGTTTTTTTGAAATATTTTTAACTAAACTTTCAGACTTTAATTCTTGTTTTATCTCTTCTAATTTTTCTCTTCTTTGGTGTGAATTAACTCTCCTTAAAGAAAGATCTATGTGTCCTTTCTCTTTATCCACTCTAAGAACTTTACAAACAACCTGTCTTCCCACACTAACATAATCACGAATGTTTCTAATCCTTCCGGGAGAGACTTCAGAAATATGAATTAATCCAGATGAACCATATTCTAATAATTCAGCAAACACTGAGTTTGGAAAGATACGTGTAATTTTGCATAGAACAATTTCGTCTTCTTCTGGAATTCCTTTTCTCTTATAGAACATTGTTTTTTTTATCCCAAAACCTCTAAAACACGACCAGATATTTTGGATTTCCCTCCAGTAGGCATAGCTAATTCCTTATTACAAACTAAACAAGTAACAACACTACTGGCATTACCAAACAGAATTTGTTCGTTTTTACACTTTGTACAACGTACTTTGATGAATTTGCTTTCTGTCTTCATTTTTGAATAAACTCAACTTTTTTAGCTCTAATGCCTGATTTTTGCATACTAGATTTTTTACAAACATTACAAGTATAACGTAAATCAGTTTTTTTGGTGTTCTTTGCCCCAGTTCTCTTAAATTTAGTGACTGCAGGTTTAGAATATCTTCCTAGACTACCTACGCCCCTGGCCAGACCTCTTTTTCGAGCTCTATACTTTGATCCTTTACTTAAAGGGCTGGAAGATCTCTTTTTATTTTGAGCAACCTTATGTTCTGTATGTGTCTTACAAGTTCTACATAACCTTTTCATAGCTTTAGGAATTTTCATCTTATCTGTCTAGGAAAGCCTTTTATTTATAAAAGTTTGGCTTAGTTTACAGTTAATTTTGTAGGTAGGGCTGTTTTTTGGCTAAGGTAACTTACGAAAAAATATATATATCCTTGGAATATTGTTTTCACTCAATGGCTAGAATTTCTATTTATGTGGAACTTGTTGTTTTTTACTTAATTTTCTTGCTATAGTTTTATTAGTTCCTGGACAGGAAATAAATGAGTTTACGAAGATTCTTTTGACAGTCACTTCCTTGCTTTTTGCTATTCTTTTAGGTTTTGCTACTTCAAATAGACGTAAGAGGTTAGAACTTATTCGTACAAGACTACGTAATGACGATGCAAACCTTTTAGGGATTTACCAGGCAGCTAAAACTTTTAATAAGAAGATAACTAATCAGTTAAGAAGTTTGATAGATAATTATTTAATTTCTCAGCTTGATTATAAATTAGTAGATTATCACCGGTCTTCACCTTCTTTTCTAAAGCTTACAGAACTCATTTTAGGACTTAGGCCACGAACCAAACTAGAAGAAGATAGTAAGGACCATATGTTAAACAACATAAGGGAGAGTATGAAAAATCAAAAAGAAGTAATTTATGCAGTAAACGACAAAATGATGTTTTTTGAGTGGGTGGTTCTGATTTCACTTGGTTTTATCCTTATTTTTTTTATTGTTTCAGTTAATCCAGGTGGGTTTATTCCAATTATTGTAATTCCTATGATTTCTTTAGCTATTGTTTTATTACTCTTGATTTTACGTGATTTAAATAGATTAAAATGGCAAGAAGATCGATGGATTTGGAAACCTTTACTGGAACTGTTCATAGAGTTAGATTTAGAACCTTATATTCTACAACGCGTAGTTAAGGAAGGTCATCTTAAGGTAAAAGATCTATTGAAAAAAACAAATAAATACCGTTTAGTTTCTTTTCCTAACAAGTATCCGAACATTTCAGGGAAGAAAGTGGATTTAGTAAACCTTGACGAATGAGATTTAGTTAACGAAAAAAAGGAGAAATCTTTTTATAGATGCCTTAAAGATTAACAGTAATCTCTGAAGGGGACGTAGTATAACCTGGCTAGAATGTGAGGCTCCAGTTATGGAGCAATGAGCTGTAAAGCGATGACTAACAAGGTTGCTGTAAAGAAGAGACCTCGAGATCCGTGTTCGAATCACGGCGTCCCCATCTTTTTATTCTTTTGTGATTAGAAATTTCTAACAACCATGGAGTTAGATGAAGAAAGAATTAATGGTGTTCGTATTATTTCTAATCAAAATAGAGACGGGTTTCATGCTTGGGTGGGTCTTAAAGAACCTTTCTTTGGTAAAGTAGATTTTGAACGTTACCTTAATGATAATGGGTTACCCATTGATGGGGCAGAGGATAAATCTTATCATAGTTGTGAAGTTGGGAATCTTAGGCGCTGTCCAGAGTCGTACGACTCTAAACAAATAAACTAATGCCTTTGCCATTCTTTCAATATTGTATGCTAATATCTTCC
>CAYFOH010000044.1:0-5078 GCA_964344755.1 uncultured Methanosarcinales archaeon
CTTAAGAATTTGCCAGCACCACTGGTGAAACACCAGTGGAAATTACATCTTATAACTTCAGCTCTTGAAAAGCGAGTCTCATTTGAACCACTATCTTTTAAGTCTAATCTTCTACGATCGTGATGCTGTGCCACAATTAAACTCAAATCCCTTGTCGTATATTCCATCGTTCAATCATAAGAAAATTTTTCTTTTTTAAAACTTTCTAAGAAATCTTTATTAAAATCAGACTAAACAAATAGGTGATGGTAGAAGCCTTACACAAACTTCCAGCTGACTTGAAAAAATCTCTTACTACAGTTAAAGCTACTTGGGAAGCCCTTACACCTTTAGCTAAAAACGAATGGATCTGTTGGGTCGAATCAGCCAAAAAATCCGAAACAAGGGAACGTAGAATCAAAAGAACAAGAGATGCTTTGGCTGAAGGTAAACGCCGACCTTGTTGTTGGCCAGGATGTCCGCACCGTAAACCTCACAAATAAACTTGGACCAATAACATTACTGTCCCTGCTACCAAAGGCACAACAAAATTGTCGTCCAAAGCTTCTTTATTAAAGTCAATTTCAACAACTTCAGCAATCATAGCAGCTGCACTTCCTAAAAGAGCTTGTAGAGGAGACACAAAATATAAAGCTCCCAGAAATCCAGCTAAAATACCGGCAAAAGTTCCTTCTAAAAGCTTTTTGCCACGCCAATTAAAAATGTTCCTTAACTGACCATATTTGCCACCCACAATATGGCTAATAGAATCACCAAAAGTTAAGACCATCATGGATGCTAGAGCAATATTTTTATCAAAAAGTTGAATGACCAATAAAAACCCAACAAAAAAGAAAATCATACCCCTACCTGGAAAAGTTTTCTTCTGTTTTTCTCTCTCAAAATTTTTTAAAAAGAAACTAAAAAATGGTAACCAGACTCTCTTACTAAGTATGCTAGCTAAAATACCAACAACAATCATTAAGAAAATAGCTAATGGTGTTATTAAGTCATAATAATATGCAACAGTTGCCATTAACCCAATAGCAACATGTAAAAGCTGGCGACAAAATTCTTTATTTGTGAGCATTTATCCTTGCTTAAAGTAACTCTTTTAAATTATTTATGAAGGTATTCTAATAAATCTTCATGATTTGGAAACTCTAACAAAAATTTGAATTGTTGATAAAATTCAAGAGAACTATAATAATCATCTTTTTCAAGACCCAGAACTATTTCGTGAGCTGTTTTGTATGGTTCTTTAGAAAATTCTGCATCATGGATCAGTCTTTCAGCAGAAATCGCTACTACTTCTTTAGAAATCATATCGTATGATTTAAAAGGATCTTTGCCCTTTTCACTAAAAACAAAATGAACCAAATGAGCAAATTCGTGCAAATAAAAATATTCTAACTTTTTATCCGACATATCTTCAACATCAATATATATGCCCCATTCACTAAATGGCGAACTTGGTTCTGAAAAAACACCCCCATTAAGATTAAGTTCGTTTTCTTCAGAATATTGGTTATTTATAAAAAAGGTATTATGTGTCAAAACATCCCCTAAAAAATTTCTAAAAGAATACTTTCTAAAAAGTGGACTAAAATTTCTAGCAATTACTTCTAATAAACCATTATTTAAACCACCTTCAATAGTTATTTTTCCAGGGATTAAATTAGGGTTAGTTATGTTATTAGTTGGTCTTAAGTTCAAACCAACTGAAGAGTTGTCAGAATTAACGGCTAAGACGTCTTCTTCATATAAGGTGTCTTCCAATAAGTAACGATATGTTATCATATCCTAAAAAAATTTTTATTACATATAAATTATTTGTCCATAAATTATATTTAGTAGAAAAAAATAGTGAATATATGAAGGAACATTCTTTCGTTGCTGATCAAAGACCATGGGGAGGTTATACCATCTTTACAGATAATGAGATCTCTTCAGTTAAGATTTTAGAGGTTAAAGGTTTGGTTTCGTTGCAAAGTCATGCTAAAAGAAGCGAGATTTGGCACGTTATTTCTGGAGAAGTTATTGCTTATAGAGGGAAAGTAGGAAAAACATTAGAGGATACCAAAGCTAATTTAGAAGAATATCACTTAAAAGCAGGAGACAATATTATTATCCCACAAGGATATGCTCATAGACTCAAAGGATTAGGTGAGAAACCTGCTTTGATTTTAGAGGTTCTTAAAGGTAAATATGAAGAAGGTGATATTGTAAGGTATGAAGATATTTATGGAAGGAAGTGATGATAAGACTAATTCTACCTAAGTAGGAAACACAACAAACTTAACGAAAGTTTTAAATAAGTTTTAGATGAAAATTTGATACTATGCATGAAAAAAAAATAGGTCCACCACCAGAACTAAAACAAATTGATGAAGTTACTTGGGAGCTACCAACTACTTACAAAGAAGGAATGAAAGTTCCAGCAAGAATCATCGCTGTAAAAGAACTAATTGACGCCATGGATGAAGGGGTTTTTAATCAAGTATCAAATTTAGCTACTTTGCCTGGAATTCAAAAATATGCCTTCTGTATGCCAGATGGACATTGGGGTTACGGTTTTCCAATCGGAGGAGTAGCAGCTTTTGATCCTGAAAAAGGCGGGGTTATCTCACCAGGAGGTATCGGTTTCGACATCAATTGTGGAATGAGATTGATTACTACTAACCTAACTGTAGATGAAGTTCAACCACGTATCAAGGAACTAGTTGATGCTCTGTACCTTAAAGTCCCAGCCGGCGTAGGTTGTAAAGGTACTGTACAATTAAGTAAAGAAGAGTTTAAAGAAGTTATGGCAGATGGAGCTCAATGGTGCTTAAAAAAAGGTTTGGCTTGGGAATCAGATATTGAAAATATTGAAGACAATGGTAAAATTAAACAGGCTGATCCTACCAAAGTTTCTGAAAAAGCTATTAAAAGAGGATTTAACCAGATTGGTACTCTTGGTTCAGGTAACCATTATTTAGAAATTCAAGTTGTGAAAGAAGGAAACATTTTTGATAAAGAAGCAGCCAAAGCTATGGGTATCACTGGCCCTGGACAAGTAGTAATTATGGTTCATTGTGGGAGTAGGGGCTTTGGGCACCAAATAGGGACAGATTATTTAAGAAAATTCTTAGAAGTTATGCCAAAATATGGCATAGAAATTCGAGACAAAGAACTTGCTTGTGCTCCTTTTAATTCACCTGAGGGGCAGGATTACTATAAGGCGATGGCCTGCGCAGCTAACATGGCGTTTGCTAATAGGCAAGTAATAACTCATAGAATTAGAGAAGTTTTTAGTAGGATATTTGGTAAAACTGCTGAAGAAATGGACATGAAACTTGTTTACGATGTAGCTCACAATATTGCCAAACTTGAAAAACATATTGTTGACGGTGAAGAAAAAGAACTTTTGGTTCATAGAAAAGGTTCTACCAGAGCTTTTGGTCCTGCAAGATGTGCCCACTTACCCAAAGCTTATGCTAAAGTAGGGCAACCAGTAATTCTAGGTGGTTCCATGGAAACAGGATCATATCTTTTAGCAGGTACAGATAAAGCAGATGAAACTTTTTCCAGCACCGCCCACGGTTCAGGAAGAACTATGAGTCGGTCAGCTGCGAAAAGAGAAGTTGATGGGGCTAAATTACAAAAAGATATGGAAAAGCGAGGGATTTATGTTCACGCTGTTACACATCGTGGCTTAGCTGAAGAAGCAGGTAAAGCTTACAAGGACATAGAAACTGTTGTTGACTCCTTAGAAAAAGCTGGAATAACTAAAAGAGTGGTAGCCTTAAAACCAATAGGTAATGTAAAAGGATGAAAGATTATACAGCAATTGATTATGTAAGAGACGAGCTAGCCGCATATGGTAGAAGGGTTAAGTTGGAAGTATCTAGAGGCATTTCCAAACGTCTTTATGAAGTGAGTGGGCATCTGTGTTGGAAAAAGCAGAAATTATTAGCAGTAGAGACCTTTGCTTCAGAAAGGAGTGATAATCCTAACACTATTGCTTATGATTCTAATGATGCTGAATTAGAAATAATTGTTAGTCAAACCCGTGATATTTTTGAAGTGCCAAGAATAAAAGGTTTCTAATTAGTTCTTTTTATTAACTAACTAAATAATTACTCTTGGTAGAAATTATTTTAAACCATAAACACTTCCTTAAACTTTAATGAAGAGATTGATGATTATTCTATTGCTATTGTTGGTTGCTTGTACAGCAGAAAATAATATAGTCCCCGAAGAAAACCTAACCGTACAAGAGGAGGTCCTTGAAACGTGTGACATCGGTTGGGAATGTCAAAATAATAATTCTAGAATTTATTATAATGCTGATTGTACGATTGCTAACAACCAAAGTTGCAGCCTAGGTTGTAATGAAGGTAAATGTTTGGCAAAAATCTGTGAAAGAGGTTACAAATGTAAAGGTTCTTACTACGTTGGTTTACAAACAGAAGATTGCCAGTGGATTACCAGCACAAAATGTGAATATGGATGTAGTAATAATACTTGTAACGAAGAACCTGTTGTTAATGAAACAATGGAAGAAAAGATTTCTAAGCCTAAGGCCCAAGTTTTAGATCAAGGTGATGAAGTAACTTTAGGAAACTATTCTTTAACTATTTATAACATAGAGGAAGATAGGGTTAAACTTAGGTTAGGTGAAAGAGAAAGTAGTTGGTTAGAAGAAGGTCAAAATTTTACAGCTTACGAGTTTAAAATCACAGTAAAAGCCATTCTCTTCCAACCTTATATGGGTGGAAAAAAAGCTGTTGTCTATGAGGTAAATTAAGAATTTTATTACGACAGCCAATAAGATTTAAATATAGGTATCAAATTTAACCTGTTTAGCCCCTCTTAGTTCAGTGGCTAGAACGCTCGGCTGTAGAAATGCTTTTGACTTTGCATTTAGCTTGGATGAAAAAGTATCAGTCGTTACCGAGAGATCTCCGGAAAGTTAAGGGAAACTCCTGGCTTGGTGAATTCGAATCCGGAAGAGGGGATTTTTTTTTTATCTTCATTTTTAGTCTTAAATTCAAATAAACCAGTGCTGTCCCAAATGGAATAAATTTGTATACTGGCATGATATTGTTTCGAGT
>CAYFOH010000045.1:0-3115 GCA_964344755.1 uncultured Methanosarcinales archaeon
TTCTTTAAGAAATTTACACCCCTGGTTAATAAACCAGGAGAAATCACAGCTTATATAGCTGGAACAAATTTAGTTCCCGAACTACACAAAAAATGTGGGTTCAAAGAGTCATTGTTTCATTTAACAGCTTTCATTTTAGGATTAGCTATTATGATCGGTTTAATCTTTATTGGAGGTCATAACCATGGATAAAAAAACTGTTGTTTTGTTGATTTTAGTTCTTAGTGCTTTATTGCTAGGTTGTTCTACTGAGCTTGGCCACTTTGAAAAAAACCATGATCATGATGGAGATGGATTTGAAGACCATTCTCCAGAAGAACATGATGAAAACCATGAAGAAGAAACAAACACATTTAAAAACAAGAATTGATTCCATTAAGAAATGCAACAAAGGATTTTTGATTTACTTCTTCAACAAGAAGATGTTACTTGGAAAACTTTACTTTACGATTTAGTTAAGGAAGAACAAATGGATCCTTGGGACATCAACGTTACCTTACTTACCCACAAATATATTGAATTAATTAAAGGCATGAAAGAACATGACTTTAGAATTTCCGGAAAAATTTTGTTAGCTGCAGCTATTCTGTTAAAGATAAAATCCACCCACTTAGTTGAAAATGACATTGCTCAATTAGATCAATTGATAAACGAAACAGAAGAAGAAGTTTTAGAGGAAGAATTGTTTGATGAATTACATAACGAAGTGAAAAAAGAGAAGCAGACTTTTCAATTAATCCCCAGAAACCCACAGCCTAGAAATAGAAAAGTTTCTATTGAAGACCTTACTAAGGCTCTCCAAAGAGCCATGGCTTCTAAAAGAAGATTTTTAGAACGACAAAGACCCAGAAAGTTTACTGTACCAAAAAGAAAAATTGATATTGGAGAGGTAATAAGAGACGTTTTCCATAAAATAAATTACTATACAAAAAAACAGAAGAAAAAATCCTTATCTTTTCAAAAATTACTTCCCCCTAAAGCTGGCAAAAAAGAGACAGTTTACACCTTTCTTCCCTTACTACATCTAGAGAACCAAGAAAAAATAGTCACAGAACAAGAAAAGGCGTTTGCTGACATTAAGATTAAACTTAAATAAATCAATAATTTCTCCACAATATTTTTAAATGGTCTTTAGAAGTTAAGTCTAAAATTGAAATCTACAAAAAATCTTAAGGTTCCTCAAAAAACTGTCGACCAAGTTGTCGGACAAGACCAAGCTGTTGAAATTATAAAAAAAGCCGCCCAACAGAGAAGACATGTTTTATTGATTGGAGAACCAGGAACAGGAAAATCAATGTTAGGAATAGCTCTTGCAGAACTTCTTCCAAAATCAGACCTTAAAGATGTTTTAGCATTTCCAAACGTCAACGATGAAAACAACCCTTTAATTCAAGAGATGCCAGCAGGACAGGGTAGAGAAGAAGTTAAAAAATATGGGTTAGACGCAAAAAAAGTTTTCAAAAGTAACAATTTTCTTTTATTCATTGTAGCCATTTTTACACTAGTTGCACCCTGGTGGGTACGCTACAAGTATCAATCAGACTTAATGTTCACTGCCTTTTTTTTAGGTGGTATGCTTTTTTTGGCAGCATTCGCCATCATGTTAAGTATGGGACCAAGAATGTTCAAAATGTCCCAAGGCATTTCACCAAAACTAATTGTCGACAATTTTGGTAAAAAACAGGCGCCTTTCTTCGACGCAACGGGAGCACATGCAGGGGCATTACTTGGAGATGTACTTCACGATCCTTTACAAAGTGGGGGTTTGGGAACACCAGCCAACCAAAGAGTAGTGGGGGGAATGATTCATAAAGCTAACAAAGGTGTTTTATTCATCGATGAAATTGCCACTTTACACCCTAGAACACAACAAGAACTTTTGTCCGCAATACAAGAAAAAGTTTTCCCAATTACTGGACAATCAGAACGCTCTTCTGGAGCTATGGTTAGAACAGATCCTGTGCCTTGTGACTTTGTTTTAATTGCAGCTGGTAATTTAGACACCATCAAACATATGCATCCAGCCCTAAGATCAAGAATTAGAGGCTACGGTTATGAAGTTTATATGAACGAAACCATGCCAGACACTAAGCAGAACAGGCTAAAGATAGCCCGTTTTATAGCCCAAGAAGTAAAAAAAGAAGATGGCAAGATTCCACATTTTTCTTTAGAAGCCATTAATGATATTATTGAAGAAGCTAAAAGAAGAGCTAACAGAAAAGGCCATTTAACATTACACTTAAGGGGATTAGGCGGTTTAGTTAGAGCTGCCGGTGACCTAGCTAAAGAAGATGGCTCAGAATTAGTGGGCACAGAACATGTTAGTAAAGCAAAAGTCTTGTCCAGACCTCTAGAACAACAAATTGCTGACAAGCACATCGAAAGAAAGAAAGAGTACGAAGTTATTATCACTAAAGGAAAAAAAGTAGGAAGAGTTAATGGTTTGGCCGTGATTGGCAGCGGTACAGCCTATTCTGGAATTCTTTTGCCAATCGAAAGCGAAGTTACGCATGGTGGAAAAAAGAACGAAATAATTGCTACGGGTAAATTGGGAGAAATTGCTAAAGAAGCTGTTAAAAACGTTTCAGCTACTGTAATGCGTTATTTTGGTGAAGATATTAAAGAAACCAGGGACATTTTCGTACAATTTTTACAAACTTATGAAGGAGTTGAAGGAGACTCTGCTTCTATTGCCGTAGCAACCTCGATCATTTCAGCCCTTAAAGAAATCCCAGTTAAGCAGGATATTGCTATGACTGGATCATTATCTGTAAGAGGTGAAGTTTTACCTGTTGGTGGTGTCTCTTCTAAAGTAGAAGCCGCTATTGAAGTAGGAATTAAAACGGTTATTGTGCCTAAATCTAACCTACAAGATATTGTTATAAAGAAGGAGAAGTTAAGTAAGATTAAGGTTATACCAGTAACCAAAATTGAAGAAGTTCTTGAACATGCCTTAGATTGGACAGGAAAAAGTGATTTAAAGAAAAAAGTCTTCAAGAAAAATAGCTAATCCAACAAGTAACATCATAATCCTTTCTTCCTAAGAGTCATCTAATTTTTCCAGTGCTGTCCCAAATGAGACCTGGATAAAATCCAGAATATGGGTTTAACCAAC
>CAYFOH010000046.1:0-3056 GCA_964344755.1 uncultured Methanosarcinales archaeon
GCCAAAACATGATATTATCGGTGCAACGTCGATATTGAAGAGATTGAAACACAAGTAGGCGTTATTTACGGAAATCATGATATTACTCTACCAAAAGAGGATTTGTTTAAAGCTGGGGGCCATCAAGGAAACAGTAGATTAGACCTTAAAGACGTAACTCTTCTTCTCCATGACACAGAATATATTATTAGCAAACCTGGCCCCACAAGAGTAGTCGTATCTGATAATACACTAAGCTGGCTAGAAAGAGAACTTAAAGATTCTGAAACGGTTATCGTTATGGGTCATTATCCTGTCATAGAAGAATCAGTCGGGCCCTTACATGCGTCTAGAAAAAATACAGCTTTAGTAGAAAATGCAAAAGAACTGTTAGGTTTAATTGACTCTTATGAAAAAGCAGTAGGAATATTTACAGCTCATACCCATCAAAGCGGGACTATGTATAGAGTAGGAAAGTGCCCTATCTTTAGTGTTGAACCATTTTCAAGAACCTTTAATGGAAAGGTTTTAGGAAACACAGGTGTAAGTACAGTAGAATATAAACAGAAAGGTTTCACATTAAGCTACGAAAATGTATCCCTTAACAAGTTCTCTTCTTAATTTTGTTTCCATAACACATTTAAATGAATTTTAAAGAGAAATAGATGGAAAAACGAGGTGTTTAACTAATGAAAAAAAAAGTAAAAATTATTGTCACTCTTGGACCTTCAACTAACACCGAAGAAGATCTAAGGAAAATTAAGGATAAAGGCGTTGACTTTGTTAGAATCAACATGTCCCACTCTAGTATTGATGATCTAAAACAAGCCATAAAAATGGCTAAAAAAGTAGATATACCGTTCATCATAGACACCGAAGGATCGCAAATAAGAACTGGTTACTTAAGTACAAACAAAGTCTATTTAGAAGAAAACCAAACTATCAAAATTTATGCAGAACCAATTGTAGGAGACAATACTAAACTATCTTTAAAGCCAAGTTTTGTTGTGGAGCAACTAGAAGTAGGAGACATTATCCAAGTTGATTTTGACACCTTAGCATTAACTGTTTCTGATACCTCTACTTTACATGACGGCTATATCTTGGCTCGTGCTGTTTCAGGAGGAGAAGTAGGAAGAAACAAAGGAGTTGTTATCCACCCAGCATTTGAAAGAACTATTACCCTTCCAACTCTATCTGAAAAAGATTATCAGTCTATTAACCTTGGTTTAGAAGAAGGCATCGGCCATATTGCAGCTTCGTTCATGAGATCTGGCAAAGCAGTAGAAGAAGTAAGAAGGGCAACCCAAAACACCATGAAAATTATTTCTAAAGTTGAATGTACTGACGCTTTAGAAAATCTTGACGAAATTACTAAGAAATCTGATTATTTGTTAATTGATAGGGGCGATTTGAGCAAAGAAATTGCTATTGAAAAAATACCGTTCACCCAAAAAATTATTCTAAACAAAGCCAAAAAATACAACACTCCTGTTTTTGTTGCTACAAATTTGCTAGAAACAATGACAGAAAAACGTAAACCAACAAGAGCTGAGGTTCATGACATCATTAATACCATAGTTGATGGAGCTTATGGATTAACTTTAGCTGGAGAAACAGCTATTGGGAAATACCCCATGGCCTGTATTAACATGCTTAATAAATTAATTATGCACTCTCAATTAGCTATTGATGTAGAACATTTTGACCAGAAAGAAGATAGCTTCGTACAGAAACTACTAGAGAAGAATTATTTGACAAGTACTGAGATTTCTTCATCTCTAGTTCCCCCGCATGGAGGTAAACTAGTAAACCGAATGTTAAAAACTCTACCCGAAGCTATTTACGTGGATAAATTACCACAAATTAAACTTAACCAAAATAAACAAATGGACGTAGAACAAATCGCCTTGGGCACCTATAGCCCTATCGAAGGGTTCATGAATGAAAAAGATTTTCTTACAGTTTTGGATGATATGCGTCTAGCTGATGGAACTATCTGGCCCATGCCTATAGTTCTAGACGTAACGCAAGAAGAGGCTGCAAAACTAAGTGTGGGCCAGGAGGTTGCCTTAGTTGGAGAAAAAGGAGTGATGGCTTTATTACACTTAGAAGAAAAATATAACTTCGATAAACAAAACATGTCCATTAAAATGTACTCTACAAATAACGAAGAACATCCCGGAGTTAAAGCTGTAAATCAAATGAATCCCATTTTATTAGGGGGTAAAATTAGTTTAATTAAGAGAAGAAATTCTGAACATAAAGAGTTTGAACTTACACCAAAACAGTCCAGACATCTTTTTGAAGAAAGAGGCTGGTCAAAAGTGGTAGGTTTTCATACCAGGAATGTTATCCACAGAGGCCATGAATTCTTACAAATGACTGCCTTACAAAGGACTAACTGTGATGGCCTGTTTGTTCATCCTGTTGTAGGTAAGAAAAAGCAGGGAGATTTCAATGCTAAGTATATTGTCAAAGCCTACGAGAAAATGATTGAAAATTTCTATCCAAAAAACACAGCTATCTTTGGAACGTTCTGTACATACTCGAGGTACGCTGGACCAAGAGAAGCTTTGTTTACAGCCCTATGTAGAAAAAATTTTGGTTGTAGTCATTTTATTGTTGGCAGAGACCATACTGGAGTTAAAGATTTTTATCATCCAAAAGCTTCACACAATATCTTTGAAAGATTTCCTGATTTGGGAATAGTTCCAGTTAGGTTTGATAAAGTTTTTTACTCCAAAAAACTAGAAAAACACGTCGAAGCCAAAGACTACCCTTACCTTGAAGAGGAAGACCAATTGCATATCAGTGGAACGCAAGCTAGAAAAATGTTTGAAAGTGGAGAAAGGCCACCAGAATGGTTTATGCGTCCAGAAATTGCGCAGATTGTTTTAGATGCAGTTGAAAAACAGGAAGAGGTTTTTGTTAAAAACTAAAATGGCTGGTTTAGAAAAACATCTAGGTTGGTTCTCTTCCGAACCTAAAACTAAACATCCCAACAACCTAGGTTTTCTTCGTCAATTGAATTCTAGTGAATTGCTACCACTGGTGACACACCAGTGGCATGACGC
>CAYFOH010000047.1:0-3000 GCA_964344755.1 uncultured Methanosarcinales archaeon
GTTAGCTTTCACTAGACTAGAAAGCTTTGCTTTCAAGTAGTTCCAAGCGGCGGAGTCGCACAGAGAAAGTAATCACATAAAGCACACGTAAAAAATGATAAAAAAAAAAGAATTATTAGAAATCATGGAGAGAGCTGACCGTAAAGTAGGTCCGACTTTAGTTGATATACTAAAAAGAAGAAACAAAACAAGATCGTTCCAAGTATTTGAAAAAAAAGAATATTTTATGCTTTATGTAGGAAGAGATTATATTGGAACAGTTTACCTTAAAGGAACTGCCAGACTTAAAAAACCAGGTTTTATTAGGTCTCTAACCTTAGTACCAAGATCTTTAGTTGATGAAGTGGCTCAAGAATTTGTTAATTTGGGCCTTTCTGTTTACGATTGTCAAACACTAACTGTTGAAGGTAAAGAAGAACCAAGGCCTTATTTCTTATCTTAAAAAAAAATTAAGTAACCCTTTCTTTTTATAAGTGGGCTTTTTCTGACTTCTAACTAAACACGAAATTTCTTTCTCAATCATTTTTAGTTTAGGGAATTTAGCTTCGTCTTCTTTGAACGCTTTAGTATGGTAACAGCTTTTAGTCCCTTTTTGTTCAAACTTATGCTTCTTGTGAAGGAGTTCGTGGTACATAATATAATCTAGCTGTTCTAAGGGAGCATTCTTAAAAATAGTTGATACGACAACAGTGTCGCTTTGTAGATTATAGTGTGCTAATTTTCTAAGAGACTTCCTCCCCCAAGTAAGATTTGGTTGTTCCATCTGGTTGAAGAAAAATTGTTCATTAATTCTCAAAAACGATTTTTCTAAATGTGGATCAGATTTAGTTTTTGGGGTAATGTCAGGAATGTTTTTAAGGAAGTTATGATAAAAATCAATGTTGACTGTCTTTCGTTTACTTTTAAAAATTCGTGTAAGAAGATGCTGGATCAAACCGATTTTAATTTCTTCATCAACGTTTTTCCACTGTAAGTTCATTTTGACAGTAAGAAGCTTACCATACAACATAATGTTGGCATTAAAGGGAGAGAGCCTTCTATTATATTCTAATTTGGTCTGGTAATTAAAATCTCTATTAGGAAATAATCTTTGGTAGGATTGCTGAATTAGGTTCATTTGAAAAAATTACTTATTTAGATACTCGTCACGTCTTCTTTTTAATTATTGATACAATTCATTTACTCTTTCAAGTTTAGAAAAGTAAGCTTCGTTATCATAAATAATTCCTTCGTGTTCTGGGAGAATTTCATATCCTAATCTAGTATTAACATCTATTTCTCCATCCTCAACTAGTTCCCTTAGTTTATCTTTAGCTTCACTAGGAATTCTAGGAGACAACCTTTGAATATTATAAACAAGTCTCCACAAACTTAAATTTTTTACATCATCTGTCATTTTTTATTCCACCTCAAATCTTAAAATAGCTGCAATCCCCCCTAAGTCTTGTAACTGTTTACCTTCTCTAGTTTCTGTAGAAATGACATGGACAGTTGTACCTCCTTGTTCTGCTTTTTCTTCAAGCATTTCTAGCTTATCATCGGGTACAACTTCAGATATCAACAATATATCAACAGCGTTCATGCCTAAGGCTTTAAGAGTAGCAGCTTCACCATAGGTAACTTTGTTCATATTCTCTTGCATTTGTTTGAAAAAATCGTTCATAATTTTTTTCTCAGTAGCAATTTCTTCACTAGCTAACAAATCTTCTGACTTATCTAAAAGTTCTTGTAAGCCAATTTCCCCTGTATAAGAAAGGTCTTTAGTCCCTATTATTTTTCTTTTTAAATCACCGGTAATATAATCCTTATTTAAAAAATTGTTAACAGTGGTTCCTGGGCCGCCAATAATAATTCCTTTAAGATTATTACCTAAAGGTAAATATTGTTCTTTCATATGTTCGGCTACTTTTTTGAAGTGGTCCTTATAAGCACCTTCTCTAATTCTAGCAAACCTTTGGGCTGAGTTATGAACAACAATACCGTTGGCTATGAAGTTTTCTGCTTCTACAGAAATATCAATTAGTTCAATCATGCCTTTCTCTTCATTGATTTCAATAATTTTGCTTCTTCTACCATCTTGAGCGATAAGTAAATCACCAACTTTTAGCTCTTCAGCCGGCACTTCTTCTACTCCATCTCTATCAACAAAAAACAAATGGTCACCTGAAGAATTAACGCTACTATCATCAGTAACAATCTCATAAGTTAAATTTTTTCTAACACTCCATTTGTCAACTATTTTAGATTCTACTAACTTTTCTTCATCAAAATCATAGCTGATAACAGTGTCCCCTATTTTTAGGTTTTTAAGTAAAACAGTTTCATCATCTTCAACTAAAACTTCCGTGTGTCTATCTAAACACTGACCTCCAGCCTTAAACTTACCTGGAACTTCAGAATGCGTTTTTTTTACTGGAACAATTGTTTTTCCTTTAAGTAAGGCAAGTGTAGCGTCTCTTCGATCAACAACAACCAAACCATAAACCATATGGTCAATTAACATTTCTTCTAACATGTCAGTAAGAAAATTTTTATCGCAACGGTAAATTCTGGCTTTTAGAGGTACTGGTGGTTCAACGCTCCAGATCCTAATATCTTGTTTACCTTCCCCTGCAGCCACATTGCCACAGAAGACAGCTAGGCCGTTTTCTGGTGTCTGTTTAAAGTTTCTTAAATGCTGGATCATTTTTTCCAAAGCATTTTGGACGTTTTTTCTGGTGGAAGCAGATTTAATATTAGAAGCGGTTCCTTGTTCTTCGGCTAGGTGTTGAATTATTTTGATAATATCATAATCTTTAGGCACATAAACTGAAACAAACTCGGTGTGAGGAGCCTTATGGCTCTTCAATTCTTTAATAAATTTCTTTAATTTCAGTTTTTCAGTAGCATTTATGGCTGCCATTTGAAAGAAATAATAAACTGCTTTTATAAAGATTTGGTAAAAGGTTTTTTAAAAAAGGTCGTTTCTGAGTTAAATATGCATGCTTACTTAGAACGTTT
>CAYFOH010000048.1:0-2926 GCA_964344755.1 uncultured Methanosarcinales archaeon
TCATAATTCAAAAACTAGCCAGTATACATTTTTATGACTTTCTGGACAGCGCCAATTTTTGGCAAGTTTTATAAAAAACATAACAAATTCTTCTCTAACGAGTTATGAAAGAAATTAAAATTAGGTACAATAAGAAGAAATGTATTGGCGCTAAGAAGTGTTTAGAGATAGCTCCGGAATATTTTGCCTTTGCTGATCAAAAAGCAATCTTAAAAGGTTCAAAAGAAGGAAAAAATATTCATTCTTTAATATCTAAGGTAAACAACAAACAGTTGCAATTACTAAAAAAGGCAGCTTTATCATGCCCAGTCAATGCCTTACAAATTCTAGATAAAAAAAGTAAAGCAGTCCTTGTTTCAAACAAAATAAAAGATTCTACTAAACTAATAAGTGCCAAATACGATGATAAAAAAGAATTCATTTTAGACAAAAAAGGTTATTTTTTAATAAGAATCAACAGAAGAAACAAAAACATTGAGGTTGCTTACTGCAAATTTAGAAATAAAATAGAATATAAAGTCGTAGGAAAAAAACCGTTAGAGATTTATCAAACAATCATAAAAAAAGGATTGATATCAAGGATGGACCATGCAGCTTATTTAGGTAGAGAATTACAGAAAGCTTACATTGCTATTAGGGAAAACAAAGAATATGTTCAAGATAATGAGCTGTAAATTTCTAAATATTTTCTCACACTTTCGCTCCAATCAAACTTTTTCTTAGAAGTAGAAATATATTCTCCAAGAGAAATTAATATTACTTTCTTTGCCAAATCTTTACTATCTCCGTTTTTAAACATTTGAAATTCCCCAGTTACAACTTCTGGTAAAGAACCAGCGTCACTTACTACCACTTTATCATTTACAGCCAAGGCTTCTAAAGCGGCGTAACCAAAACCTTCAGCTTTTGAAGGAATAATCACACAATCAGCTGATTTAATATAATTACCTAACTTTTCATAAGGTACAGAATCAATAATTTGGACATCTGTTTCCAAACCCAATTTTCTAACTAACTTTTTAAGTTGTTGATATTCGTTTTGATATTTGTAGACTGACCCAAACATTAAAATCAACTTGGCTGACTTAATTCTTCTTCTTATCAACGGAAAGGCTTTAATTAACACATCAAAGCCTTTTGTAGGTCCAGGTCTACCCCAAGCAAAACAAACAAATCCTTCCCCTAAATTTATTTTCTTAAAATTTTCAGGTTGCCAAAAATTATAATCAAAGCCATTATGAATAACTTCAATTTTTTTTTTATTGACAACTTTAATTAGGTCATTTTTAGTTGCATGTGAAACACAAACGTATTTATCATAATGTAAAAAGTAAATACAACGTTCAAGAAGATTATGTACGGCACATTTCCACCAAGGATACCTTGTAACTTGTCTCCATTTGTTTATCCAAACCTCGTGAACAGTTAAAACCACTGGTTTCCTTCTAATGAGGCTGGCAACCCAAGCAGGAGGGGCCCCATTAAAGGTTGTGGTTTGAATAACATCAGCCCACTTAGCTAACTCTAAAACCTTAGGTATAGCCAGAAAACTAAACCAGTACCTGGAATTTAAGCAATTTATTCTGATAACTTTAATTCCACCAATTATTTCTTCTTTTCTAGTTTCTGGTAAGCGGTGTGTGACTAAAACTACCTCATGACCTTCTTTAACATATCTTTCAGCCAGATTTTTAAAAACTACTTCTGCTCCCCCATAGTGGGGCAAATAGTTTTCACAAACAAAAAGAATCTTCATCTTTTCTTTTTCAAGGCTTCTCTTCTTACAAAAATTTCAAGTTTTCTCTCCATTTTTTTGGTAACACTATAATTGTAGAAGCTTAACCCAAGTAGTATAAAAAATCCTAGAACCACAAAGAAGTCTAGTCTCCTATAAAAGTTAAGAGGTTCTATAATAAAATCTATTATTGAAGGTATAATAGCAACCAGAATAAGCATCACCCAGCCTACAAACCAGGCTGTAAGCTCCAGTTCACTTAATTCTCTTCTTTTGAATTTAACGAAAGTAAAGTAAAGCATTGCTGACCCGAAAATAACTCCAATAAATTGTATCCAAAATGTTGTGCTCATGGTACTAATCTCCTCCCCAATATTTTCATAACGATTTTAACTCCATCGAGAACTGTTGTCCCTTTATATTTATCAGCATAAATTGTCTTAATTGGTAACTGACCGTAATTCAATTTATTTTTACCAGTATTAATAATCATTTCTGTTTCCATATAATAGTCAGTGGCCTTCCACCTTATTTTTTTGTAGGCATCTGCTGTAAAGGCTCGATATCCACACTGGCTATCCTTCACCCTAACACCAAACAATAAAGCAATGACATTATTAATGAAATTGTTACCAAATTTTAACACCATCGGCATATCCTTATATTTTTGTCTATAGCTAAAAATAATATCTTTATGCTCTAAAGCTTGCCAAAATCTGGGCAAGTCTTTTGGTTCGTGTTGGCCATCACTATCAATAACAGTTATTTTTCCAGCTCCTTGTCTTAAAGCATAATCACACCCTGTCTTAAGGGCAGCTCCCTTTCCCAAATTAATTTTATGCTTAATGACGTTTACTCCTAATTTTTCTAGTCTTTGAGCAGTATTATCTTTAGATCCGTCATCAACCACGACAACATTGTTAGTATATTTCCTTATATCATTAATAACATCAACAATATTTTCAGCCTCATTATAAGCTGGAACTACTACCCACTCTCTCATTCTTTGGAGAGCTAATAGAAACCTTATAAAAATTGTGGAATTCTTACCATTAACAATTTAGAGAAACATAGTCTCCTTCTAGTAATTTCCTGTACAGCTTTTTAGTCAGGGGGATTTTACCGGTGAAGACAGATATAAGATGTAATTTCCACTGGTGTTTCACCAGTGGTGCTGGCAAATTCTTAAGA
>CAYFOH010000049.1:0-1865 GCA_964344755.1 uncultured Methanosarcinales archaeon
TTAAGAATTTGCCAGCACCACTGGTGAAACACCAGTGGAAATTACATCTTATACTTTGTTAGAATTAATCACGTAGTGATTGATTAGTCTTTTTGGTTAGGTCGTATAAACGAAAGTGACATGGCTTTAAATCTTCGGAAATAGCAACAGCGTATGCACCTGCAAGGCGAGAAAATAAATTGAAACTAACATCGCGATTAACCGAAGTTGGCGTAGCCAATTTGGGAGAGGAACGAATTTCGCTTGGCGAAATAGCCGAAAGCGGTCGTTCCGAACCGGATAATCGCTGTTAGTTTCTTTTCCCATACGTAGTGTGGGAAAATTTCGTCCGAAAAGTTTTTCCCGCGCGTCTTAAAATTCAGTTAAGACATAGATTAGTTCAGTTAAAAAATTCCGCCCCGTTCAAATACTTACGTGCACATTTTGACGAAATATTTAAATAGTAGTGTGCCCATATATAATATATGACCTACGTTGAGACTATCAAAAGAGGGAATAAAGAGTATTATTATCTTACAAAAAACATCAGGATAGATATCAACAGATGGAAGAAGATTAGGATTTATATTGGAGATAAGAAGCCAACTAAAGCAGAGATTAAAAAGCACGCAGAGGAGATTGAGAAAAGAGCGAAAAAAGAAGGCTTAACAAAATCAGAATATTCCTATCTTTCAAGTGAAGATGCTGAGACATTACAGGATCTAAAGGAGAGTTATAAAGATTGGGTAAAGAAAACTCCTGAAAGTATTAGAAAGAAGTTTTATGATGATTTTGTAATCAGATTCACATATAACACTAATGCCATTGAAGGAAATAGGCTTACTTTACGGCAAACTGCGCTTATTCTCAAGGACAAAGTTATTCCATCCGGTGTGCTAGCGTCTGATTATCATGAAGCAGTCAATGGGAAAGAGTGTTTAGAATACTTAAAGTCGTACAAAGGAGAATTAAACAACAAACTTTTAGAGAAAGTAAATGGTATTTTAACTAAAAATACCGATGTTGTTTATGGTGGAAGAATACGATTTTTTGATGTAAAAATTGAGGGTTCTAAACATATTCCGCCGCCAAACAAAGAAGTTAAGAAACACTTATTGAATTTGTATAAATGGTACAGTGCAAACAAAAATAAACTTCATCCGTTTGAATTGGCAACCATGATTCATGCTAAAATTACTTGGATTCATCCATTTGAGGATGGAAATGGAAGAACAGCTCGTGCTATTATGAATTGGCTTCTTATCAAAAATGGCTATCCAATGTTTTTTATCCCATTTGAGAAACGAGAAGAATACTATATGACTTTAGAAGAAGCTGATAAAGACAAGTTTAAGGAATATGTTGCTCGGATGTTAAGATTGATTATTGACCAAGTAAGAACTTACGGGCACAAAAAGAAGAAAGAATAGGGTGTATGGGCACAAGAAAAATGTTAAAAATCACTCTTCTTACCCGGGAATAGATTTATTTTTAATTTTAGGTACGTCTTTTATAAGATAATCGCTAAGAAAATCACTTAAGAGTTTATTATGCTCATTACCTTCACCAGTAGGCACTCGGATTTCACCATTTGAACTATATAATTCCCATCTCTTATCACCATTATTATGGTCTGGTGGTAAACCTGGTCCGGTAACAGAGAACCACATACCACGACATCTATCATATCTTCTTGTAGTCAGTTCATAATGACCACCAGGTACACTATCCGATAGTTTTTGTACAAATGTTAACATTCCATTATATAGGCATGCTTCCAGTGATGTAAGTTCTGTAGCCATTTTATCAATCCTCCAAGAGTGGTTTGTCAAGTGTCAATTGAATTCTAGTGAATTGCTACCACTGGTGACACACCAGTGGCATGA
>CAYFOH010000050.1:0-1856 GCA_964344755.1 uncultured Methanosarcinales archaeon
AACAGGTGACTAATCATTAAAAGCAATTTTTTAAAAGATGTTCTCGATAGTCACTAGAGGTAGCAGCTCGCATTTGCTTCGCTGCTTTTCCACATTTCAGCGTCGTATCCTTAGTCAATATTCCTAAAGCTACCTTTCTCAATAAGGATAAATTTGCAGCTCCAATCTTGTCTTGATAACGATGTTTATCTTCATTAAAAACAACGTCTAGGATCATATGCAGCCCATTTTCCACTCCCCAGTGACACCTCACACTTTTTGCAAACCTTTCAACATCTAAATCTAAACTAGTTATGTAAAAACAGACTTCAACTGAGCTTTTCCCTTTCTTACTTCTTTTTCGAGTAACTCGTCCTACACTTAAACAACCTGCCCATTCTTTCGCAGATTCGAGATTTTCAATATCCATAACCTCATAACAACGCTCTTCAACCCGGCCAGCAGATTTATCTAAACTCTCAATCTTTGCTGCATCTATTCCAATAAATTCCTTTTGATCCCCTTCTTTGAAAAGCAATTGAATATCTTCATAAAGCCCTTTGTGGTTTTCTTTTACTGGTAATACATAGTCTGCTCCTTTCTGGGTAATTGCAATAGCTGCTTTTTTCTGTGTATTTAAGGCATCTGTTGTGACAATTGCTCCTTTAAGCTCTAGAGAATCTATAAGTTTTGGAAAAGCTGTTATTTCGTTAGATTTTTCATCAACTGATACTTGTCCTAAACAAATTCCGCATTCCGTACTCCATGCATGCAATAAATGAAGAGGTTTATCTTTTTCATTCCAACCACGACTACCACGGAGAGTTTTGCCATCAATTGCAATTATATCTTCTTGTAAGGAAGCAAAGGTCGACATTAAGTTTTCCAGTAAACTTCCTAAAGATTGAGTAGGTATGAGACTAATAACACGTTTTAAAGTTTGGCTAGAAGGAATGCCTGATGAAATATCGACATATTTACTGATCCAATCACTCATTCCATGAGCTGCCTGTACAATTTCTTCCCAATCTTTTGCACCACATAATATGCCCATTAAGGAGATAAAGAGAATTGAAACTAAAGAGTGTTGAAAGTTACATGAAGGTTTACGTGGATCTTCAAGTTCACTTAGAATTAATATGATTCGATTTTGTGATGGATGATGGAACTTTTTTGGTTGAATGTGGGTTGGTACATTGCCTTTAGGATGACTCATAGATAACTCCTTGAAATTATGTGTTTCAAGGAGTTTCTAATAAAACGACTCTAAATTCAAGAAAATGATTTAATGATTAGTCACCTGAGTAGATAACTATAGTTTTTCTTGAATCAATAAATTTACAAACCCTTTAAAAGCTCTATTATCATTTTTAGTTTTTGCAAGCTCTATCGATTTTTTGAGTGAATCAATCACTTTCTTTTCATCGAGTTTAAGGTATTTAGCAAACCCCTTCGCTCGTAAAAAAAAGCACCCTCCTTCATATTCGATAAGCATATTCTTTTGTAAGCCTTCAACAAAACCATTATACTTAAATCCGCTCTTTTGAATAATAGCCATATCCTTTACGAGCTTGGGATGTGAGAATATATAAGCTAAAAACTCAAATGGAGGAACGTGCTTGTCTAAAATAGCGCCTAATTCTTTCAAGTGACTCGATTTAAATGCTAAACCAATTGTTGAGGTCGTAGCCATTGTTGAAATGATTTCATCAATACGTTTTCCATCTTCCTTATCGACCTTAAACACAAACTCCTTACATCGCTTTCCTGATGAAGATGTAAACTCGCTTTTAGACCCATAATTGAGAAAAAAGAAACCAACTAAAAATATTACCGCTAATGTGATAGCCGTAGAAATATAAATAAATGTAGTTCTT
>CAYFOH010000051.1:0-1832 GCA_964344755.1 uncultured Methanosarcinales archaeon
ACAGTTTGGCTGGGGTGGCACGCTGTTGAAAAGATATCAATAGCGCCCAATGGTTAACTCATGTGGTTTAGAAATCCACAGAAGAGTGTAAGGGCAAAAGTTAGCCTGATTGAACTTCAAACATAAAGATTTTCAAACACGAAAGTGTGGCCTAGCGAACCCCTCTAGCTTCTTAATGAGGCTGAGGGATGACTGAAAAGTTACTCCGGGGATAACTGAGTTGTCGCGCCCGAGAGTTCGTACTTTGTGTTCATTTTGGACACAAGAGAATAAATCGACGGCGCGGTTTGCTACTTCGATGTCGGCTCTTCCTATCCTGGTGGTGCAGAAGCTACCAAGGGTGGAGGTGTTCACTCATTAAAAGGGATCGTGAGCTGGGTTCAGAACGCTGTGAGGCAGTTTGTTTGATATCTACTGGAAGTGTTTTGGTATCTGAAAGGAAGGACCTTTTAGTACGAGAGGAACGAAGGTTCGTGGCCACTGGTCGACTGGTTATCTGATAAGGTACGCCGGGCAGCTACGCCATAAGTGATAAGTGCTGAAAGCATCTAAGCACGAAGCATACCTTAAAAAGAGACTCCTCAGGACATCGCAATAAGAGCGGTTTGATAGAAGCGGTGTGTAAGTACCAAGGTAACGAGGTATTCAGCATGCGCTTACTAACGTCCATACCCGTGTCAAAAAACATATGGTTTTTCTTTAACCTTTTTTTTTCTTAAAGTAGTATTTCATTTAATCCAAATTAGTTAGTACTCTTCGATGACAAAATTACCAAAACCTTTATAAAACACTTACATTTAAGCCTACATAACAGAGAAGATAGATCCTTATGGAGGATTATAAAAAAATGATTGTTCAAAAAGATTTTTTGAAAAGACTGAAAGATTTTAACTTAAATTCCTACGAAAGTAAGCTATGGATATCACTATTGTCTAGAGGAGTTTCTACAGCAGGAGAGCTATCTGACATATCTAGCGTACCAAGAAGTAGAGCATATGATGTACTAGAATCACTTGAAAAAAAAGGTTTCATTATGGTGAAAATTGGGAAACCGATTAAATATTTGGCTGTGCCTCCACACGAAGTTGTAGAAAGAGTTAAAAAAAAAATTCAAGAAGAAGCAGCAGCTAGAGACCAAGTATTAACTAAATTAAAAGATAGTTCTTTATTAGAAGAGTTGAGCTCTTTACATAACAAAGGAATAGAATTAATTGATCCTACAGACCGTTCAGGTTCTTTTAGAGGTCGAGACAAAGTTTATGACCATTTAGTTTCCATGATTAAAAGAGCTAAAGAGAGTGTAACTTTAATGACCACACACGAAGGCATAGAGAGAAAAAGTGACGTTCTTAAAAATCATCTTAAAAGAGCCTCTAAAAAAGGAGTAGAAATTAAAATTGTAGTACCAAAACAAACTAATAAAAAAATCTTAGAAAACTTTACTGACTTTGCTGAAATTAAACCTAAAGGAGAAAATGCAGCTCGTTTTTGTGTTGTAGATAATAGTGAAATTTTATTATTCCTAACAGGAGACCAAAAAACTCACGAAAGTTATGATTCAGCGATTTGGGTAGAAGCACCACACTTTGTAAATTACTTTAACAGTTTGTTTGCTAAAGAATGGTCAAGTTAGAAGAAGTTGTTGAAGGAATCTTTAGTTTTCCTGATTGCAAAGAGTTCTACGATGAAATTGCAGCAATTGCTGTTCATCCTTGGTATGTTGAAAGAATAAACGCTAAAAGAAAAAAATCAAAAATAGGCAAATTTCCTGCTAATTAGTCAATTGAATTCTAGTGAATTGCTACCACTGGTGACACACCAGTGGCATGACG